>JBEKPZ010000215.1:0-23528 GCA_049520215.1 Bryobacteraceae bacterium | reverse complement strand
GCGCCGCTCGGATTCCAGGCCGGCATGGTAGGCGGCGGCCGGGAAATCCTGTTTCAGTTCGGCGGCGAAACTGTCGGCCTCGCGCCGTGTGGGCACGTAGACGATGGCGGGCCGGCGCGCGGCGTCTTGCAGCAATTCGCGCGCCAGGTCGGCGCGCTCGCTGGGCGGCACCTCCACTACTTCGATGGCGATGTTGGCCCGCCGGAACCCGTGAATGAACCGGGCGGGTTCGCCCAGCCCCAGTTGCTCGATGATGTCGTTCTGCACCAGCGGCGTGGCCGTGGCGGTCATGGCGATCACCGGCGCTGGACGGAAATGCGGCAGGTGCTGGCCGATCATGCGATAGTCGGGGCGGAAATCGTGGCCCCATTGCGAGATGCAATGCGCTTCGTCGATGGCCACCAGGCTCGGCTTGCGCTTGGCGAGCATCGCCGGAAAGCCGGGCACGCGCAGCCGCTCCGGCGCTACGAACAGGAATTGCAAATTGCCCGCGAGATAGTCGATGCAAGCCTGCCGCGAGGCCGTGCGGTCGCGCCCGGAATGGATGCGCTCCACCGCACAGTTCTGCGCCTTGAGCTTGGCCACCTGATCTTCCATCAGCGCGATGAGCGGGCTGATCACCAGCGTGGTGCCGCCGCGCGCCACGCCGGGAAGTTGATAGCAGAGCGATTTGCCGGAGCCGGTGGGCATCACCAGAAGCACATCGCGGCCCGCCACCACAGCCTCGCAAACAGCCTCCTGATTGGGCCGGAACGCCTCATACCCAAACACCCCATGCAGCAAATCCGTGAGGCTCGCGTTGCTCGCCGTGGGTAGTGGCTGGTGGCTGGTGGCTGGTGGTTGTGCCTGATGCGCTACCGAGCCGCGACGGTCAGGGAGCGGTCCTGTCGTACCCACCTTCCCCACCACCTCCCGCACATAATCCTCAATCCCTTCGATAAACGGCGCCAGCTTAGCCGTCCCTCGCTGGATACGCTTCAGGTACGCTTCCCATTGGCCCGTCATCGCCGGGCTCTTCACTTCCGGGTGCACCGCCTCGATCAGATGGATGCCCTTCTCGGTGGCCTGCAGCATCTTCCCTTCCCGCACCATATACCCGCGCTTAAGTAACACTTCGATGATCGAGGCGCGCGTGGCCGGAGTGCCCAGGCCGGTCTCCTTCATGGCGTCCGACAGTTCTTTCTCATCGAGCGTCTTGCCCGCGGTCTCCATGGCCGTGAGCAGCGTGGCTTCCGTGAATCGCTTGGGAGGCCGCGTCTTCTTCTTGAGGGCCTCCACGTCCACCAAGGTCTGCGGTTGCCCTTGCGCCAGGCCCGGCGGCAACGTGGGCGTTTCCGGCGCGCGCTCCTGCCGGCGCTCCGGGACCACGTCGAGCGCCTTCCAACCCACCTTCTGCACGGCGGTCCCGCTAGTGTGATAGCGGTCGATCACGCCGGGGTTCGAGATGGCGGTCATCACCGTCGTCACCGCCCAAATGTGATCGTCATGCCAGGCGCTGAGCAGGCGCCGGCAGATCAGATCGTAGATCTTGCGCTCGTCGGCGGTGAGATCGCCGGCGTGCACAGGCGTCGGGATGATGGCATGGTGATCGGTCACCTTGGAATCGTCCACGAAGCGGCGGCCCAGCGGACGGTCGCCGGTGCCGGGCGCCAACAGTGCCTGGTAAGGCGGCTCGATCGCCCGCACCACCGCCGGCAAAGTGCGCGCCACATCTTGCGAAAGGTGGCGGCTGTCCGTGCGCGGATAGCTGATCAGCTTGCGGCTCTCGTAAAGCGCCTGCGCGGTGTCCAGGGTCTTCTGCGCGCTGAAGCCATAGAGGCGATTGGCGTGCCGCTGCAGTTCGGTAAGATCGTAGAGCAGCGGCGGCGCCATGCGCTGCGTTTCGGATTGGATGGAATCGATGCGCGCCTCGCCCGTAGGCGCCCGCGCCACAATGCGCCCGGCTTCTTCGCCATCGGCCGGGAGCCGCATGGCCATCTGGATCGTATCCTTGACGGGATCGCGGAACCAGGTGCCCTGATACTTCGCATCGGCGCCGGGCGAAAACGTCGCCACCACCTCCATGTAATCTTCCGGCACGAAAGCGCGGACGGCCAACTCCCGTTCCACCAGCATGGCCAGCGTGGGGGTCTGCACGCGGCCCACCGAGAGGTCGTCGTCCATCGCCAGCGTGTAGGCGCGCGAGAGATTCATGCCCACCAGCCAATCGGCGCGGCTGCGCCCGCGCGCCGCATCGGCCAGCGGATCGTATGCCGCGCCGTCCTTCAATTCGCCGAAGCCCTTGCGGATGGCGTCCGGCGTGAGCGACGAAATCCAGAGGCGGCTGAACGGTTTCCGGCATCCGGCGGCCTCGTAGATATAGCGGAAGATCAGCTCGCCTTCGCGGCCGGCGTCGGTGGCGCACACCAACCTCGCCACCTTCGGCGAATTCAGGATCTTGCGCACCACCTCGAACTGGTCTTTGGTCTTGTCGTAGACCACCAGCGGCCAGTCGCGCGGCAGCATGGGGAGCAGGTCGCGCCGCCAGTGCTTCCACTCCGGCTGGATCTCGTGCGGTTGCGCCAGCGCCACCAGGTGACCGATCGCCCAAGTCACCACGTAGCCGTTGCCGTGCAGGTATCCTTGCCCCTGTTTTGTGGCGCCCAGCACGCGCGCAATGTCCCGCGCCACCGAAGGCTTTTCCGCCACGACGGCCACACTGGAGCCTTCCGCATCCGGGCCGCTCATGTGCCGAGCGTAACATGCGGTACCCCGGCCGGCCACCACCTGTCGCCCGTAACTGGCGGGCGCGGGTAGACTCGAACAAAGGGGGTGACCACTCTAAGAGAGCGCGTCCAACCATGGCTTGCAGAGTCTTCGCGATTCACTCATCTATGCGCGGCGGGGGTTAACCATCAAGAGCGCCGCGGCGAGGGCCAGCGACAGCCACGTAAGCACCCAGCCGATGCGGTTCTCCAGCGGCGTTTCGAAGACGAACGAGATGTCGTGCTCTCCGGGCGGCGCGTCGATGACGCTGAACTCCGCCCCGCGGTCTTTGTGGACCGGCAGCGCCTGGCCGCCGGAGTAGGCATGCCAGGCCGGATCGTAAGTTACCTGCACCAGGACGGCTTGGCCGGGTGCGACGCGGGCGTGTACCCGCATCGCATCGGTTCCGTTCCAGGCAGTGGTGGTGGGCGCATCGGGGCCCTCTTCAATTACCGCGATATATGCCCGCAGCAAGTCGAGATTAGTTTGCTCGAGCGGCGGCAGGGCTGCTAACCGCGCCCGATCAACCACCCGCGCAAGCGAGGGATAACGGCGGGGAACCTGATAAATCACATTGCCTTGATCATCGTCGTACAAGACCGGGAGCGCGCCGGAGAACTTATCGGGAAACGTGAAATCTCGGTAAGGATTCTGCGACTGTTTGCTGGAAACGATTACCGCATCGGCACCCAGGGCGGTCAGCCACCGGACCGCCATTTCGGGATTAGATCCCAGGTGGATTTCCCATTGTGCGGAGGACACCTTTGGATTGAGGAGCCCCTGCTCGGACCCGCCGCCCACCTCGGCCAGGTCGTGCCAGGTATTCCACCAGAAGCGTACGGATCCGGGAGTTAAGGTGCGCGCTTGCGGAAGATGGCCGGCCATCCATTCGGACATGCGGTATTCTACGCGTTGCCGGTAGTCCGGCTCCGGAGGATACAACTCCCAGGCGTGGCGGACGTAATGGCGTGCCGTCCATGACCCGCACAGCACGACCACCGCGGCCAGCGCGCGCGCCGCCCACACCCGCGAAGGCACGCGCGCGGGCCAGTTCCACAATCGCCGCAGCAACTCGACGCCCACCAGAGTCAAAGCCAGGTCAAGTTCCGGAACCAGGCGGCCCGGCTCGCCGATGACGCGGAAATTGAAATAGAAGTGGCCCAATACATTCAGTCCCATGAACAGCAGGCCGCCCGAGAGGAAGACTGCATAGGCGCGGCCCGGTTTTCGAGAGGCGCCGCGCAGCGAAACCGCCAGGAAGGCGGCGATTACCAGGGTGAGCAGAGCCACCGACCAGGCGTTACCCGGGGACGATACATAGCGCAGATTCCCGATAGTAATTCGCAAGTAGGAGGGCGTCAGCCAGAATGCCGACAGTCGCGAGCGCGGTGGCGCCGTAGAAGTTGGTGAGGGCGACTAGCACGGAACAGATTGCGGCTGCCGCCAGGAATGCGCCGCGGCGCGTGGTAAGCGCCAGCCAGGCAAAGGCCAAGGCGAACGGAAGCAGCGCCAGCGACGAGATGTGCGGTCCCTCGCCGTAGCGCGTGAGCACCCACAGACGGTTGGGCGCCCGATATTGGGAATCCAGGCCCATCTCGCGCAGGAAAACAAACGCGGGTGAGGCCAGCGCCGAAGTGGCCGCCGCCAGCCACGCCGCTCCGCGCGAGCGGCTCATCACCCATACCAGGAAATACACGCCGGCGATTCCGATCGCGTAGAGCAGCGCGATATAGAAATGATATGCCTTCACCGGCATGTAAACGCGCGCCAGCAAAGCCGTGCCATAGCGCAGGACCGGCGGATACAGGTAGTCGTAGCGCGTGCCGCAGTACCAGAACGGCTGCCACTGGGGGTGCGGCAAGTGGCTGCTCAGAAAGCGGCCGTCCGCGATGAACGTGCTTTCGATCGAATCCCACCGGTCCAGATACTTCGCTTTGAAAAGCGGCTTGATCAGCACCGCGGTGAACAGGAAGACCAGCAGCAAATCCAGGAGGAGTTTGGCGCGCCGCACCGTCAGCTCTTCCGGCCGGCGGGCTCGGCCCCGGCGTGATAGCGGCGGTGCAGGCTATCGAACTGGCGGTGGTAACCCCATCCCCAGCGGTACATCAGATATTTCGCCAGCAGCAGGAGGATCGAGAAGCCGTAGACGGTGCTCTGAAAGAACGACGCCGACGAGGCCTGCGCGAAATAGCGGGTCGGCACGGGCACCTCCGTGATGCGCATGCCCAGCGCCACCATCTGCGCCATGATCTCCTGGTCGAAGATGAACTTGTCGGAGTTGGTCTCCAGGTTCACGGATTCGAGCACCTCTCTGCGGAAGGCCCGGTAGCCGGTATGATACTCGGAAAGTTTCAGGCCGAAGGTGACGTTCTCCGCCCAGGTGAGGGAACGATTGGAGACGTACTTCCACCAGGGCATGCCCTGCTTCATGGGACTGGTCCCCATCAGGCGCGATCCCAGCACGGCGTCGGCGCGGCCTTCCTGAATGGGGCGGACAATCTCAGGCAGCAGGGTCGGGTCGTACTGATAATCCGGGTGAACCATCACCACGATGTCCGCTCCCGCCTTGAGCGCCTCGCGATAGCAGGTCTTCTGATTGGCTCCGTATCCGTAGTTGCGATTGTGGACAAACAGTTCCAGACCCATGTCGCGCGCGATTTGGGCGGTCTCGTCGGAGCTGCCGTCGTCCACCAGGATGACCAGATCCACCATTTCGCGCGGCAGATCGGCATAGGTCATGTGCAGGGTCTTGGCCGCGTTGTACGCCGGCATGACCACTACGACCTTGGGCTTGGCCGTCATGCTTCGATCTCCGGCGCGGCGGTGACGATGAATTGATAGGCGAACATCTTCTTCCACCAGCGCGCCGATTCGTACGACATTCGCTCCAGCGCGCGCACCGGGGCGGACCCTTCCCATTTGGGCAGCGCCAGGCCGATGGGCACGCCCGACGAGCGCAGGGTTTCGATGCGGAATCCGGCGGAGTGAAACAGATCGAGCCAGCCGCGCCAAGTATAGAAATGCAGATGGGTGCGGTCGAACAGGCCGCGATCGTCCGCGGGAAAGCGGCCGGTGAGAACGTTCCAGCGGAAGTATGCGTGACCGCTATTGGGAAGCGAGGCGGCCAGCCGCCCGCCGGGGGCCAGGGCCGCGCGGATCTCGCGCAACAGGAGCGCGGGGCGGCGCAGGTGCTCCAGCACGTCGGCGCAGATCGCAAAATCGAAACGGCCGGTTAAAGGCGGCAGCCCCAAATCCAGATCGGCTTCCAATAGTTCGATGGACTCCGGAAAGCCGGCGCACGCCGCGCCGGGCGAATCGATTCCGGTCACGCGGTAACCCCGGCTGGCGAGGATCGCGCCGAGGTAGCCGCCGGCACAGCCGACATCGAGGACGCGCCGGCCCTCGCCCGAGGGCGGCAAGCTGGCCAAGAGCAGGCTGTGGCTGCTGTAGGGGCTGTCCTTGAGTTGGTAAGGCGATGCGGCGGCCGTTGCCATCACGTCAGATTATCGCGCATTTCACTGCCATAATGACTGTGAGGCACTGATGAGCGAAAAGTGGGGCGGACCTCCAGGTCTGCGCGGGGCCTCCAGGACCCGCTGCGGGCAGGCCGGCGTGGACGCCGGCCGCAGGACTGGAGTCCCGCCCCACGCTGCTTTCCTTCTCTGCCTGATTCTCGGCGGATGCGGCGGAAGGCACGGCCCCATCGACCCAGCTTTGACCGCCTTCATCCCGCCGGACACAGTGGCGCTCGCGGGCGTCAGCGTGGACCGGGTCCGCGGGACACCGATATATCGCAAGCTGGCGCTGCAAAATCGGCTGCCCCGTTGGGACATTCATCACCTGCTGCTGGCGAGCGACGGCAAGCATGTGCTGGCCATCGCGCGGGGCGCCTTCCCGGAGCAGAAGGCGAGCGAAACCGAAGGGATTACTTTCATAGGCCACGACATTGCGCTGTTCGGCGAGGCTGCGGCCGTGCGCGCGGCCATCGACCAATCGAAGGACGGCGGTCGCGGCGCACCGCGCGACTTGATGGCGCGCGCGCAAGCTCTGCCCGCCGATACGCAGATCTGGGCGGTGGTCGCGGCCTGGCGAGGGGCAACTCCGGACCAGCTTCGCGCGATGGGGAATTGGGGGAACCTGGACCGCGTGTTCCGCCTGGTGGAAGGCGCCAGCCTGACCGTCGACTTGCGCACGGGAGTACACGCCGCCTTTACCGGGGACTCCCGGACCGAAGCGGACGCCAAAAACCTGGCAGACTCTTTGCGCGGGCTGGCCGCGCTGGCCCGCATGGGCGCGCCACGCAACGTGCCGGGAAACCAGCCGGACCTGCTGCGCGCCTTGGACGGAATCCAGGTGGCGCAAGAGGGCCGCGTGGTGCGAGTGAACATCGATCTTGCGGAAGATCTGGCTGAGAAGTTGGTGCGGTAGTCGCGGTGCTAGAATTTGCCACAGAGGTTCCTCATGAATAGTCGAAGAAGTTTTGTGCTGGGCGCAGGCGGCGCCGCGGTTTCGCTAATGGCCGGCAAGGCGTCAGCCAACAGCCGCGTTCGGGTGGCCGTACTGGGGATCAATGGCCGCGGCACGGATCATATCAAGGGGTTCAATGCGCTGCCTAACGCCGAGGTGGTGATGCTGTGCGATCCGGACCGCAACCTGCTGACCGAGCGTGCGGAACAGTTCGAGGCCAGGTATCACCGCAAGGTGCAGACCGAGCAAGACCTGCGCAAGGTTTTCGACAACAAGGAAATCGACGCCGTCAGTATAGCGACCCCCAACCACTGGCACGCGCTGGCCACGATCTGGGCATGCCAGGCGGGCAAGGACGTGTACGTCGAAAAGCCCGGCGCGCATAACATTTACGAAGGCCGCAAGATGATCGACGCCGCGCACCGTTACAACCGCATCGTGCAGCACGGAGTGCAACTGCGCAGCTCGGAGGCCATCAAGGAAGCTGTCGAGTTGATGAATAAGGGCGGGATCGGCAACGTCTACATGGCGCGCGGCCTGGTGTTCCGATGGCGTCCGTCGGTGGGTCACAAGGGCAACGAGCCCGCGCCCGAGTATCTGAATTGGGATATCTGGCAAGGGCCTGTCGAGGAGCGCCCCTTCACCCGCGCGCTGGTCCATTATAACTGGCATTGGCATTGGGACTACGGCAACGGCGACGTGGGCAACCAGGGCATTCACGAGACGGACATGTGCATGTGGGGCCTGGGGGTCGGGCTGCCTACACGGGTCACATCCATGGGCGGTAAGTTCCTGTGGGACGACGATAAGGAGACACCCGAGACACTGACCTCGGTGTATCACTATCCCGAGCAGAAGAAGATCATCCAGTTTGAAGTGCGTCCCTGGTGCACGAACACGGAGGGCGGCGTGGGCGTGGGTAACATCTTCTATGGGTCGGAAGGCTATCTGGCGATTAATGGCTATGACTCATACGAGGTGTATCTGGGCGAGAAACGCGAGCCGGGTCCGAAGCGCAAAGCCGGCGGCGACCATTACGCCAACTTCATCAAAGCCGTGGAGAGCCGCAAGGCCAGCGACCTGGACGGGCCGGTGGAGACGGCGCACCTGGGAATATCTCGTACCGGCTGGAGCGGCAACTGCAGTTCGATCCGGCGACGGAGCGATTCGTGGGCGACGATGAAGCTAATAAAATGCTGACGCGAAATTATCGCGCGCCGTACGTAGTTCCTGAGAAGGTGTAAAGGCGATACGCTGCGGTGCCGCGGGCCATTGCCATGCGGGTTGATAATGACGTGCGGCTGGCCGTGCGGAAGATCGGCGGCGGCCGGCTTTTCAAGGATCCGCACGTGTATGAGAAAGTTGGCCGTTCCACACAGCCGGATCCGGACGCGGTGGCCGATAAGAAGGAGGATGGGCGAACCGACGTTGGAAAGCGGTACAATTCCTATCGACGCTTCTAGACCTGTTTTTGGTGAGAAGCGGCCGGTCAGGAGACGATTGAGGAAAGCGAAAACAGACGCGAGACTGCCCCAAGACGCTCTCTTCGAGAATCATGAAGTAACGCGACCCAGGCGGCCGCCGGCGCCTTTTCCCTTCGAGGACAACACGCCCGAGGGGCTAAAGGCGCTGCTTGCCGCGAACATGCATTACCGTGGAGTGGCCTGGCCGGACCCGTACACGCGCACGACGCACAGGCTTCATCGCGGCGACGCACGCGATTTGTCGTGGATACCGGATGCCTCCGTCCATTTGGTTGTGACTTCGCCTCCTTACTGGACGTTGAAGGAATACGCGCCCGGCAATGCAGCGCAGATGGGCCACTTCGAAGATTACGAACATTTCCTCTCGGAACTGGATCGGGTGTGGCGCGAATGCCGGCGCGTTCTGGTAGGCGGCGGCCGGATCTGTTGCGTCGTGGGCGATGTCTGCATACCGCGCAAGAAGGGCGGCAGGCACTACATCGTTCCGCTCCACTCGGACATTCAGGTTCGCGCCCGCAAGTTGGGCCTCGATTGTCTGCAACCGATCCTCTGGCACAAGATTGCGAATGGCGTGATGGAGGCGGAGGGCAACGGGGCGGGCTTTTATGGCAAGCCCTACCAGCCGGGTGGAATCATCAAGAACGACATTGAGTACATCTTGTTCCTCCGCAAAGGTGGCGAATACCGTACGGCGTCGCAGTTACAGAAGGCTCTTTCGATGCTAACCCGTGAGGAAATGAAGACCTGGCAACGTTCGATCTGGACCGATCTGCGCGGGGCCTCAACTCGCGATGGACATCCCGCGCCGTATCCGGTTGAGCTGGCTGACCGGCTTATCAAGCTCTTTTCCTTTGTCGGCGACACCGTCCTAGACCCTTTTGCAGGCACCGGCTCGACGTCGCAGGCTGCTATTATTGCAGGCAGAAACTCGATCGCCAATGAGATCGAAGCGGCCTATGTCGAAATCGCTGGACAGCGCATCTCGAAGGCAGCGCGGCAACGCCGCCTCGTTGGCGCAACCGAAGCCGAGGTCATCATTGACAGAGCGACCCGCACAACCCGAGTACCGGCTACTGACGGAGTTCCGGCGACTGTTTGGGGGTAAGATTTACAAGCATAGGGCTTCCAATCAGGGAGACTTCGTGGCGATGCATCTCTACGAGGATCTGATCGCCATTGATCGCTCCTCGAAATTGACAGACGCCGTTATGAACCGGAAGGAACGTGTGCTGAATGTCCAAAATAGGCGCCGGGGTGTGGCTGCCCGGCGCGGCGATGGAACATTTGGGGAGATCATTCCCGGTGAGACCGCTATCATCGATGCCGGCTACCTCGTGGCGCGAGGGCCGATTGCCACGGTCGAAATTGGTATTGAGGTCAAGGTGCTGGCAAAAGCCATGATCAAGCAGATCGACCGCGTGATTAACGATCTCCGCAATCAGGTGGCCCAGTTCAAGCGCGGAGGCGGTAATCCGATATGCGTAGCAATCGTCGGGATCAACCAGGCTGATCACACGATTGGATATGAAGGCGACCGGCCGTTTCCGACGACGGGCAAGGATGGCTTCCTGCACCCGTGCCAGGAGGCCCCGGCGGCGGAGCGGCGATTGCGGGTTGAGGCAGCCCCGGAGTTCGACGAATTTCTCCTCCTTCGCTTTAAAGCTACTAATGCGCCGCCCTACGCGTTCGAGTGGGCCGACTACAACGATACGAGGCTGGACTATGCGGCAGCCTTATCTCGCATCAGCGCAAGATATCAGCAGCGGTTCTGACTACGACTTCGCTGCCCCATGCGCCTCATCTCCCCGATCGCCCGCTCGGAAGCCGCGATGGCCCCGCTGGTCATGGACACGGGACCGGTGGGTCCGTGTTCGCAAAGAAGATGCACTCTATCGGCTGGCCCGCGGCGGGGATGAGCTTGGCATAAGTGGCCGGCGTGGCCATGAACATCGGATGCCCTCGGCGGTAGGTGTGCACTTCCACTGGATTGGCGTGCCCGGGCAACAGCTTCTGCCAGTCGCGTAAGACGTTCGCGACCTGAACGGGCCGGTGGAGACGGCGGGAATATCTCGTACCGGCTGGAGCGGCAACTGCAGTTCGATCCGGCGACGGAGCGATTCGTGGGCGACGATGAAGCTAATAAAATGCTGACGCGAAATTATCGCGCGCCGTACGTAGTTCCGGAGAAGGTGTAAAGCGCGAAGTTACCGCGCGCAACATCACTGGATGTATATCTCCACCGGGTTGGCAGTCTGCCCGTCCGCAGTCAGTATGATATTGACCCGGCCCCTGCCCGCCAGCGATGGAGGCAGCGGGCCAATGTTCACCTGATCCAGGCCGTCGGGGTTAGAGTATCCCTGAGCGCCGAAGTAAGTCACCGGCACCGGCTGACCGCCGACTGTTAAGGCGACGGTTTGCGCGTTCGCGATGCCTGTTCCGTACACCGACAGGTAGACAGCGCCCTTGGTGGGATCCACGCTGATCGGCAGCGGCGTGACGTTATTGGAGGCGTCCAATTGGTACACCTGTCCGGTCGTCTGCGGCCGGTCCGGCGGCACCCACAAGACCTGCGCGGCAGCTAACGCGGTGCCGTTCAACTGGAAGATGCCGGGAGAGACGGTGACTATCTGGGCGGTGGCGGATGTTGGTGCGGATACTCCGTCCAGAGACGCGACCGTGATGGTTGCCAGACCGGGCGCGGTGCCGGGTGGTATCTGGAAGTTGATCTGAGTTGGCGAGGTGTAGAAGACTTGCGCCAGGCGGGATACGCTGTTGGCGTCGGCAACCGAGATGGGGCCGGCCAGCAGGCCCGTACTCCACAAGGTAGCGATCGATCCCGCGGCAAGCGGACTGGCGAGGAAGCTGGCGGCGGAAGTTGCCACCACCGGCGGCGCCGATCCCACGTTGACGGGGTGGAATGTGACCGTCTGGTATGAGTTGCCCTGGCTGTCCTGGGTGGTAGTGAGAGAGTCGATCGTGCTGGAGAAATAGTAGGGGTGGATGGTCGTTTGATCCACCGGATTCGTAAAGGCGTAGTGCAGAGTCACTGGCTGGCCCAGCAGCCAGTGAGAGGTGATGTAACCCACCAGCGTGTGCTCGAAATCATGATAAGCGTTCTTCCACTGCCAGGCTTTCGGATAGCTCTTTTGCGGCGTGTTGGCGGGGTAGTTCAACCCATTCCACACTTCGCCATACTGATGATCGACGAAGTAATTGAACCAATACGCGGCCGTTTGGGGAAGATACTGGCCGGCGGCTACGTCCGATAGCGCCAGTGTTCCGGATAACTGGTCCAGCTCGGCGTACACCCACCAAGTCTTGTCCTGGTCCTGCGCGCCGCCCTGCAGCACGCCTTGCGCCCAGGAGCCACTGCCATCGCTCTCGGGCATGTAGGCGCGATCCAGGAGCCGGCGGGCGTTGGCCTGCGCGAAACTGGCCAGACCCTGGTCGCCCGTGAGGAGGCCGGTCCAGCGCAGCATCCACAGCGCTTTGCTACTGTGCCCGACGTCCACGCCGGTGTAATTGATATCCATTTCCTGCGGCGTGTCCGCCTGCAAAAAGAAGAGATTGTCTTCGGGCGAGTAATAGGTGCCGAGGATGGATTGGGCGTCCATGGTGAGCGTCTGCTTCCACTGAGTCTGGTACGGTTCGGACAGCGTTGGCGTCAGCAGAACCAGGTAGGTGTTCATCTCATCCAGATCGGCGACCAGTTGTTTGGAATCGGCCAGTGTCCCGTTGTCATTCGCCAGGAGCCACTGGTTGGCGCCTAACGACGGGTTGTAATAACTGGCGAAGATATAGTTCTTGATGGTGAGTATGTCCTGCAGCACGGTGTCGTCGCGAGTGAGATAGTAATAGAATGCCATGCCCAACAGCCCATAGCCAAGCTGCTGCGGATCGCGGTATAGGATGTTGGGTCCCCAGAGACCGGTAGTAAGGTCAAGTTGTTCGAACATCCCGCCGGCCGGATCGATGCAGTACTGGCGGATATAGGCGACACCGGCTTTCATATAGTCGAGATACACCGTGTTGCCGGTAAGCTGGTAGGCGACTCCGTAACCATAGGTTTGGCGCGAGAGAGGCACTAAGTACTGGTCGGGCGTCATCAGATAGGCGTTGCCCGCGATGGGCGCACATGGGTTGTTGAAGTCCAGCAGGGAGCCATCGTCGCAGCGGGTGGAGGGAAACGATCCCAGCGGGCTCCCGAGGGCGGACGGCATGGTCCAGAAGGGGAGCAGGTCGGTGTTGAGATGCATGAGCCAGCGATCGCCGGTGGGCAGGTTGGCGAGGTAGCCGTTATCGGCGGCTCGCGCCACGATCGGATAGGCCGCCAGGAGCAGGACGGCGACGTTGCGGATTTGCCGATGCATTACTCCAGAATACTCCCAACATGGTGGCATAGGCTGGCTTCAGCCTGTGATGTCTTCCAATTTCAGAAACGCGAGGCCCGCCTCCATCACGTCCAGCCCCTCGTCCATTTGCTCATCGGTCACCACCAGCGGCATCAGGATGCGAATCACATTGCCGCAGGTGCCGGCGGTCACCAGGATCAAGCCATGCTCGTAACAATGCTTCGCCAGCGCTTTGGTGGAGGCCGCATCGGCGAGTTCAAACGCCTGCATGGCGCCCAGGCCGCGCACCTCGCGGATCAGGGGGAAACGGTCTTTCCAGGCCAATGCGCGCTGGCGGAATTGCTCGCCGAGGCGCTGGGCGCGCGCGCAGAGCCCGCCGTTTTCGATCGCCTGAATCACCGCCAGCGCGGCTTCGCAGGCCAGCGGATTGCCGCCGAACGTGCCGCCCAGCGCTCCCGGCGCGGTGTGATCCATGATCTCCGCTTTGCCCGTGACCGCGGCCAGCGGAAGCCCGCCGCCGAGGCTCTTGGCTGTCACCATCAGGTCGGGCTCGATGCCTTCGTGCTCGATGGCGAACATCTTGCCGGTGCGCCCGAAGCCTGTCTGCACTTCGTCGGCGATGAAGATAATGCCGCGGGTGCGACAGATGTCCGCGACTGCGGCGAGCCATCCGGGTGGCGGCACGATGAATCCACCCTCGCCCTGCACCGGCTCGACGATCAGGGCCGCCACCGATTCAGCCGCTACCACGCGCTGGAAAGTGTCTTCAAGCCGCGCGGCGGGTTGGCCGTACGGCACGCGATAGATGTCGCTGGGGAACGGCTCGAAGCCGGCCTTATAGGGATGCGTCTTGCTGGTGAGCGCAAGCGCGAGCAGCGTGCGCCCGTGGAATGCGTCGTCGAAACAGATCACGGCCGGGCGCCGGGTGTAAGCGCGCGCGATCTTGATGGCGTTCTCGACCGCCTCGGCGCCGCTCGACAGCAACATCGTTTTCTTGGGCGTGTTGCCGGGCGCCAGCGCGTTGAGCTTCTCGGCGAGCCGCACGTAGCTCTCGTACGGCGTCACCATGAAGCAGGTGTGCAGGAAGCGATCCGCCTGCGCGTGCAGCGCGGCAACCACGCCCGGCTCGCGATGCCCGGCATTGAGACAGCCGATGCCGCCCGCGAAATCGAGGTAGCGGTTGCCGTCCACGTCCTCGATGACGGCGCCTTCGGAGCGGCTCACGAAAATGGGCGTCACCTGCGAGACGCCGCGCGGCACGGCCTGGCTGCGGCGCTCGGCCAGCGCCCGGGAGCGGGGTCCGGGGATAGGGGTGTTCAGGTGAATCGAGGGCATGGTGTTACATGGCGATCTACGCATCGTAGCACTGGCGACGGGCGTGGGGTTGCCGCGCTTCGGTTGCCGAAAAGGGCGAGCTTCGCTCGCTGCGGGTCTGGAGACTCGCTGCAGGCGTGGACGCCCGCCCCACCTAGAGAGCCTTGGCGCGGGCGACCAAACGGGTTGCCGCGGCATCGTACGCAGAGCCATCGAGGCCCCCGAAGATCTGCACGTCCGCGAAGCCCGCGCGCTCCAGCAGGGCCGCCAGTTCCTGGCCCGAGTAGACATTGTGCTCGAATTCGAAGCGGCGGGCGCGCTCGCCTTCGATCAGCAGCCACTGGACACGGATGCGCCCCCAGCCGGGAAAAACGTCATAGTGCGACACTTGGATTCCGCCGCCGGGCCACTGCTCCCAGTGTGTCGTCTGGCGCTGAGACGCCACGTATTCCTTGCTCGTCACATCGATCACGAATACGCCACCCTTCTTCAGGCTGGCGCGTACGTTGCGCAGCACCGCGAGGTCTTCCTCGCGCGTATCGAGATAGCCGAAGGACGTAAACAGGCTGAGCGCCAGATCGAAAGCGGCTGGCCGCACGAAATCGCGCATATCGGCTTCCACCAGTTCGACCCCTGCGCCGGCGGTCGCCTCGCGCGCTTTGCTCAGCAGGAAAGGGGAGCGGTCCACGCCCGTGACTTCGAATCCCTTTTGCGCCAAAATCAGGCTATGACGCGCCGGGCCGCAACACAGATCCAAAACACGGCCGCGCTCGACGCCGCTTAACGCCAGGACGCGTTCCACTTCAACCGGCGCAGCAGCCATCTTGCGCTCGCCGAACATGTAGGGATAAAACGTCTGCCAGAAGGCTTCGTTTTCGAACCACTGCATCCAGCTAATATAACCAACTGGAGGAGGCAAGCATGGAAACGCGACGGATTGGATCGCTCGAAGTATCGGTGGTGGGCCTGGGCTGCAACAACTTCGGATGGCGCATCGACGCGGACGCGAGCGCGGCTGCCGTGAACGCCGCGCTGGACGCCGGCATCAACTTCTTCGACACGGCGGATATTTACGGTGCGGGCCAGAGCGAGGAGTTTCTGGGCCGGGCCTTGGGAGCGCGCCGCGCCGAGGCGCTGATCGCCACCAAATTCGGCATGAAGATGGACGAACAGCGGCGCGGCGCGCGTCCCGAATATGTGCGGCAAGCGGCCGAGGACAGCCTGCGGCGTCTGGAAACGGATCGCATCGATCTGTATCAACTGCACCAGCCCGACGCGCAAGTTCCCATCGCGGAAACGCTGGGTGCGCTGGACGGCCTGGTGCGCGCCGGCAAGGTGCGCGAGATTGGCTGTTCGAATTTTTCGGGCGATCAACTGCGCGGCCGGGGCGGCCGTGCGGGAAGGGGGCGCGCGCTTCGTCAGCGTGCAGAACCAATACAGCCTGGTGGTCCGCGAGCCGGAAGCGGACGCGATCCCGGAATGCGTGCGGTCGGGCATCGCGTTCCTGCCCTTTTTCCCGTTGGCCAATGGGCTACTCACGGGCAAGTATCGCCGCGGCCAGCCGCTTCCCGAAGGCAGCCGCGCACGGGATGGTTTTGGTCCGAAGGTGTTCACGGATGAGAATCTGGCGCTGGTGGAGGCGTTGACGGAGTTCGCGGCTGGGCGTGGGCACACTATGCTGGAACTGGCGGTTTCGTGGCTGGCCGCGCAACCCGCGGTGGCGTCGGTAATCGCGGGCGCGAAATCGCCGGAGCAGGTGAAGGCCAACGCATCCGCCGCGGGATGGCGGCTCACCGAGGCGGATCTCGCGGCGATCGAAGCGATGCTGCCGCGGGTGCGATGACGTCAAAGGCCCGACCGCTTCCACTTCCCCCAAAAAACGCGGCTTCTCGGCCGATTTGGAATAGCTGGCAGCCTGCTGGCCGATTGACAATCGGCCGCAGCTTACCAAGCCCCACAGGGGCGCCGTGTGTCAACATGAGACTTGCGCATCCTGCTGGCACATAATTCGCCCTACTATCCGTCTTATGGCGGCGGGGACAAATCCAACCGTCTGCTGATGGAAGCGCTGGCGGCCAGGGGACACGCGGTGCGGGTGGTGGCGCGCGTGGAACATTTTGGCGCGGAGGCGCACGCCGCGCTGGTGCGCGAATTGACCGCCCGCGGCGCCGCCCCGCGGCACGAACGGGCCAGCGTCGAGTTCCAGTTGAACGGCGTGGAAGTGGGCGTTCTGACGCGCGACCCGAACCTGCGGACTTATTTCGCCGCCCAGTTGCGCGCGTTCGCGCCCGATATCATCCTCGCCTCGACCGACGATCCGGCGCACCTGATGCTGGAGATCGCGCTGCGGTCGCCGCGCGCGCGCGTGGTCTACCTGGTGCGCGCCACGGTGGCGCTGCCGTTCGGGCCGGATACGGGATTGCCGAGCGAGTTTCAGACCGAAGCTCTGCGGCAGGCCGATGGCGTGGTGGCGGTGAGCGAGTACGTCGCGCAATACACGCGGCAATGGGGCGGGGTGGAGGCCATCCACGTGCCGATTTCGCTGCTGGATCCCGGCAGCCCCCCGGACCTGGGCCGGTTCGACAACCGCTTCGTCAGCATGGTGAATCCATGCGCGGTGAAAGGCATCTCGATTCTGTTGGCGCTGGCGGAGCGTTTTCCGAATGTGGAGTTCGCCGCCGTCCCCACGTGGGGCACCACGGCGGCGGATTTCGCGGCCTTGCGGAAGTTGCCGAACATCTCGATTCTGCCGCCGGTGGACGACATCGACGATTTGCTGCGGCAGACGCGGGTGATGCTGGCGCCGTCGCTGTGGGCCGAAGCGCGATCGCGCATGATTCTGGAAGCCATGTCGCGCGGCATTCCGGTGATGGCCAGCGATGTCGGCGGCCTGGCGGAGGCGATGCTCGGCATGGACTATCTGCTGCCGGTCAATCCGGTGGCGCGCTATCGGCCCATGGTGGACGAACTGATGGTGCCCGCGGTGGAGATTCCGCCGCAGGACGTGGGGCCGTGGGCGACGGTTCTGGAGCGGCTGTTGACGGACCGCGCGCATTACGGGTGGTTGGCCGCCGAGTCTCGCCGCGTCGCGCTCGAATACGCGCGCAACCTGAACGCCGTGCCGTTCGAAGCTTATCTGGAAAAGGTGTTGCTGTCACCCGGAAGGCGGGCGGGCGGGCGCCGGCAGAGTGGGAGAGCGCGGCTTTCCGATGAACGGCGGCGGCTGCTTGCGCTGCGGCTGAAGCGGGCGAACACGCATGTGGGTTACTGAGGCAGATTCCGGCGACCGGGCGGCGATGGCGCGCCGGGCGACGGAACTGGCGCGCGCGGCCATGCCCGGTGTGGATATGGAGATCCTGTGGGACGGCATGTGGGTGCGGCGCGTGGGTCCCGATTACTTTCCCGATCCGGATATGTTCCGCCTGGCAGCCGGGAGTGCCGGGCCGAATTGGGAGCGCTGGGCGGGGCAGGCGCGGAAGCATCTGCGCGACGCGGAGGACTACTGGTTTTATTTGTACAAGCCGCAGGCGGGCGATGCGATCGTGGATATCGGGGCGGGGCGCGGCGAGGACGTGTTCGCCTTTTCGCTCGCGGTGGGGCCGGCCGGGCGCGTCTGGGCCGTCGAGCCGCATCCGGTTTCATTTGCGGCGCTCGGCCGGATGTGCGAACTCAACCGGCTGGCGAATGTGACACCGCTGAATTACGCGTGCATGGAGCGGGCCGGGGACTTGCAGATCGAGACGCTGCCGGTATGGGAGTCCAACTACGTGCGGGCAGGCGCGCCGAGCCCGGCGAGCTACGCGGTGAAGAGCGTGCGGTTCGACGATCTGGCGGCGGAGCAGGGCATCCAGCGGATCGACTTTCTGAAGATGAACATTGAAGGCGCCGAGCGGTGGGCGCTGCCCGGTTGCGAGAAGGCGCTACGCCGCGCGCGGTATGTGTGCATCGCCGCCCATGACTTTCGCGCCGCCCGCGGCGAAGGCGAGGAATTCCGCACGCTCGATTTCGTGAAGGCTTTCGTGGCCGGCGCGGGATTCGAGATCGCGATGCGTGAGGATCCGCGGTATTATGTGCCCTATCACGTACACGGCGTACGGCGCGGCGAGGGGTAGGTGCGGGAGCGTCGCTCGCCCCGCGCGATGTGACAGAGGTGTGACAAAATAGTAGCCGAATGTCTGAAACGGCAGACGTAGTCATTATCGGCGGCGGTATCGTGGGATCGAGCGTCGCCTGGCATCTCACCCGAGCGGGGTGCCGCAACGTGCTGGTAATCGAGCGCGAAAGCCAGCAGGGCCTGGGGTCCACCGGCAAGAGCATGGGCGGCGTGCGCGCGCAATTCGCGACCGCGGTCAACATCCGCATGTCGCTGTACTCCATCCCTATCTTTGCCGCTTTTGAGGAGATCACCGGACACCCCTCCGAGTACAAGTCCCACGGATATCTGTTCGTGGCCACCGCGCCGCAACATCTCGCATACCTGCGCCGCAACTTCGAGCGCCAGGTCTCGATGGGCTTGCAGCATGTCGAGATGCTCAGCCGCGACGAGGTCATCCGCCGCGTGCCGCAACTGCGTTCCGACGATATCCTGGGCGGCAGCTTCTGCTCGACCGACGGTTTCGTGGACCCTTACAGCGTCATGAAGGGCTTCATGGCCGCGGCGGCGGAACATGGCGCCAGGCTGGAGCGCGGCGTCACCGTAACCGGCATCGATGTGGATGCACACGGCGTCGCGGGCGTCCGCACCACCAACGGCAACGTGGCGGCGCGCACCGTGGTGAACGCCGCTGGACCTTGGGCCGCTCAGGTCGCTCGCATGGCGGGTGTGGATCTCCCGATTGTGCCGCTGCGCCGCATGCTGGTGCCCACCGAACCCTTCCCCGGCTTGCCCGATCGCCTGCCGATGGTGATCGACATGTCCACTGGCTTCCATTTCCGGCCCGAAGGACTGGGCCTGCTGATGGCCTGGAACGATCCGGAAGAGACGCCCGGTTTCAAAGCCGCCTTCGACCCAGCATTCATCGAGAAGATTCTGACCCACGCCGTCAACCGCGTGCCTTGCTTCGAAGATTTGCAGGTGAATCCGCACCGCGCCTGGGCGGGTCTGTACGCCGTCACGCCGGATCACCACGCCATCATCGGTCCCGCCCCCGGAGTGCCAGGACTGTTCTTCGCGAATGGCTTCAGCGGCCACGGCGTCATGCATTCGCCCGCCACCGGCCGCATCACCGCCGATCTGATTCTGCACGGCACCAGCGACTTGCTCGACGCGCGCGATGTGAATCTGGAACGTTTCGCGGAAGGCCGCATGCTGGAAGAAACCGCCGTCCTGTGAGTCCTCGTGGGGCAGGCCCGTGGCCTGCGGCGGCCTCTCAGGCCGCCAACGCGCGCTAACGCGCGTCTTTCTCGTACCCCGTTACATCCGAAACAAATTCATGCGTCCGCTAGCCCGACGCCTCCCGGCGCATACTGTCGATCACCCACATCCTGACCAGCGTCGAAACCTCAATCGTCTTGCGTTTCGCCAGTCTCTCGATCATGCGCTTGGCCGCCGCCGGGATGCGGATATTCAACTGCTTCGTGTTTGGCTTGTCTCCAGTATTCGCGCAGCATGCGGTCCAGATCCGCACGATCCGGATCGATCTCGGTGATGCCCTAGTCCAGCAGGTCGGTGCCGTCGTGCCGATCGAAGAAATCCGCGAGTTCGTTGTAACCGGCGGCCTGGCGCGGCAGCCGAATCCTGCCAGTTTTCTTTTTCACTCTCATCTCAACCACTCCGAAGGCTCGATGCCGCTGCCCTCGATGATCGCCCTCATGGTTCCGAGCGGAAGCACGTGGCCGCGGTGATGGGCAACTATGACCTGCTTTCCGGTGACCGGATGCCGCCACTTCTGGTGGCTGCCGAAGCGCCGATCCACAGAACACCGTGATGGCGAAAAACCCGAATCACTTGGTCCGAAGAGAGCCGCGGCGTCCCGCGTTCACCCGCCGGTAACCTCGAAGAGCTTCGCGCCTTCGGGCAAATTGATATCCCCTGGCATCAGGTAGAGATCTATGGCCTCTCGGATATTCGCTCTGGCTTCCGCCTCGGTTTCGCCGGCAGAGGCGCAGCCAGGGAGTTCCGGGCAGACGGCAGAGTAATCGCCGGTCTCGGGATCACGTTCCAGAACGACCCTGAATGTCATATCCACAGTATAACGCCGAGGACGTAACCGTTACGTTCCGGCGCGGCTCGTAACCTGGCCGGCTTGAGCGTACCGCTTCGACCAAACTGCTGGCGTTTCAAGAGAAAACTCGCTCGTGAACCCCGACGCTGGTATCACCGGACCAAAACCGACTTATCGTTCCGAACCCGACCCCAGGCATTTCAACGAGTTGCCAACTACACTCATAAGGAAAGCGCTGGGATCGACGCATGGGGTTATAATCTTAGCTGCCGTCGACTTAGCCTTCGGCCTCCGGCGATCTCGCCTTTGGCGGTTACGCGACGATGGTGGCGAGAAGGGCCACCTTAAACATATGAAGATCACATGTCTAGACAAACAAGTTGGCCAGTTTCTCAAGGAGTCATTCTACCGCATCCCGAGATTTCAACGCCCCTACTCCTGGGACCGAACGAACATTGAAGAGTTCTGGAACGACGCCGTCGTGGAGAATGAGGCACAGTATTTCATCGGCAGCTTCGTTGTGTATGACGACAAGACTGCCATGGGGGTTGTGGACGGCCAGCAGAGGATTACGACCATCACTCTGCTTCTTTGCGCTCTCCGAAATGCATTCGATCGAGAGGGATTCCCAAACCTCGCCAAAGGCATTCATGGCCTTATCGAGCGTACCGACATCTCGGACCAACGGTTCTACGTCCTCCAGACAGAGACGTCCTACCCCTACCTTCAAGAACACATCCAGAAATTCGGCGGCAAGCCGGAGGCAGGCTCGGATGCCGGTCCCGAGGAACAGCTACTCAAGCAGGCATTCGAGTATTTTCAAGGCAACGTGAATGATGTCGTGGCGGCCATCAAGCTTCAGCCAAACCTCTCCCAGGCGAAAAAAACAGCCCGAGTACAGGAAGAGCTGGCGAAGATCAGAGATAAAATTTTTAAATCTAAAGCTCATCTTTACTGCTCTTGAGAACGATGACGACGCGTATGTCATCTTCGAGACGCTAAACACGCGGGGTAAGGACCTAACGCTCTCCGATCTCGTGAAGAGCCACCTGGCTCGTTTGTTAAAGCCGACCAACAAGGGCGTCGACGTGGCAAAGGACAAGTGGAGTGCGATCCACCGAGTCTTTGAGGCGTCCCAGGTAGCTGACCTCAGCGTCTCAACATTTATTCACCACTTCTGGCTGTCGCGGTACGAATACATCACCGAGAAGAAGCTGTACAAGGCCCTGAGGAAACGCATAAGGAAGGACGAAGCGGCCCTTTTTCTCGATGATCTTGTCAAAGAAAGCGAGATCTACCGTTACATACACGAGCCATCCGCGAAGGGATGGAAGAAAGAAGAGCTTGAGATTCGGGACGCCCTGCGGGCGATGAACCTGTTTCGTATTAAGCAGCAACTCCCGCTGGTCCTCAGTGTGATGCGGCACTATGAGGACGGCGCCCTGAAGACTAAGCATGTGCGGGCGATCCTCGCGGCGGTAGAGAGTTTTCATTTTAAGTTCACGGCAATTGCCTCGCAACGATCATCTGGTGGCATCTCTTTCATGTACGCGTTGGCAGCCCGGGAGCTTTACCAGGCAAAAGACGCCGAAGGAAAGGTGAAGGGATTGCAGGAGTTCCAGAAGAAGAAGCTGGCTAGTAAGCTCCCCCAGTATGCTGAGTTTGAGCCGAGCTTCATGACGCTAAAGTACTCAAGTCAGATGACGAAGCAGAAGAGCCTCGTCCGGTATATTTTGACTAAGATCTATCAGAGGATCTCCATCGGCCTTCCAATCGACCCAGAAAAAATGACAATTGAGCACCTTGCGCCCGAAAACCCGCCCAAGGGCACGGGGCTATCTCCAGAGCAGGTCGCCTCTATTGGCAATCTGATACTGGTGGACCAAACCCTGAATAATAAGCTTGCAAACAAGAGTTTCTTAGAGAAGGTCGAGGTTCTAAAGAGCGCACATGTTTGGGTTGATCCAGTCGTTCTCAATGCGAAGGATTGGAGCGCCGCGGAGATCGCCAGTCGCGCGAAACTTCTTGCGCAGGACGCCTATAACAACGTCTGGACGCTGTAAAAGCGTTATCGCTCTAGCGACCCGAGGCTAACGGCAACTTGACGTATCACGCGCACTCCGCCATTGTGATCCTCAGAAAGAGCGAAACTCCCGATTATCCAGGTTGCTCCGGGCGATCCGGCCGGATTAGGAACGACGAACCCGCCTGGGTCAGGCCAACTCGCCCTCAGGAGCCACCCGGCCACAACAGGCACATGCCGGAGATTCGGATCGGCGCGGGCCACAGCCCCATTGAGAACTACCCGAACAACCGAGCTCAGCCACGAGATCAAATCCGTGCGGTCCGGCCCGCGTCACCCAGGGACCCGCCGGAGAGCGAAAAGTTGGTCGGTCGAACCGCCGATCACGCAACTCGGCGCATCAAGATTCACTGAAAGCAAACGCCCAACGCTGACCGCAACCCAGAGCCCCCGTACCCGCCGTGCTATCGTCACATGTAGCAGCAAGGGTCTTCCGCACTCGGCCGAACCGCGCACCGCCGGACAGCCCCCTAGTTCATTGACAACAGCATTCCTTCGCTCCATCGCCCCCCTACCGCCCTCAGTATCATTTTGTTCGCCTATTATTCGCCATCCGCTGCCCGGAGCAGCCTCAATCGGTTCTGACTACGACACCGGCCGGATCTAAGTGGTCGCAGCATATTGTTTTATTGATTCAAAAGGGGATATTGGCTTCGTTTGGCCAGATTCGCGTCCAAATCCCGATGCACAATTCTGCACAATTCCGCATAATCGTGCACAAATTGGACCCAAGCGTCGCCTCGGGGGGGGCCAATCCCCTTTTCTCCTGCCAGCCACCTGGCCGTCGTCTGGAGATTGGCCATCGACGATGAAACGGTCCCAAAATCCAGCCAGCAGACAACCCCCATTTCAGACGTTCACACCCGAAATCGACTAACATATCGGTAGGAGGTCCCCCGTCCGTGCCTACCAACTTCGC
>JBEKPZ010000214.1:0-12819 GCA_049520215.1 Bryobacteraceae bacterium | reverse complement strand
GATATCCGGAGCACGCGGTCGCGCAGCGGAAAGCCCGATGCCAACAGGATCACTCCCTGGATGCCGCAGGCCATCGTCAGCAGGCTGCCCGAGATGCGGTAGTACAGCAAAAGAGTCAGCAGCGTTGTCGCCAACAGCGAGAAGTACAGCCGCCGATGGCTCGCGCGGTCCGACGCCAGTTGCGCGACGTAGAAGCAGGCGATCGCCGCGCAGGTCGCCCACACGGGGGCCGAGGCATCGGGCAAGTTGGCCATCGCAAGAAAGCCAGCCATCGCCGCGACGGCGCAGCTCTGCCCGCCGAACACGTCGCGCTTCCACTGGCGCGCCGCCAGCACGAGCGCCAGCGCCGCCGCCGCCCACGCCGCGGCGACCATCCCCGCCGGCAACGACGCCCACAACGCCACGACCCCGAACGCCAGCGCGATGGACGACGCCCCCACCAGTAACAATCCGCCTTCCTCGCGGCGGGCGCGTAAAGCGATGGCGTAAGCCAATAGAGCGGCCCGCGCGGGCATCAGCCGGAGATCCCACGGGCCGGAATTGTGCAGGCCCACCACATTGAACAGCC
This sequence comes from Bryobacteraceae bacterium, assembly GCA_049520215.1. GTDB lineage: Bacteria > Acidobacteriota > Terriglobia > Bryobacterales > Bryobacteraceae > Bog-159. The sequence continues at coordinate 12,251 of JBEKPZ010000214.1, read as the reverse complement.
AGACGCGGCCTGCGCCCACGATCGCCGCCGCGTAGGCCATGCGGCGGAAATCGTCCGGCAGGCGCCGCAGTCCCAGTTCCAGGACCAACACCGCCAGCGCCATCCAGGCAACCCCCAGGTATGCGCCCGGCGCCAGCCGCCACACCAGCGCCATCGACGCCGCCACGGCCGCGCCGGCGCCGGCCAGCCGCATTAGGCCGCGTTCGTCTTCCGCAAAGCGATCCGCCCCGGACCACAGCGCGCACAACGCGGTCGCGTAGCAAACGCCTGCGGCTACCGCCAACGGCAGGTCGCGCATCTCCGCCGCGGTTCCCGCCAGCCCCACCGCCAGCAGCAGGTATCCCTGCAAACGAGAATCGAACAGTCGCCGCCACCAGCCAAACGCAAACGCGCCGGCCGCCGTGGCCTGCCACAACACGCTGCGGTATGGCTCTTCCGTTTTCTTCCCAATCACCAGCGCCAGCATGCCCGCCGCCGCGTAGCCGTAGAACTGATCCGCCGCGTAAAGCGCGCGATTCGCATAGAAGACCACCGCATCGAGCGATGCCACCGGCACCCACTGCCCGACAGGCAACGCCCACATGTCGATCGCCAGCAGCCGCAGCGTCTCCACGCCGAACAGCGACGTGCCCAGCCAGCGCAGATACGGCGCGCGCAGCCTGATCCCGGCCAGGTAGAACAACTCCGCCTCCACCACCAATGCCGACGCCACCCACTGGCGATCGAGCTTTTGAAAGATGGCGCCCGCCGCCAGCGCCGCGGTCAGGGTTGCAGCGCCGTGCCATTTGCCCGAGCGAATGCGCGTCGCGGCGCTTACCACGTAGGCGCCCGCGCAGGCCGCCAGCAGAATCCAGAGCCGGTCCGGCGCGGCGGTCTGCCACTTCAGCACCGATAGCCCCAGGAATCCGGCGGCGTTGAGCGGCAGCAGCCAGGCTTCCGGGTGCAACACGTCGAAGATTTCAAACAGCAGCCAGTAAACGACGAAAATGGTTTGCGCCTGCCACAGCGGCGCGCCGGTGTCGCCGCGAATGACGACGACGGCATAGGTGGCGATCAGCCCCAGCAGCGCCATCCGCAACCACTTGAAGCGGTGCGCCACATAGAGCAGCGAAGCCGCCAGCGGGACCAGCGCCAGAAAGGGCAACGAGGTCATGTCGGTGATCGCCAGCGTGGCGAAGGCCACGAAATAGGCCAGTCCCGTGACGGTCTGCGAGCGGTATCGCAGCGAATGCACGATCATTCCCGCGGCGACCGCCAGCAGCAGGATGGCGCCCACAACCGCGCTGTCGATCACGCGGGCTGCTTCCACCGCGTGCATGGCGTAGACCGTCACATAGAGCGCCGCCCAGCCGCCGCCCAGCAGGCCGCGCGCGAAGATTTGGTAGCGCGGGTTTGATTCGAAGATCGCACCGGCGGCAAGAAGGGCGAGGCTCGCGGCCAGGCAGATGGTGACGCGCCCCAGCGGTCCGAATTGCGTGAATGAATAGCGCAACAGCAGGGCAAGACCGATTACCAGTACGAACACGCCGATCTTGTTGAGCCAGTTTCCGCCCAGGATGGTTTCCCATTCGCGGGGGGCGGGGGTTGGTTCTGGCGGGGGTTCGGGCGGGCGGGTCCAGGGGACCCGCGCAGGCCGGGGGCCTGCCCCACTTGGCGGTTCGACTACGAGCACCACAGGCGCCACGGGCGGCGGGGCAACAGGACGTGCGACCGGGACCGGCGCGGGCGGCTCGACCGGCTGACTCTTGCGGTGCATGTCCGCCAACGACTCGCTCTGCACGTCAACGCGCGCAGTCAGCTCGGCGATGCGCGACTCCATGCGCGCCATGCGGTCCCGCAGGACTGCCCACCGGATCACCAATACCACAATCAAACCAAGGATGAGGATGAATTCCATAACGCACTCACTAACTCCTCCGCGCGCATTTTCAATCCGCGCAGATCCAGCTTTCCGGTGCCGAGTTGGGGAAGCGATTCCACTCGATACAGATTCTCCCGCTTGGGAATCCACAACCGCGGCAGATCCGTCTCCGCGAGCTTCTGCCACAATTCCGCAGGCTCCATCTCGTGCACATACAGCGCAACCAGCCGCTCGCCGCGCCGGTCGTCGGCTACCGAGGTCACCGCGCAAGGCGCTGATCCCAACACATTGGCAATGGCGTCTTCAATCCGCAGGTGCGGCACCATCTCGCCCGCGATCTTGCTGAACCGCGAGAGCCGGTCGGTGATGCGAATGAACCCTTCGTCGTCAATGGCCGCGATATCGCCGGTGATGTACCAGCCTTCGTGCAGCGCCTCGGCCGTGCGCTGCGGTTCGCCCAGGTAGCCGATCATGCGGTTCGAACCCTTGACCAGCAACAGCCCGGGCTGATTGGGCGGGAGCGGCGCGAACGTGGCCGGGTCCACGACCTGCGCCGCCACACCCGGCAAAGGATGCCCCACCGTACCCGGCTGGTTGCCCAATTGCGAATCCTTGCCCGCCTGGAAGTTGGGAGCGTTCACCGCCACCACCGGCGCCATCTCGGTGCAGCCGTATCCTTCGAGCAACTCCACGCCGAACTTTTCGCGGAACGCCGCGGCTATGGGTTCGCGCAGCTTCTCCGCGCCCACCAGCACGAATCGCAGGCTGGCGAATTCTTCCGGGGAGCACTTGCGCGTGTACCCCGAGCAGAACGTCGGCGTCGAAAGCAGGAACGTCGCGTGGTACTTCGCGATCAGCTCACCGACCGCCTTGGCATCCGTGGGATTCGGATGGTAGACCACGCCGCATCCCGCAATCAGCGGAAACCAGATCGTCACCGTGTATCCGAACGAGTGAAAGAAAGGCAGCACGCCCACGATGCGGTCGCGCTCGCCGATCCAGAAAAGCTGCGCCATCGCTTCGATATTCGCCAGTACGTTGTAGTGCGAGAGCATCACGCCTTTCGGAATGCCGGTGCTGCCGCTGGAAAAGATGACGGTCGCGAGCGTTTCCGGCCGCGCCGCCCGCGCGAGCAGACGCGCCGGCACAAATCGCGCAGTCAGCAGCGCCCGCAGCCGCGCCAGCGTACTCACCCGCGCCAGAATGTCCTCCACGAAGACCATGCCCTCCTGCGCTTCGATCTTCGCTTTGGCCAGAAACACGCGCGAGGTTACCACCGTGCGAATGGCGCATCGCTCGCGCGCGGCCGCCATAGCATCCGGCCCCGCGGTGAAATTGAGGTTCACCGGAACGCGGCCCGCCAGCGTGACGCCCACGTTCACCAGCGCGCCCGCCACGCTGGGGGGCAGCAGCACGCCGATCATTGGTTCGTCCCGCCGCGTGCGCGCCCAGTTGGCCACCAGCACGCCGCCGGTGAGCATGCGCCCGTAAGTCAGCTCGCGCCCCGTGGAATCGGCCATGGCGAAATGGCTCCAGTTGCGGCGCGCGCTGCGAATCAATCGGCGCGGCAGCGTATCGCCCGCGGTCTGGCGATGAGCCGTGGCTTCCGCGGCAAGCTCCTGGATGGCCTGCCGCACTTCATGCGCGGTGGAATTCGCCGGCATCGGATTGCCAAACGAAACCGTCACCGGATACGGGATGCGCTTGGGCCACTTCCAGAAGAAACGGCCGCGCTCGAAGCTGAAGATGCTGCCCCAGAGGCGGTCAAGATGCACCGGGACGATTGGCGCTTCCATACCCTCCATGATTTTCTCCATGCCGCGTTTGAACGGCAGGATGTTCCCTGTACGGCTGATGGCGCCTTCCGCGAAGATGCACACTACGTGCCCGGCGGCCAACTCCTGGCGCGCCGCGCGAATCGCCTCCACCGCATCGCGCCCGCCACCCACCGGAATCGCGTGGGTCTTGCGGAAGAACCAGTGCAGCGCCTTCATCTCGTAGTAGGGCTTCCACACCATGAAGCGGATGAAGCGCTGCACGCACGCGCCCACCAGAAAGCCGTCCACGTGCGACATGTGATTCGACACCAGCAGCGCCGGCCCGCGGAACGGCACATTCTCCTGACCGACGATGCGGATGCGGAAGATGGTGTGGGTGAGGAACCACAGCAGAAAGCGGATCAGGAAATCGTCCACCACCGTCGCGATGTACACCGTGATTCCCAGGCTGACGAAACCGAACGTCAGGATGACGTGGGCCGGGCTGACGTGCAGCGCATCATGGCAGACATAGAATACCGCCGTGGCCAGCAGCATTCCCAGCGTGTTGTAAATGTTGTTTGTGGCGATGATGCGGCCTTTTTCGCCGCTCTCGCTGCGCTGCTGCAGATAAGCGTTCAGCGGCACGAAGAACACGCCCGCCGCGATTCCCAACAACGACAGCATCACCACGGAAACCGCGTACGAACCCCGCGCGGCGTACAGCCCGAGGCTGAACACGCCCATGAAGATCGACCCGAGCGGCACCAGTCCGATCTCCACCTTGTCGCCCGAGAGCCGGCCCGCCAGCATGCTGCCCGCGCCAATCCCCAGCGACAGGCAGGTCATCAGCAGCCCCACCAGCCGGTCGCTGGCCTTCAGCGTCTCGCTGCCCAGTAGCACCAGGTCCATCTGGAACAGCAGCGCCAGGAACCAGAAGTAGGAGATGGCCATGACCGCGAGCCACAGAGGACGGTCGCGCAGCAGATGCTTCGTCCCGGCGGTCAGTTCGGCGAGCGGATTCAGGCGCCACGGTGCGCGGGCGCCCGCCGCCTGCACGCGCGTGATGCGGAAACTGGTCAGGCAGCCCACCACCGCGACCGTCGTCAACACAACGCCGATCTTCCATTCCGCCGTCTTCCACGCCGTAAACAGGAACGGCCCCACCGACGTGCCGAGCACGATGGCCACCAGCGTGGTCATCTCCAGCAGGGCGTTGGCGCGGGAAAGGTCGCGGTCGGAGACCAGTTCGGGCACGATGGAATACTTGGCCGGGCTAAACACGGTGTAATGCACGGCCATCAGGAAGAGCACCACGAACATCAAGGCCACGCTGTGCGAGAAGAATACCAGGATGCCCAGGGCCATCACGGCGATTTCGAAAATCTTGACGGCGATCAGGACCTTGCGCTTGCTGATGGCGTCCGCCAGTTGGCCCGCGTATCCGGTGAACAGCAGGGACGGCAGCACGAAGATGGCGCCGGCCAACGCCAGGTACTTGCCGCTCTCATCGGCTTGGGCGACGATATGCACGGCGCGCAGCGAGACGATGATGCGGTAGGCGTTGTCGTTGAACGCGCCGAGAAACTGCGTCCAGAGGAAGGCCAGGAAGCCGCCGTTCTTGAGTACGTCTTTGAATCCGCCGTGTGCCATGCCCGGTTACAATGCACGGCGCCAGCCGCGGCGCCGGTGTTGGAAAGATACCACGGGTCAATGGGTTAGGGATAGGATGCCAGAAGGCAACGCTAGAGGCCATACATTTCTTGTACGTACGATGGACATCAGATGGCCGGCGTGTGGACAAATCTTGTTGAATAAGATAAGATTCACGCTGGTCAGCCGGAGGTAATTCCAATAATGGTCATCGGAAAACGTAGGTTCGTTTTTGCCTCGATTGCAATCTTGGGCAACATGGCATCGGCAGGTGCGCAACAGCCGGACCCCGAGCAGGAAGGGCAGTTTCGATTCCGTTTCGTAGGCCCAAAGGTTGGGAATCGTATCGCCGCTGTGGCCGGGGTGCCGGGAGACGCCAGCGTGTACTACGCCGGAGCAGCGTCCGGAGGGGTTTGGAAATCGACGGATGGCGGAAATCGCTGGATACCGATCTTCGACAAACAACCCGCCGCCGCCATCGGCGCGCTCGCGGTCGCACCGTCCGATCCGAGCACGGTATGGGCGGGAACTGGCGAGGCATGGGTAATCCGCGATAGCGACGTGATGGGCAATGGAATCTACAAATCGACCGATGCCGGCAAGACATGGACCAACATGGGCCTGCCGGAGTCCGGCCGCATCGGCCGAATCGTCATCCAACCGTCGAATCCCGATATCGTGTTTGCCTGCGTTTTGGGGCGCGCTACCGGGCCCCAACCGGAGCGCGGCGTCTTCCGCACCACCGATGGCGGCCAGCATTGGGAGCGTGTGCTCTTTGCCGGAGAAAATGTGGGCTGCTCCGGGCTGTCCATGGATGCGCATAATCCGCACACGTTATTTGCGGGAATGTGGCAGGTGGAGATGCACACTTGGGGCGAATTCAGTGGCGGCGCCGGCAGCGGAGTTTACATTTCACGCGACGGCGGAACGAAGTGGACGCGCATCGAAGAACACGGCCTGCCGCACGCGCCCCTGGGCAAGATCGATGTCGCCGTCGCGCCAACAAATTCGAATCGTATCTTTGCATTGATTCAGACCAAAGACCAGGGCTCGGTCTGGAGATCCGATGACGCGGGAGAACAGTGGAAGGCCGTCAATTACCAGCGCGCCCTGATTGGACGCGCGGGCTACTATATTCGAATCGCCGTGTCGACGGGCAGCGACAATGAAGTTTATGTAGCGAACAGCTCCTTCCACCAATCGCTCGACGCGGGCCAGAATTTTCACGAAGTCCGCTGGGGCGGAGACACACACGACATCTGGATCGACCCCGCCAATCCCGATCGCTTTGTAATTACCGATGACGCCGGTATGATCATTACGTCTGTCCACGGCCGCGGCTTTCACCGTGTTACCTTGCCCATCGGCCAGATGTACCACGTCGCCGTGGACAACCAGGTTCCCTACTACTTCTACAGCAACATGCAGGACGACGGGAACATGCGCGGTCCGAGTGTGCCCGTAGATTCGCAGGAAACGGGCTGGGACCGCGAGATGGGCGGGTGCGAATCCGGCTTCACCGTTCCCGATCCAGCCGATCCAAACGTGGTGTGGGCCACCTGCTATGGGAACACTGTGACCCGCTGGGACGCCCGGAACAAGGAAGCGCACTCCGTCAGCCCTTGGATGCATACCTTGGACTCGCCCCCGGGCGATCTCAAGTATCGCTGCCATTGGACGCCGCCTCTGGCGATCGACCCCTTTGACCACAACACCGTCTATTACGGCTGCCAGGTGATTTTCAAAACCGCGAATGCCGGCCAGAGTTGGTCGGTCGTCAGCCCGGATCTTTCCACGCATGACCCCGCCCACCTCGCTCCTTCGGGAGGAATTGTCGGCGATAATCTGGGGCAGTTCTACGGAGAAGTCGTCTTCGCAATCGCTCCTTCCGGGATTCAGAAGGGACTCATCTGGGCGGGCACCAATGACGGTCAGGTCTGGTACACGAAAGACGGCACCGTGAACTGGATCAACGTCACCCAGAACATCTCAGGACTTCCGCCGTGGGGCACGATTTCGAGCATCGCTCCTTCCAGCTTCGATCCCGCCACCGCATATATCGCCATCGATCTCCATCTCGTGGATAATCGCGACCCGTTCATCTACAAGACCACCGATTTGGGGAAGACTTGGAAGCAAATCGGCGGCAATCTGCCCAAACACGCTTTGTCTTATGTGCGCACGGTCGCCGAGGATACCAACTGCGCGGGCCTGTTGTTTGCCGGCACCGGAAATGGTCTGTATTACTCGCTTGATGACGGAGAGCATTGGACCGCGCTGCCGGCGGGGTTGCCGCACGCGCCCGTAACCTGGGCCGTGGTACAGAAGGAGTTTCACGATCTGGTGGTCTCCACCTACGGGCGGGGACTTTACATTCTTGACGACATCACGCCCCTGGAGCAACTCGCCAAGAATCGCTCCGATGCGCCGGCCATTTTGTTTGAGCCGCGCCCGGCGTACCGCTTTGCGCGCGCCGCGCAGGCAATGCTCAACTTCTCGCTGAAGAGTGAGCCAAAGAGTCCGATCGAGTTCGAGATCCTGGACGCACAAGGCAAGGTAATCCGAGAGCTCGAAACCAAGGGTCACGCCGGCATCAACCGTATGAAGTGGGACCTGCGCTATGAGTCTCCGCGAGTGATTGCCCTGCGCACGGCGGCCCCCGACAATCCGCACATCTGGGAGGAACCGCGCTTCCGCGATTCCGACTCGCGGCCGATTACCCACTGGGGAACCAAACCAGCCGAGGTTGGTCCGATTGTGGCTCCGGGAAAATATGCCGTGCGCCTGAAGGTCGCGGGCCAGTCCTACACGCAACCTCTTACGGTTTTGCGCGATCCCCGCTCGCCCGGGTCGGATGCGGACATCGATCTGTCGGTGAAAACTCTGCTCCGAATCTGCGACAACATCAGCCGCGCTTCCGACACGGTCAACCAAATCGAGTGGCTCCGCAAGCAGCTTGAGGTTGTCGAGGCCATGCTTCGGCCGCCCAAGAAGCAGGAACAGGCGAAGCCCGCCTTGGCTGAGGAGGGCGACGACTTCGACCCGGAGCCCGCCCCCGCCCCGCCCCAAGCGTTGGACGAAGCTCAGACAAAACAAAAGGCCCAGCTTTTAAAAGCGGCGGAAGACCTGGACGAAAAACTGCAAGCGATCGAGCACAGGCTTGTTTCGCAAGCGCTGCTGAACAGCGATGACAAGTACTTCGTCGAGCCGTACGCGGTCTATCTCAATCTGATTTGGCTGAACGCCGAGGTCGGTACCGGGGGCGGTGACGTTGCGGGAAGCGCCGACTTCGCTCCTACCAGGACCCAACTGGAGTTACTCAAGACGTTTGAAACTGAAATCGCTGGAGTGGACACAGACTATCGAAAAGTTCTGAAAGACGATCTTCGCGCGTTCAGCCACGCTCTTGAGAGCGGCAACTTCGCTCCTTTGCTTGGCGCAGTCGGTGTCGCGCCAGCGAAGCAGGAGTAACGAAACTCCGCTAAGATGTAAGAAGTCTCCGGCGTGAACCCCTTTTCCAACATCACTACAGCCATCTCCCTGGCGCTCGATTCGATCCGTGCGCACAAGTTGCGCAGCTTTCTGACACTGCTGGGCGTGATCATCGGCGTGGCCAGCGTCATCCTGGTGGGCGCCGCCATCGACGGGTTGGGCGTCTACGCCGAAAACATCACCGCCAAGGCCTTCGGTTCCGACAGTTTCCTGGTGGCGCAGATCGCCTCGGTGGGCCGGCTCAGCAGCCGGCAACTGGCCGACAAGCAGCGCCGCAACAAGCGCATCCGGCCCGACGACGTGGCCTATCTGCGGGCGGCCACGGGCGACTCCATCATTTACAGCCCCTATGCGCAGCGCACCGACGACGTGAAAGGCGAAAACCAGGTTTACGAAGGCGCAAGCATCCTGGGCGCGTCCGCCACGCTGCCGGAGATGCGCGACATACCAATCGAGGACGGGCGCTTCTTCACCGAAAACGAGGAACGCCTGCGCCGGCCGGTCGCCGTGATCGGACAAGACATTCGGGACGCCATCTTTCACGGAGACTCGCCCATCGGGCGCACCATCCGCGTATCGGGAACCGAAATGACCGTGATCGGCCTGCTCGAGCGGCAGGGTTCGTCATTTGGCCGGAGCCTCGATAATCCCGTTTACATTCCCGTGACGGTTTACTACGACTTGTACGGCGGCCAGCGCGGCACCGCCGTATTCGGCAAGGCGCGCGCCGGCGCCGGCCTCAACATGGATGCGGCGCTCGACATCACGCGCGCGGCTCTGCGCAGCCACTTTCACACACCCCTGGGGCAAGACGACAATTTCGATACGCTCACTCCGGACTCGGTCCGCTCTTTCGTCGATAGCGTCCTCGGGGTGATCGCCGCCGTGGTCGTGCCCATCACCAGTATTTCGCTGGTGGTGGGCGGTATCGTGATCATGAACATCATGCTGGTGAGCGTGACGGAGCGCACCCGCGAAATCGGCATCCGCAAGAGCCTGGGCGCGCGACAGGGCGATATCCTGTTGCAGTTCCTGATTGAGTCGGTGATCCTCTCCCTGGCCGGCGGGCTGATTGGTCTGATGTGCGGCGCATTGGCTGCCATGGCGCTCTCCGCTCTTTTCGGCGCGACGCTTAAAGTAACAGCCGGGTACGTGGTGCTTTCCATCTTCGTGTCCAGCGCCGTGGGCATTATTTCCGGCTGGTACCCCGCTAGGAGGGCGGCGCGCCTCGACCCAGTGGCTGCGTTGCGGGCGGAATGAACATACCGATTCGAGTCAGCCCCGGCGAAACGCTGGGCATGGCCCTGGGCGCCGTGTGGGCGCACAAGTTCCGCTCGGGTCTCACCATTCTGGGCATCGTGATCGGCATCACCACCGTGGTTACGGTGGCTTCGCTGCTCACCGGCCTCCGCCAGGGCATCGTGGATTTCTTTCAGGAGTTCGGACCGGACAACATATTCGTCGCGCGGGTCAGCGGCGATCCCAGCGGCCAGGGCGCGCGCCCCAAGGAACTTAAGCGTAAGGCGCTGCGCCCGGAATATGCGGAGTATCTCAAGAGCCTGGTGCGTTCGATCGAGGATGTCGGCGTCAGTCTGTATATCATCCCGCAAGCGGGCAACGTGCTCACCGTCAAGGTCCCGGGTTACGAGTCCGATAACATTTTCGTCATGGGCGCGACGCGCAACCTCTACGACATCTCGCCGCGCGATTTGCAAGCGGGCAGATTCTTCACGCGCGAGGAGGAACTGCGCGGGCAGCGCGTGTGCATGATTGGCTCCGCGCTGGGCGAAGCGTTGTTCCCGGCGGGCGATGGCGCCGGCCGCACCTTCTTCCTGGACGGCGCCGAGTTTACGGTGGCCGGCATCTTCGCGCCCGCCAAGGGCGGCTTTTTCGGAGAGAACGGACTCGACCGTCAGATTGTCATCCCGCTCGAAACCGCGCGCATCCGCTATCCGCAATCCATCAACTTTTTCCTGACAGCCAAAGCCCGCCCCGGCCAGCGAGCCGACGCCATGGAAGAGATCCGCGGCGCGCTGCGCAAAGTCCGCCACACGCCCCGCAATCTTGAAGACGATTTCACCATCTCGACCGCGGATTCCATCATCGAAAACTTCGACAAGATCACGGGCATGATCGTGCTAATCTCCATGGCCATTTCGGCGCTGGGCTTGCTGGTGGGCGGCATCGGGGTGATGAATATCATGCTGGTCAGCGTGACCGAGCGGACGCGCGAGATCGGCGTGCGCAAAGCCATCGGCGCCCGCCGCCGCGACATCGTGCTGCAGTTCCTGACCGAAGCGGTCACCCTCACGGGAGCCGGCGGGGTGATCGGCATCGTATTCTCGGTTCTGGTGACGCTGCTGGTGAGCGCCATCTTCCCGAGTCTGCGTTGCAAGGTGCCCGGCTGGGCCGTGGCCACAGCCTTCAGCGTTTCGGTTGCGGTGGGCTTGTTTTTCGGAGTGTGGCCGGCGGTCACCGCCTCGCGCCTGGACCCGGTGGAAGCTTTGCGGTACGAGTGACACCGGAAAAGAACCAAACGATTCCAGGGTTGTCGCGTCTGCTGTCGTATGCGCACTCTGCTTCAGTTCTCTCTAGCCCTATCGCTTTCCGGATCGCTGTTTGCCCAATTTCCGGGGTTGACGCTTCCGCCCAGCGGGAACAATCAAAAGGCATCGGTGACTCAGTTTATAGGCCCGGTGAAAGTTACGATCGATTACTCCAGCCCCGCCGTGCACGGCCCCGACGGGAAAGACAGGCGCGGCCAGATTTGGGGCAAGCTGGTCCCCTACGGCATGACCGACCTGGGTTTCCGCGGCGGAAAGCCGAGCCCATGGCGCGGCGGCGCGAACGAAAATACCGTTTTCACGGTCTCCGACCCAGTCACCATCGAAGGCCAGGCCCTTGCCGCCGGCCAGTATGGAGTGCATCTCATTGCTGGACCGGACGAATGGACCGTCATCTTCTCCAAGAACTCCTCGGCCTGGGGAAGCTTCTTTTATGACGATAGCCAGGACGCGCTGCGCATAAAGGTGAAACCAGCCAAGCACGAATACCGCGAGTGGCTGACCTACGAGTTCACCGCCCGCCGTCCCGCCGAAGCCACGGCCGAGTTGCAATGGGAAGAGCTCGCTGTGCCCTTCAATATCAAGGTGGACAACGTCAACGACATCTACATCACGAAGCTGCGCCAGGAACTCACTGGCGGCGCCGGCTTCAATCCGCAGGCGTACGACGCAGCCGCGCAGTTTTGCGTCCAGGCCGGGACCCACCTGGAAGACGCTTTAAACTGGGCGGACCTGGCGATCAAGATGCCGTTTGCCGGCCAGACCAACTTCGATACGCTCAGCACGAAAGCGCAAGTGCTGTCGAAGATGGGCCGCGAATCCGATGCCAAGGAGATCATGCAGACGGCGGTGCACCACCCCACCGCGACGACCCTTGACATCCATCAGTACGGCCGCCAATTGCTCGCCCAGAAGAAGACTCAG
>JBEKPZ010000213.1:0-14330 GCA_049520215.1 Bryobacteraceae bacterium | reverse complement strand
GAAATCTTCGTCCGCCTGGTGGGCGACTCGACCGCCACCAAAGACGCCATCGCCGCGGCCGTTGCCGGAAAGGCGGAGGCGCGCGAGATGATCGAGATTCCCGCGCTGCGTCTCGGCGCGCTCCCCGGAATCGAAACCACCGTGGTGGCGTTCACTACCGACATCCCCGCTTTCGGAGGCGCCTGGGGCACGCCGTTCCTGATCGGCCCCGGCTCTATCCACGTGGCGCACACGCTAGACGAAAGCATCCCTAAGCGCCAACTGGAAGATGCTGTAAGTATCTACCAAAGGATGGTGGCGCAGTTGCTATGAATACACGCGTGCGTTCTTGGCGCCCTTTGCGGGTTCCTTGGCGTCTTTGCGAGAAATCCGGAGCATAATCATGCAAACCAAAATCGAAGTAGGCATCCTCGGCGCCACCGGCATGGTGGGCCAGCATTTCGTCAGATTCCTGCAGGACCACCCGTGGTTCGACCTCAAGTGGCTGGGCGCAAGCGACCGCTCCGCCGGCAAGCCGTACCACGCCGCCACTGCCTGGCGCCTCAGCGGCGCAATGCCTGATTCCGTCGCCGGCCTGCACGTTCAAGAATCGAAACCGGGCAGCGCCCCGCGCCTGCTTTTCTCCGCGATGGACGCCTCGGTCGCCACCGAAATCGAGCGCGCCTTCGCCGAAGCGGGCCACGTCGTGGTGTCGAATTCCAAGAACCACCGCATGGAGCCGGACGTGCCGCTGCTGGTTCCCGAGGTCAATCCCGACCACTTGAAGCTGGTGCCCGGCCAGCAGCGCAATCGCGGCTGGAAGGGCCAGATCGTCACCAATCCAAACTGCTCCACTATTGTCCTGACGATGGCGCTCGGCCCGCTGAAGCCGTTTGGCATCACGCGTGTCATCACTACCACGCTGCAAGCCATCTCCGGCGCGGGTTATCCGGGCGTGCCGTCCATGGATATCACCGCCAACGTCATCCCCTACATCGGTGGCGAAGAAGAAAAGATGCAGCAGGAAACGCAGAAGATCCTGGGCGATTTCCGCGGCGATCACATCGAGCCGCTCGACGCCAAGGTCAGCGCGCACTGCAATCGCGTGCCTGTTGTCGATGGCCACCTCGTTACGGTCTCGGTGGAATTCTCCGCCAAGCCCACCGAAGCCGACCTGCGCCACGCTTTCGACCACTTCTCGAGCGTGCCGCAGCAGCGCCACCTTCCCAGCGCGCCGCCGCGACCGGTTATCTACATGGAGGAAAAGGATCGCCCGCAGCCGCGCCGCGATGCCGAGCGCGAACACGGCATGGCCGCGTTCATCGGCCGCCTGCGTCCCTGCCCGGTGCTCGATTACAAGTTCGTGGCGCTGGCTCACAACACCGTGCGCGGCGCGGGCGGGCGCGGCCGTGCTCAATGCGGAGCTGATGCACTCGGAAGGAATGCTGGACTGATGATCGTCATGAAATTCGGCGGCACGTCGGTGGAATCGGCGGCCGCCATCGAGCGCGTCGCTTCGATCGTCAAAGCCCGCGCCCACCGCCGGCCCGTGGTCGTGGTTTCGGCCATGGGCAAGACCACCAATAAGCTGCTGGCCATCGCCTCCACGGCCATCGACGGCGCGCGCGAGGAATACATCCGACAGATCCACGACCTGCGCGACTTCCACTCCCGCGAGGCGCGCCTCGTTGTTCCGCTGGCCGACCGCGCCGAGCTCGATCGCCTGCTCGACGAGCACTTCCAGGAACTCACCGAACTAGTCAAAGGCCTCGCCGTGCTGGGAGAGCTGACGCCGCGCTCCATCGACGCCATCTCCAGCTACGGCGAGCGGCTCTCCAGTTACATCGTCTCGCTGGCGTTCCGCCACTTCGGCATGGACACCGCACACCTTGACTCCCGCCAGGTGATCGTCACCGACCGCCGCCACACGCAGGCCGCGCCGCTGTATCCGGAGACCTACGCGCGCCTCGCCGCGGTCGTGCCCGCGCTGGCGGAAAATAAGATCGTTGTCATGGGCGGCTTCATCGCGGCCACCGAGGATGGCGTCACCACCACGCTGGGCCGCGGCGGTTCGGACTTCACCGCTGCGATTGTCGGCGCGGGCATCGGCGCCGAAGAGATCCAGATTTGGACCGATGTGGATGGCATGCTCACGGCCGATCCCACCATCCTGCCCGGCGGCCATCGGGTGAAGACCATCTCGTTTGCCGAGGCCGCCGAACTAGCCTATTTCGGCGCCAAGGTGCTGCATCCCGCGACTGTTGTGCCGGCCGTCGAGAAGAACATCCCGGTGCTGATTCTGAATTCGCGGCGCCCGGAGGTGTCCGGTACGCGCATCGTCTCCGAAGCCGTGCCCTGCGGCAACGTGGTGAAGTCCATCGCCTGCAAGCGCAAGATCACGCTGGTCAACGTGCACTCGACGCGCATGCTGATGGCGCATGGTTTCCTGCGCCGCATCTTCGAAGTCTTCGACCGCCACGAAACGGCCGTGGACATGGTCTCTACGTCCGAGGTCAGCGTCTCGCTCACTATCGACAACACCAGATCGCTCGCGGCCATCTGCCAGGAACTGAGCCAGTTTTCGGAAGTGTCCATTGAAGACGGGCAAGCCATCGTGTGCCTGGTGGGAGATAATATACGCTACACGCCGGGCGTGGCCATGCGCGTTTTTGGAGCGCTCGACGGCATCAACATTCGCATGATTTCGCAAGGAGCGTCGCTGCTGAATCTGAGCTTCGTGGTAGCCGAAACCGATCTGCACCGTACTGTGCAGGCGTTGCACAACGAGTTCTTTGCCGAACTCGACGCCGAGGTCTTCGATGCCGCTTGAAGGCAAGAGAGTTGTGGGGCAGGCTCTCAGCCTGCGGCGGCCTCTCAGGCCGCCTGCCTCGGAGGTGTTCAATGCCGCCTGAACACAAACTCGCCATAGTCGGTTACGGCAAGATGGGTAGGCTCATCGAGCAGTTCGCGCCGGAATACGGTTTCACGGTGGCGCTCAAACTCGACGAATTCAACAATGCCGCGTTCGAAGGCGTGACGCCCGCCAACTTTCAAGGCATCGACATCGCGGTTGATTTTTCCATCCCCGCCGCAGTCCCTGAGAACGTCGATCGCATCGCCGCGCTGGGCGTGAACATCGTGGTGGGTACCACCGGCTGGCTCGGCGAACTGGAACGCGTGAAGGCCGCCGTCGATCGTCACGGTGTCGGCCTGGTCTGGAGCCCCAACTATTCGATTGGCGTGAATGCCTTTTTCCGCCTGGTATCGGAAGCCGCGCGCCTGCTCGCCGGCGAGCCATCCTACGGCGCATGGGCTTGGGAGATTCACCATTCCACGAAAAAGGACGCCCCGTCCGGTACGCTGTTGAAGTTGGTCGAAGAGATGAAAAACGCCGGCTTCGCGCGCCCCATCGACGTCAGCGCCAATCGCGCGGGAGCGCACCCCGGCACGCACGAAATCGGATTCGATTCGGCGGCCGACACCATCACCCTGCGCCACACCGCGCGCAGCCGCGAAGGCTTCGCCCGCGGCGCACTGAAGGCCGCGCAATGGCTGGTCGGTCAAAAAGGCTTCCACGAGTTTAGCGAGGTACTGTTCCAATGAGACCGTTTACGGGCTGTGGCACGGCGCTAGTCACTCCTTTCCACCCAGACCAATCGCTCGATGAAGCAACCCTCCGGCGCCTGGTCCGCCGCCAGATCGATGCGGGCATCAACTTCCTGGTCCCGTGCGGCACCACCGGCGAAAGCCCCACCCTCACCCGGGCCGAACACTTGCGCGTCGTCGAGATTACGCTCGAAGAGGCCCAGGGCCGCGTGCCGGTGCTGGGTGGTGCGGGCGGCTACAACACCCGCGAGGTCATCGAACTGGCGCGCGAACTCGAACACCTGGGGGTCAGCGGTATCCTCTCCGTCACGCCGTACTACAACAAGCCCACGCAGGAGGGCCTCTTCCAGCACTATCAGGCGATCGCCGCGGCCATCCGCCTGCCCATCATCGTGTATAGCGTGCAAGGGCGCACCGGCGTGAATGTGGAGCCCGCGACGCTCGCACGCCTGGCAGCCATCCCCAACATCGTGGGGGTGAAGGAAGCTTCCGGCAACATCGCCCAGATGGCCAGCGTGATTCAGCAAGTGCCGCCGGAATTCATCGTGCTCTCGGGCGACGACGCCATCACCCTGCCTCTGATTGCGCTGGGCGGGCGCGGCATCATCTCGGTCGCGTCAAACGAGATTCCCGCGGAGATGACGCAGCTCGCGCAACTCTGCCTGGCGGGCGACTTCGCCGGCGCGCGCGCCTTGCAGCGCAAGTATCTGCCGCTGATGGAGATCAATTTCATCGAGTCGAATCCGATTCCGGTGAAGGCCGCCATGGCGCTGATGGGCCTGCTCGAACCGGTGTACCGCTTGCCAATGGTTCCTCCCAAACCGGAGAATCTCGCCAGGATTGAAAAGGTGCTGCAGTCTGTCGACTTGATGGGGAGAGTGAGCGTTGCGATCTGAACAAACGCGCGCGTTCCGCTGGGTTTGCGTGGCCGCAGCGGGTGCCGTGATTTCGGGATTCGGCTTCGGCGCGTCCGAGGCGCCCATCGCGGACGCGGCGACAGCTAGGGTTTTTAATACTAGCCTAGTAGGCCCAAACCTCCGGCAAACCGCCGAGGAAGCGAAGGACGATCTGGTGATCCGCCGCGGCGTAGGCGTCGAGGACCCCGCCGGAGAGGTCGGGTACTCCTTCGGCGGCGCGACGCCCGAGGCAAGTGATTTGCGGGACAAAACCTGCGCGGCGGACCTGGTGGTTGTGGCCAGGCCGCAGTCCGAGTATCGCTCAGCACTTTCGGAAGACGGATCGGCTATTTTTACGGTTCGCCGATTCCATGTTGAGCGTGCCCTAAGAAGGTCAAGCGCCGTTCCCGACGTGGTCCCTACCGAGATTGTCGTTGGGGCACCCGGCGGAACAGTCACCGTTCACGCTCATAAGATCTCCATGCTGCGGCCTTCCGTCGCAGAGTTCCGCCCCGCGAAGACCTACCTTTTGTTTTTGAGGGCCACACCTGGTAGCAGCGCCTTTGAGTCGCCCGCCCGTAAAGCATACGACATCAGCCAGGAGCCCGCAGTCTCGATCGTGGACGCAAAACCTCTGGGGCTCCCCGTGGAAGATGCGCTCGGGGAAATCGGCAGCGCATCGACTCTCTGCCCCTACGGGCCGGGACATGGCGCATTGGAGCGCTGAAAAGGTGCTGAAGTGCAGACTGAGATCGAACAAATCTTCGACCACAAGCCCGACGCTTACACCGAAGAGCATTTCCGCCTCTTCTACGAGTTCAAGGACGCCCTGAACCAGGGCCGCATCCGCGCCGCCCAGCCGGCGCAGATGCTCCTGAGCAGAGGGCGGCGGTTTGACGGGCCCGGGACAACCGATTCTAACGAGGGGGCGAAGGCTTGTTGCCTTGGCGTGCGACGAGCCGGGTTCGGGAGGGTGCGCTTATTATCCGCCAAATGTAACCCGCAACCTCAACCCTCGTTGATTATTCCTTCAGTTTTCAAAATGTTCAGAGGCACTGAGACAAAAATCCGAGACAAAAGCCGAGACAAAAGCCACTTGACGGAGCTGAGCGTCTGGAGGTGAACTGCAAGGGGCAATGGGCCAAAATGGAAATCTCGGATAACAGCGCGTAGAAAGGAAAAGGAGTCTGTTGTATGCGAAACGTGAGGCGAGTTCTCGGAGTGGCTTGGTTCCTCGCGGCGGCGGTACCGCTGGCATCGCAGCCGTTCCAAGCTGTTCGCCCGGAGGACGCTGGGCGGATTGCCGAAGCTAACCGTCGCGCGACGGAGGTTAGCAAATGGAGACACATAGCAAAGCCGCCCATACCTGCCGGGAAGGACGCGGTAGACCCACGGATTCGGTCGGCGCGCGACCAGTTCTACGACCGATTGATAGGAGCCCACGCCCCGCTGGGCACGCCGGAAGCCCTCGGCGCCGGTTTCGCGAATGACAGGGGCCCGGACAGAGGGCCCGAGATTGGACAATCGGACGTTGTAGCGGTTGTCACATTTGACGATTACCAGCCCTATCTGTCGAGCAGCCGTTGGAGCATTTATACAGAGGTTCGGCTCACCGTGGAGCACATCGTAAAGTTCGATCCTTCAGGCTCGCCCCCGCCAACACTGACGCTTATCTATCCTGGTGGGACCATAACGACACCATCCGGCATTATCTCGTACGGCAACAGCTTGGACACGCCGTTCGACCTGCAGCCGCATCACCGATACGTGGTTTTTCTCAGACACGCTCCTTCCGGGGACTTCTACTGGCTTGATAAATCTTGGGAGCTTCGGGACGGCGTTGTGTACCCAAACTCTCCGGGTAATGTGGAGCGCGCTAAGGCGGGCACGTCCTTGTACTCGGGTATGCGCGAGGGGGAATTCCTGGCCCTCTTACCCTCTCTCGTCAACCGGCAGGAGGCACGATGATCGCCCGCGTCTGAATGCCCTGCGCGGCCTTCACGTTAATAACAACTGCCTTGTTCCCGGTGTCGCTGGAGGGTCAGACTTGCTCAACTTCGACATGTAATTGTCCCATTACCGCATCGGGAGACGCGATGTGGCAGACGGGGGACAAGGTTGGCGTCTATATCGACACTTCCATCATCACAAGTACGAGTGATCGCCAGGGCATAATAAACGCCGTGAACGCATGGAGCGGCACTAACGGCGTCACGCTGACTCCGATAATACAGGTCGGAGTTCCAACGCCAATCCCCGCGCCAACGGGAAACTACATTCAGGTGCAGATCGGGCCCGAAGGGCAAGACCAAGCCTACACTCAATGGCCACCTGCTCAGGGCGGATACATGCCCAATGCGACCATCACGTTCGATCCCAGTAATGAGGGAGGGGGTACTGCGTGGTTCGCGGCTCTAATGTCGCATGAGATTGGGCACACCTTCGGCCTTGCCGACGAGGGCGGCGCGGGGTATCTTGACTACAGCGTGATGGCGAAGCCAACAGCGGCCACAATGGTTGCGCCGAGCAACTGCGATAAACAAGCCGCGGTCAAGGCGTATAAGCCGGTCAATTCTGGCGGAGGCAACGGCGGCGAAGGCTCTATGTGCCAGCAACCCTGCGGCACCGGGTGTATGGACGGTATGAACTGCGGCGACGGGTTCACCCCTGAGTGCCTCGCAAACACCCCGCAGTGCGTCTGTATAACCCCATGCGGGGACGCCTGCCTATCTGCCATGACCTGCCCGTTGGGGGGACAGCCTGAATGCGAAGACGAGGACGAGGGGTGGATTCCTGTGTGCCCATACGACAGCCCCATCGTCATCGACGCCTTCGGCGAGGGATTCCACCTGACCAGCGCCGCCGGCGGCGTGCGATTCCGGCTGCTCCCCGCCGATCCCTTGCAGCAGATGAGCTGGACAGACCAGAGGTGGCGAAACGGTTGGTTGGCGCTGGACCGCAACGGCAACGGGCGCATCGATAACTTCACCGATCTGTTTGGCAACCTGACGCCCCAACCGCCCAGCAGCGACCCAAACGGCTACGCCGCGCTCGCCGTATTCGACGACCCGGCCAACGGAGGGAACGGTAACGGCATCATCGATCCAGGCGACGCCGTCTACGATCACCTGCTCCTCTGGATCGACGCCAACCACAACGGAATCAGCGAGCCCGGGGAGTTGCACCATCTCCGCGATGTCGGCATCTTCGCTATCGACCTCCATTACGAGCTCGCCTGGTACACGGACCAATACGGGAATCGGTTCCGGTACAAAGCCAAGGCCTGGGACGAAGCCGGGAAGGAACACGACATGTGCTACGACGTGTTCCTGACGACGACCCCGCGCGGCGGCAAATGAGGAACACGCGCCGCCGGATAGCCTTCGCAGCAGGCTTGGTTGTCGCCTGCCTAGGCGCGCAGGTGCGCGCACAAGCTCAGGTCTGCAGCGCGCCGCTGCCCGACGACAAGAGGCAGGCTGTCTTGGAATACATCCGCAAGAAGTACAAGCTGCCAGAGTCGGTGGCGCTGACCTTTAAAGGAGAGCAGTTCGTCAATAGCACTTGCTATCGGGAACTGACCTTTCAGGGGAAGAGCCCGGTGCGCTCGTGGGAACTGACGCTGTACATGCCGCCGGACGAGCGGTTCCTGACCGGCGAATTGTTCGACACTTCCAGCGATCCCCTCGAAGAGGAGCGGCGCAAAAACGAAGCTGTCACGAACGGTCTCACCCAGGGCAACGTCCCAACCCTCGGGCCCGCCAGCGCCCCGGTGACCATCGTGGAGTTCTCCGACTTCCAGTGTCCGTTCTGCCGCAAGTTCGCGCAGATGTTACAGGGCGTGCTGGCCGAGAACAAGGACCGTATCCGGGTGGTCTTTCATCACCTTCCCCTGGCCGATCACGCATGGGCGATGGCGGCCGCGGAGGGTGCTGCCTGCGCCCAATTGCAGAGCAGCAGCGCCTTTTGGACGCTGCACGACCGGCTCTTCGCAGAGCAAGAGGGCATCACGCCGGATAACATAAAGAAGAAGCTTGCGGAGTTCGCGCGGGCCGCCGGGAGCATCGACCTCCAGTCGTTCCAACGCTGTTTAGACGACCAAATGTCGCTGGGCCTCGTCTTCCGCGACCAGAACCTGGCTTCCGCCAACCAGATCGTGGGAACCCCGACACTTTTCATTAACGGCCGGCGTGTCGCGGGCGTGAAGGACGCGAATGGGCTGCGGGAACTCGTTGCCACGGCCGAGAAAGAGGCGCGCCCAACCGGGCCCTCGGGCGCTGCAAGCAAACACTAAGCAGCCTTCCACGGCCGAAACCGCAGCGTGTGCTCCGTCCGAGGAACGAATTATAATGACGGCAGCACCAATGCAAGCCGAAATCGAACGGCTCTTCGACCACAAGCCCGACGCTTACACCGAAGAGCATTTCCGCCTCTTCTACGAGTTCAAGGACGCCCTGAACCAGGGCCGCATCCGCGCCGCCCAGCCAGATCCATCGGCGCCCAGCGGCTGGCGCGTCAACGGTTGGGTCAAGAAAGGCATTCTGCTGGGCTTTCGCATGGGCGGCGTGGTGGATATGTCGATTGACGCCACGCGCCTGCCCTTCTTCGACAAATCGACGTATCCCTTGAAGACATTTTCGGCGGGAAGCGGGGTGCGTATCGTCCCCGGCGGATCGAGCATTCGCGACGGCGTCTATATTGGCAAGGGTGTCACCTGCATGCCGCCTATGTACATCAACGTGGGCGCGTATGTGGATGACGGCACCATGATCGATTCGCACGCCCTGGTGGGAAGCTGCGCGCAGATCGGAAAGAACTGCCACATCTCGGCCGCGTCGCAGATCGGCGGCGTGCTAGAACCGGTCGGCGCGCTGCCGGTGATCGTCGAAGACGATGTGCTGGTAGGCGGCAACTGCGGCGTGTACGAAGGCGCGGTGGTCAAGAAGCGTGCGGTGCTGGGAACGGGAACCATCCTCAATCGCTCTACGCCGGTCTACGACTTGGTGCGCGGGGCCGTCTATAAGGCGACCGACGCCTCGCCGCTTGTTATCCCGGAGGAGGCTGTGATCGTCGCCGGCGCGCGCGCCATCACTAGCGGCGCCGGCAAGGATTGGGGCATCTCAGTTTATACACCGGTCATCGTGAAATACCGCGACAGCAAGACCGATACCAAGATCCAGTTGGAAGACCTGCTAAGGTAGCTATGGGTGGGTGTTGTGCGGCCAAAAGAGGCGGCCTGAGAGGCCGCCGCAGGCCGGGGGCCTGCCCCACGCGCTACGGATTTTATCCGTGTGCATCTGTGTCCATCTGTGGTTCCATAGTTGTTTATGCCCTTCACTCTCGATTCCAAAGTAGCCCTCATCACCGGCGCGGGCCGTGGCATCGGCCGCGCTATCGCCGAGAAGCTCGCCGCCGCGGGCGCGGCCGTCATGATCAACGACCTCGACCCGGCTCCCGCCGCGGAAGCCGAAGCCGCCATTCGCCAATCCGGACGGGCCGCCGCGCACCTGGCGGGCGATGTCACCGCTCCGGATTTCCCGCAGAAGCTGGTGGACGCCACGATCGCCACGTTCGGCGGCCTCGACATCATCGTCAATAACGCCGGTTACACCTGGGACAACGTCATCCAGAAAACCACCGACGAGCAGTACCTGGCCATGCTCGGCATCCATCTGGTCGCGCCGTTCCGCATCCTGCGCGCCGCCTCCACGCACATCCGCGAAGCCGCCAAGCGCGAGGCGGCCGAGGGCCGGCGGGTCATGCGCAAGGTGGTCAACATCACCTCCATCGCCGGCACCGATGGCAATCCGGGGCAGGTGGGATATTCGTCGGGCAAGGCGGGCGTGATCGGCCTCACCAAGACCATGGCCAAGGAGTGGGGCCGCTATAACGTAAACGTGAACGCGGTGGGCTTCGGCCTGATCGAAACGCGCTTGACGCAGCCGCTCACCCAGGCGGGCGCGACCATCGACGTGCAGGGCCGCCAGATCGCCGTCGGCGTGCAGCCCAAGATGCTCGATGCGCTCAAGGCCGTCTGCCCGCTGGGCCGCGCCGGAACGCCGGAGGAAGCCGCCGGAGCCGTGCTGTTCTTCTGCTCGCCGCTCGCCGACTATGTGACCGCCGAAGTGTTGATCTGCGGCGGCGGAATGCATTTCTGATGTTGCGCGTCTTGGTCGTCGACGATGACGCCCAGCACCTTGGCATTCGCAAGCTGCTGCTCGAAGCGGCCGGTCACCAGGTCGCCGTGGCGGAGGATGCGCCAGCGGCCCGCCGCCTGCTCGCCGAACAGTGTCCCGACGCGATGGTGATGGACCTGCGCCTGCCGAAGCTGAAGGACGGCCTGGGCCTGATCCGCTGGGTGAACGAACAGCGCCTCGCGGCCAGGATTATCGTGCTTTCCGGCTGGACGGAAGAGCTGTGCGATCTGCCCGAAGAGAAACTGGTTGCCTGCGTGCTCGGCAAGCCAATCCGCAACGACCACCTGCTCGAGGCCATTAATGCAGCAGTTTCTTCGCCCGCTCGTAGTCTTCCGTGAGCCGCCGCGTGATCTTGTCCGCTACGTCCGAACTGGCGCCGCGAAATCTGGCGCCCATGCTTTCCTGGGTGGTGGACCAGATCACGTCGCCATCCTTATTCACCAGGCGCACCGCCGCATTGGCTTCGTGGCGCCGCTCCACGGAACGGCTGGATTCGCTTTCTCCCGCGCCCAGCCCAACTCCCTTGCCTGCCCGTTCGTAGCTGCGCGTGCCTCCGCGCAGAGCCGTGTCTTCGTCCGTTTGGCTGGTGCTCATGCTGCTATGCACGGTCACATTGTCGCTCGACGAATGCGTCTCGTTAAAGACCAGGTCCTCGCCCGAACCGCGCAGGATGGCGTCGGCCTTTTCCTGGTTTTCGGTGATCACGAAGAGCTTCGAACCCTGCAAGCCATTGATGACCATGTCGCGGATTTGGGCGGCGGTTTCCCCGCCCGAGAAGCGGTCGACATAAACGCGCCGCAGGGCCAGTAGTTGCCGCAGGCCGTCGGTCTCCACCGCGGACGATGTCGCTGTTGGCGGCGCGGCAGGCGCGGGCGCGGGAACGGGATCGGATGGTCCAAACACCATCGCCGCCAGCACCAACGGGAGAGCCGTCATATCTCAGCCTCGCCCCCGGCGCGCTTCATCGTCGGTATACTCCACGCGGCGGCCGGTCTTGGCCTCCAACTCGGGCAACAGGGCGCGCACGTCGCCTTTATTGACCTGCAACACCACCGCCTGTTGCCGTCCGTTGGCGTCGGTGTAGAACACGGTCAGGAAGTGCTTGCGCGACTTGCTGAGCAGGAACAGAGGCGAAAACACAATAGCCTCCAGGTAACGCCCGGCGACATGTTGGCCGTACTCCAGGGTGCTGACCTTGTCGTAGGGGACATGCAACGTCAGCAAATGCGTGACGAAAAGCATCTCCCGATCGCCGGTAATGTCGACGCGCACGTCGCACTTGTTGGCGAAGCCGGAAACAGTGGTCCCGATCAAGTATGCGCGAGCGCCAAGCGGGGCCGCCGGCAGGCACGGTGCGAGCGCGCACGCCATCAGCATAGGCAACGCGCGTGCTCGTTTGGGCATAAGGATCATGGAACAACATAGTGGCGCTGAGCCGCCAGTTGTCTCACAATCTCACGCGCGGCCCGCTAACTCCCGCTATTTCTTTGCCTTCGCGGGCGCTGGCCCAGCCAGCAGGCGGTCGATCTCGGTATCCAGGCCGTCGCCCTCGAAGATGTTGCGCGTGTCGAAGTCGTAGCCGAAATCGTTGCGGATCATGCCCTGGCCATCGATCAGGAACAGATGCGGCACGTTGACCGTCGGGTTCTGCGGCGTGGCTTTCAGATACGATGCCGCCGCCTGTCCGCAATCGAACAGGACCGGTGTCGAGACCTTGTGCTCCGCTACAAATTGGGTCACCGTGGCGGCCGTGTCCCGCGGAATCGCGAACGTCAGCACAGCCACCTTGCCGCTATACTTGGCGTGAACCTTCTCCAGGACGTCCGCCAACCGCTGGCAATGCGGGCACGTGGTTTGGATGATGTCGACGATCACGATCTTGCCGCGATAGTCCTGCAAATCGTGTTGTTGCCCTTGGAGATCGGGAAGGGAAAAGCCCGGCGCGCGGCGGCCGGACAGTTCTCCCGAAGCGAAGAGCAGCGCCGCGGAGGCAAGTAAACCGATGAAGTATCGCATCTCCTCAAACTTAACATGTCGGCGGCGCTTGATTTCCCAAAGCCCGGTGGGATACGCTGGAGCCTGGTACTGCCACTGTCCGTCCTCTAAAAGTCGATTCACCGCGAGCTGTCCAGGCTGACGTTTGAAGTCTGCCCGCGGCGAATCCATTCCCACGCACCCCCCAATAAATCTTTACAGGAGAAACTGGAATGCAGGATTCGTTTGACTTGACGACGATTGGCGCGACGGACGCCTGGTTTGAAGCCTTTCAGCCCCATGCAGCGCGCGGACTGCTGCTGGGACGCGTGTCGGTGGCGCACAGCGATCGATACCGGCTGTACACGGCGCGCGGCGAAGTGACCGCGGAAGCCATCGGCGCGCTGCTCTTTCGCACCGAACGATCGGCATGGCCGGTGGTGGGCGACTGGGTCGCGGCGCAGTTCGTGGGGCCCGACGAAGCACTGGTACAAGCAATGATCCACGCCGTGCTGCCGCGGCGCACGGTGTTCTCCCGGCGCGCGGCCGGGGATCGCGAACAGGAGCAGGTGATGGCCGCCAACATCGATCTGGCGCTGATCGTCTGCGGCCTGGATGGGGATTTCAACGTGCGCCGCATCGAGCGCTATCTGACTCTGGCGCACGCGAGCGGCGTCGGCGCGGCCATTGTCCTGAACAAGTCCGACGTATGCGCCGATTTAGCCGTGCGCCTCGTTGAAGCGGCCAGTGTGGCGGGGAGCGCGCCGGTGGTCGCGATCACAGCCCGCTCGCCCGAGGGCATCGATCCGGTGCTGCGACTCTTGCGGCCGGGGCTGACCATGGCTCTGCTGGGTTCTTCCGGGGTCGGGAAGTCCACGCTGGTGAACCAACTCCTCGGCGTGGAACGGCAACTTGTCCGCGAGGTGCGGGAGAGCGACACCCGCGGCCGGCATACGACCACCTACCGGGAATTGCTTCCCTTGCCGCAGGGGGGCGCGCTGATCGACACGCCGGGCATGCGGGAGCTGCAGTTGTGGGCCAGCCAGGATAGCCTGGATTCCACCTTCGCGGAAATCGCGGCCCTGGCGGCAGGGTGCCGCTTTCGCGATTGCAGCCACGTGGTGGAGGAGGGGTGCGCGGTGCAGGCCGCCATCGAAGCGGGCGAACTGGAGGCTTCCCGCTGGGAAAGCTATCGCAAGCTGCGCGCCGAAATCGCGTGGCACGCGCGCCAGACCGATGTGCAAGCCGCACAAGCGCAGAAGAAGAAGTGGAAAGCCATCCATAAGGCCATGCGGGTGGATCACAAGCGCCGATAGGGGCGGCAGAAAGCCCCCGCTGGCCACCATTCCCCGCGAGGCAATGTCCTTTTGGGTGCGACAAGAACGTGGAGACCGGCGCGTTGTGGGGCAGCTTGGTAAGCTGCGGCCGATTGTCAATCGGCCAACTGCCGCGCTCGCGCCAGGCAGCGGCGGTACCAACCGCCACGCAGGCTGCCGCGCTCGCGTCAGCATGACGCCAGCTATTGCGCGGCGAGCGCCGCTCCCATAATTTCCTGCCGCTGCGACAGATCGCCATCGGGCACAACCACCGCTACCCACGGCGTCTCCCGCTCTGTAATCCGGCCGCGCCACTCCAGCGTCGCCGCTCCTTCGCCCTTCAGCACCACTTCCTTTTCGTCGCC
>JBEKPZ010000212.1:0-34381 GCA_049520215.1 Bryobacteraceae bacterium | reverse complement strand
CGCAGCCCATCGTGGGATTCATGATGCGCAACCATCTGGGCATCGATTTCTCGGGCACCAACACCGCGCGCGAAGGGTACGATCTGCCCACCATGATGCCGGACGATGTCTACACGGTGGACTTCCATCTTGAGATGCCGGAGTTATATCCCGCCTCGTTTTCGTTTTCGCCCGCCATCGCCGACGGCACGCTGCTGGGCTACCAGATGTGCGATTGGATCGACAATGCCATCGCGCTGCAGATGGGCCACTCTCCGGGCGAGATCTACGGATTTCTGCGCCTGCCTTGCCGCGTGGAAGTGAATGCGCGGCTCGCGCCCAAAGCGGCGGAACTGACGGAGCACGGCGTTGGTTGAAGCCTCTCTTAAAGCCGTGTTCACCGGCGAACGCGTGATCCCGGGCCAGGTAGATGCCGACCTGCTGAACGAACACCTGGCGCGCTACGCGTTCGCGGCGCGGCTGGCGCGCGGCAAACGGGTCCTGGACGCCGGCTGCGGCGCGGGCTACGGCGCGGCCGAACTGGCGCAATCGGCGAACTGGGTGGTGGGCGTGGATATCGCGGCCGAGGCGGTGGCCTTCGCGCGCGAGCATTACCGCCTGCCGTATCTCGCATTCGAACAGGCTTCCTGCACCGCGCTGCCGCATCCGGACGCGGCTTTCGACTTGGTGGTGGCGTTCGAGGTGATCGAGCACTTGCCCCTCTGGAGGGACTTCCTGCTGGAGGTGCGGCGCGTGCTGGCGCCCACCGGACAGTTCATCGTCTCCACGCCCAATAAACTCTATTACGCGGAATCGCGCAGCCGCGCGGGCGCCAATCCGTTTCACGCGCACGAGTTCGAATTCGAAGAGTTCCGCGGCGAACTTTCGGCCGTTTTCCCGCACATTTCGCTGTTCCTGGAGAACCACGTGGAGGGCGTGGCGTTCCGTCCCGTGCAGGCAGGAGGCGCCGGTGAGACTACCGAGGTGCGTGTGGATGGCGGAGAGACGCCGCCAGCGGAATCGCACTTCTTCCTGGCTGTCTGCGCGCACCGGCCGCAGACCGGCCATCCCACGTTCGTCTATGTTCCCAGCGCGGCGAACGTGCTGCGCGAGAGAGAGACGCACATCGCGCTACTCGAAGGCGAACTGCGGCGGAAGGACGATTGGCTGGAAGAAGCCAAGCGGGATCTGGCGGATTTGGACCGCCAGCACCGCCAACTGACGGCGGAGTTGGAAGAGAGCAACCGCTGGGCTGGGCGGCTCGACCGCGAACTGGCCGCCAGCGGCGCACGCGTTCAGGAGTTGCAGGAGGAACTCATGGCCGCGCAGGCTGCCGCCCAGGCCACCATCGCCGAGTTGGACCACGAGAACCGCACTAAGTCGGAATGGGCGGCGCAGTTGAATGCGCAACTCGACGCCAAGCTGCAGGAGCTGGCGCAGTGTGTCGCGTATCTGCACCAGGCGGAGAAGACCGTGGAAGAGCGCACGCGCTGGGCGCAAGCGCTCAACACCGAATTGGAGCAGCTTCGCCGCAAGCTGGCCCTGCTGGAGGCTTCGCGCTGGGTGCGGCTGGGCCGCCGCGTCGGGTTCGCGCCTGGCGCCGATCGGCAATGACGGTCGTCCTTCTGATCCTCTCCCCGCTGATGTTGTTGGCCGCGGTGCTGTCGCTAGCACTGACAGACATCGCCTGGTTGATGTGGGGCAGGCTCGTAGGGGTACCCTCTGGGTCCGGCGGCCTCCCAGGCCGCCCTGCCCCCCTCCCCGCGTCTGCCACGGTTGTCATCCCCAACTGGAACGGCCGCGACCTGCTGGAGCAATATCTGCCGTCGGTGGTCGCCGCCCTAGCCGGCAATCCGGAAAACGAAATCATAGTAGTAGACAATGCTTCTGCAGATGGCAGCGCAGAATTCGTTCGCCGCGCCTTTCCGCAGGTGAACCTGTTATCGCTAGACCGCAATCTCGGGTTCGGCGGAGGCTCGAACGCCGGATTCCGCGCCGCTAAGAACGACATCGTCGTGCTGCTGAACAACGACATGCAGGTATCGCCGGACTTCCTGCCGCCGCTGCTGGAAGGCTTCCGCGACCAGCGCGTCTTCGCCGTCTCCTGCCAGATCTTCTTTCGCGACCCGGCCAAGCTGCGCGAAGAGACCGGCCTCACGCAAGGATGGTGGCAGGATGGCGGCCTGAAAGTGCGGCATCGCGCCGACTCGGGTATCGCAGATTTGTTCCCGTGCTTTTACGGCGGCGGCGGCTCCTGCGCCTTCGACCGGCGGAAATTCCTGGAACTGGGCGGGTTCGACGAACTGCTGGCGCCCTTCTACCTGGAAGACACCGACCTTGGTTACATGGCCTGGAAGCGCGGCTGGACGGTGCTGTATCAGCCGCGCAGCATCGTGTATCACCAGCATCGCGGCACCATCGGCAAACGCTTCAGCGAAGCGCAAATCCAGGCGGTGCTCAAGAAGAATTACCTGCTGTTCTGCTGGAAGAATATTCATGACTGGCGGCTCCTGGCGGCGCACTTCTTCTTCAGTTATGGCGGCGCGCTGCTCAGCGTCGCATCCGGCGACGTGCCCGGCCGGGCCAACCTGGACGGCTGGTGGCGCGCGTTCCGGGAGTTACCCGGCGCCATCCGATCGCGTTGGCGGGCGCGCAGCCTGGCCGTGGTGGACGATACGGAAGCGTTCCGCAGACCGTTGGGTGGATATTTTAGGGATCGGTTTGGGGAGGACAGGCTGGAAGCCTGTCCCACCTTGCGGGTGCTGTTCGTTTCGCCGTATCCGATTTGCCCGCCAATCCACGGCGGCGGTGTGTTCATGTATCAAGCGCTGCGGGAGCTCGTCCAGCTCGCGACGGTTCACGTGGTCGCCATGTTGGACCAGCCATCACAGGCGCCCGCGCAGGAAGATCTGCGGAGTTTCTGCGCGTCGGCTGAATTTGTGGTGCGCCCGCCCACGCCCGCGAGCCTGGGTTCCATGCGGCCGCACGCGGTCTCCGAGTTCGCCAACGACGATCTGGACTGGCTCATTCACCGCCAGATCTATCTGCACCAGATCGACGTCGTGCAGCTCGAATACACGCCGCTCGGACAATACGCGCGCGCGTATCGCCACATTCCCACCATCTTGTTTGAGCACGATATCTATTTCCAATCCATCGCGCGCGGCCTCGCGCACATGCCCGGCACGCTCGCCCGGATCAAGGCGCGCTATGAGTATCTCCGGGCGCTGCACTACGAGTTGGGCATGCTGCGGCGCTGCGATCAGGTACAGGTGTGCACGCGCGAAAACGGGGAATACTTGGCCGGCTTTCTGCCGCGCAGCGGCGCTCTGCGCGGCCGTCTGCAGGCGGGTCTGCGGGCGGGTATCGACACTGCGCGCTACGATTTCTCGCCCGGCGGGCGGGAGCCGTTCACCATGCTATTTCTGGGAAGCTTCCGGCACGAACCGAATGTGGTGGCTCTGGATTGGTTCGTGAATGAGGTGCTGCCGCGCATTGTCGCGCGCCGGCCGGAAGCGCGCCTGGTGGTGGTGGGGGCGGATGTGCCGCCGCGGCATCCCTACGCGGATCGCGAGCCGGCCATCGAAATCCGCGGGTTCGTGGAAGACATTCGCGAGCCGCTGGGGCGCTATGCGGTGTTCGTGTGCCCGGTGCGCAGCGGCTCGGGCGTGCGCGTGAAGCTGCTGGAGGCGTTTGCGAGCGGCATTCCGGTGGTCTCGACACGCCTCGGCGCGGAGGGTCTGGCGCGCCAGGATGGGGAGTTCTGTTGGCTCGCGGACCAGCCGGAGGCATTCGCCGATGACGTGCTGCGGATTTTCGACGACCAGCCGCTGGCCGCGGAGATGGCCGCGCGCGCGCGCGCCGAGGTCGTGGCAAACTGGGACATGGCCGCCATCACCGCGCGGCTGGTGGAGAGTTATTGGGACGCCGTACGAGAAAAGAATCCTACTTCGACTTTGCCGCGAGGTCCTCTTTGAGCCGCTTCACGACGCGCTCGGCGGTATGGTCCAGTTCGTACGGACTGGAGTTCCTGGGCTTTTCGAAAGCCGACCAGAGCACCTGGCGGGACTTCACGTCCACCAGGAAGAGGGTTCCGCGGCCGCGGCCCGAGACACCCATGCCGCCGGCCTGGTCGGCCTTGTTGACGGTCTCCGCCAAAAGCGATGGCCGGGCCTGGGTCGCGGACGTATCCGATTTGTCCTTAGCGGCTTCTTTTTCCTTGGCAGCTTCTTTGGCTTCTGGCGCGGGCGGCGGCGGATACAGGTCCTTCAACTTGTCCTCCAGCGGCGCGCCCACCTGGTCGGTGAAGACGATGTCCGCCCTGGCTGGATCGGTGACCACCTGGAGCACATGCATGCGCGTCAGGCGGTTGGCGATGAACTGGTCCAGGCCGCGGCCCATGGGCATCAGATACACGGTGCGGCCCCCGGTGAGCTCAGCGGCGGCGGCCCCGTTAAAGCAAAAGCTAAGGCAACAGAGTAGCGATAGGGCCCATTTCATTTCACTCACCATCATAGCAGCGCATGTATAAAGGCGACACCATCACGGTCATCATCCCTTGCCTTAATGAGGAGCAGGGTATCGAGCGGGTGCTGCGCAACATGCCGGATTTTGTCGACCAGGTCATCGTCGTCGATAACGCATCCACGGACCGCACTTCGCAGGTAGCGGCCTCGTTGGGCGCGCAAGTGATCCGGGAAGATGTGCGCGGGTACGGCCGTAGTTACAAGCGCGGGTTCGGCGACGCTACCAGCGATCTCATCGTCACGCTAGACGGCGACCATAGTTATCCGGTGGATGCGCTCTCGTATCTGTTGGAGGCATTCCGGCATTTTGAGGTCGATTTCCTGAATGCTTCGCGCTTTCCCGTGCGCGACCGGCAGGCCATGAGCCTCAAGCATCACTTCGGCAACCTAATGCTTTCGCTCGCCATGTCCGTCTTATACTTCCGCTGGGTGCGCGACTCGCAATCGGGCATGTGGGTGTTCCGGCGATCCATCCTGAAGGACATGCAACTCGAGTCCGATGGCATGGCGTTCTCCGAGGAGATCAAGATCGAAGCGTTGAAGAACCCGCGGGTGCGCTTCGGCGAGATCTCCATCATGTACACATCGCGGATCGGCGAGAAGAAACTGAATCCCTGGAGGGACGGCTTGGCGAACCTGCTGTTTCTGATCAAGAAGCGGCTCCCACGGCGCAAGCCATGAGCGGCAGCGAAGTCACCGCGATCGTGCCGGTGTGGAACCGGCGCGATCTGCTGGAGCGTTTGCTGTGCGGCTTGCGCGCGCAGACGCGGGCGGCCGCCGAAGTGCTGGTGGTCGACGATGGCGGGCAGGATGGATCGGCGGAACTCGCCGAATCGATGGGCGCCAGGACCATTCGCATGGGCCTGCATGGCGGCTTTGCCAAGGCCGTGAACCGGGGCATTCGCGAGAGCCGCACACCGCTGGTGGCCATCGTCAACAACGATGTGGAACTGGCGCCGGACTGGCTGGAGAGACTGGTGGCCGGACTGGAAGAGGGAGCCTGGTTTGCGACGGGCAGGATTCTGCAGGCGTCGGACCGAGGCCGTATTGACGCCACTTACGACGCGCTTTGCCGCGGCGGCACTTCGTGGCGCGTGGGACACGCGCGCCCCGATGGGCCGGCGTTTCGCGCGGCGCGCGCGATCCAGTCCGCGCCTTTTACAGCGGCGCTGTTTCGCGCGGAATTGTTCGAGAAAGTCGGGCTGCTGGACGAGCGTTTCGAATCGTATCTGGAAGATGTGGACTTCGGTCTGCGTTGCGCGCTGGCTGGGTGCGCGGGGCGCTACGTGCCGGATGCCGTCGCGTGGCACGAAGGCAGCGCAACTTTGGGACGCTGGCATCCGGAAACGACGCGGCGCATCGCACGGAATCAGGTGTTCCTGATCGCCAAACATTATTCGGGCCGGATGATCGCGCGCTACGCGTGGCCTATCCTGGTGGCGCAGGGGTTGTGGGGACTGGTGGCTCTGCGTCACGGAAGGGGCTGGTCGTGGCTGTGCGGAAAGGTTGAAGGGTTACGCCGCTTTGCCGATTTTCGCGACATGGCCACGCCTGGCACCAGCGCGACGCTCGCCCAAATTCTGCGCGACGGCGAGCAAGAAATTCGCCGCGTGCAGCGGGAAAGCGGTCGGGATTTGTACTGGACCTTGTATCTTCTGCTCACTGCGGGTGGGGCAAAGTGACACATGCGTGAGGCGGGTATCGTGGTTGTGACACACGAATCGGAGGCCGAGATCGGGGAGTGTCTGGACCGGGCGCTGCCAACCGGGGCCGAAATTGTGGTGGTGGATAACGCCTCAACGGACCGGACCTGCCTCGAAGTGACACGCCGCAATGTACGGCTTATCACCAATCCGGAGAATCGCGGATTTGCCGCCGCGGTGAACCAGGGCATAGGGGCGCTGGACACGCCATACGTGCTGTTATTGAACCCGGACGCACGTCTGGAGACCTCGCTCGACGCGCTGGTGGAGTGCTGCCACCGGCCGGGAGTAGCAGGCGCGGGCGGCAAACTGGTGGACGATGCCGGTCTCCCGCAGGCCGGTTTTGCGGTGCGCAGCCTGCCCTCGCCGGCAGCCCTGATCTGTGAAGCCCTGCTCCTGAATCGCATATGGCCGCGTAACCCGGTGAATTGGCACTACCGTTGCTTAGACTTTAACTTCTCTACGCCCAGTGACGTGGAACAGCCGGCGGGCGCATTCCTGATGATCCGCCGCGATGTGTGGCAGGAACTGAACGGATTTGACGAGCGGTTCTATCCGCTTTGGTTTGAAGATGTGGATTTCTGCTGGAGAGCGAGACAAAAAGGCTACCGGATGTGCTATACGCCGGACGTTGTAGCGAAACACACGGGCGGGCATTCCCTGGCAAAGATTTCGCTGGAGAACCGGCAACTTTATTGGTATCGTAGTTTACTGGGGTTTGCAGCCAAGCATTATCGTGCTAGTACCGCTAGAATGGTTTGTGCGGCTGTTTTCCTCGGCTCTATACCCAGGATGTTTCTGGGAACGGCGGCATTTCGAAGCCTGACGCCCATCGCGGTATACGGTAAGGTGATGGCGCTGGCCGGCAGAACATTCATCCGGCCAGCCGGGTGAGTGGTGTTCTTGTCTTGTTCCCATAGTTTGGGATGAACGGATGTACCAGCGGTCGGTATTAGTTCAGGTTCGAGTTCATGTCCCATAACGACTTCGTATCCGTCACAATCGTCACGTATAATAGCGGCCGTTTTATTAAGAGATGCCTGGAATCGGTGCTGGAACAGCGGTACCCGAATAAGGAAGTCATCGTGGTCGATAACGCCTCGACCGACGGCACCATCGACATCCTGGAACAGTTCGAAGACCGCTGCCAGATCGTCTACAACGAGGAAAACGCCGGTTTCGCCGCCGCGCAGAACCAGGCCATCGGCTTCTCCAGCGGCTACTGGGTGCTGACGCTGAACCCGGACGTGCTGCTGCTTCCCAATTTCATTCAGGCGCTGGCGGACGCGGGCAACTTAGACCCGAACATTGGCACGGTCTGCGGCAAGCTGCTGACCATGTCGGCCACCTTCGAGATTCCCGCCAAGCCGGTAGTAGACTCCACGGGCATTTACTTCAACCCCATGCTGCGGCACCTCGACCGCGGCAGCCAGGAAGTCGATAACGGCCACTACCTGCAATATGAGTATGTGTTCGGCGCCACCGCCGCGGCGGCCCTTTACCGCCGCGAGATGATCGACGACATTTCGCTCGACGGCGAGTTCTTCGATTCCGATTTCTTCGTTTACCGGGAAGACGCCGACGTGGCCTGGCGGGCGCAGTTGCTGGGCTGGAAATGCATCTATGTGCCTTACGCCCGCGGCTATCACGTGCGCAAGGTGCTGCCGGGAAACCGCGGCGCGCTGCCGCCCGAGATCAACATGCACTCGGTGAAGAACCGGTTCCTGATGCGGATCAAGAACATCTCGCCGGACCTGTACCGGCGCAACATATTTTCGATCACGCTGCGGGACATCACGGTAGTGATGTGCTGCCTGATGTGGGAACATTCCTCCCTGAAGGCGTTTTGGTTCCTGGCGCGGAACTGGCGGCGGGTGATGGCCAAGCGCGCGGAGATCCAGAGCAGGCGCCGCGTGGATCATGCCTACATCGCCAGTTGGTTCAAGTATGCGCCGGTGAGCGTGCAGGCCCCCAAAAAAGCGCCGCGGATGGTGTCGCGCTCGCAGGCGGCCAAAACCTAGTGGCTGGTGACTGGTGGCTGGTGGCTGGCGCATCGCTATCCTAGGTACGCGCGGCATTCCGGCCAACTACGGCGGGTTCGAAACATTCGCGGAAGAGCTTTCGGTAAGACTGGCTGCGCGCGGACATGATGTTACGGTCTACTGCCGCAATGGGGCGGAGCCACACTCTACATATCGTGGCGTGCGGCTGCGGAATCTCTCAACGATTCGCCACAAATATTTCGATACGATTGCGCATACGTTCTTGTCCACGCTACACTTGCTCGCGCATCGCGTGGATGTGGCGCTTTATTGCAATGGCGCGAACGCCATTTTTACCGCGATTCCGCGGCTATTCGGCATGCCTTCCGTGCTGAACGTGGACGGCCTGGAGCGCAAGCGCAAAAAGTGGAACCGCGCTGCCAAGGCCTGGTACCTGGTTTCGGAATGGCTGGCGACGTTTCTGCCGACCGAGGTGGTGACCGATGCGCGCGCCATTCAAGACTATTACCGGCAACGCTACGGCAAGCGCACCACCTTCATTCCCTATGGCGCGGAGACCGGCAAGGTGGAATCCACCGCGGCGCTCGCAGAGTTGGGCCTGGAGCCGGGGCGCTACTTCTTGTATGTGAGCCGCATGGAGCCCGAGAACCACGCGCTGGAAGTGCGGCAGGCTTTCGAGCGCGTGCGCACGGATATGAAGCTGGCGCTGATCGGCGATGCGCCCTACGCGCGCGATTATATCCGCGAGGTGCGCGATACGCGGGACCCGCGCATCGTCATGCCGGGCGCGATTTATGGGCAGGGATACCATGAACTGGACTCGCATTGCTTCGCCTATATTCACGCCACAGAGGTGGGCGGCACACATCCGGCGTTGATCGAAGCCATGGGACGCGGCGCGCTGGTGCTCTACCGCGATACGCCCGAGAATGCCGAGGCCGCCGGAGACGCGGGCATTCGGTTCCGCGACGATCTGGCGGAGAAGATGGAGGAGACACTGGCGATGAGCGAGGCGGAGCGCGAAACGCTGCGCCGGCGCGCGAGGGAGCGCGTGGCGAGGGACTATTGCTGGGATGCGGTGGCTACGGCTTACGAGGTTCTGTTCCGGTCGATGAGGCAAAAGGGGCGGCCTGAGAGGCTGCCGCAGGCTGGGAGCCTGCCCCACAATTAAATTATGCAGCCACCCTATCGTTCTTATGTGCTGGTGTCGCTCGATCGCATCGCGTGCAACTACCGCAATGTCCGGGCGGCCGTGGGTCCGGGGGTGGAGGTGATGGCGGTGGTGAAGGCCGATGCTTACGGGCACGGCGCGCTGGCAGTTTCGCGCACGCTCGTCGGCGAGGGCGCGAAATGGCTGGCGGTGAGTTCGGTGGACGAAGGCGTGGCGTTGCGCGCGGCGGGGATTGCGGTGCGCATCCTGGTGATGGCCGGATTTCTGCCGCAGGAGCGCGAGGCGGTGGTGGAGCACGACCTCACGCCTACAGCGCATTCGCTCGACGACATTGCGGAGCTGGATCGTATGGCCGGGCGCGCCGGGCGGGCGCTGGCGTTTCATCTTAAGATCGACAGCGGCATGGGAAGGCTGGGCACGCGCGCGCAGCCGGCGGAGATCGTCGCCGCGCTGAGCGCCTTGCGCCACGCCCGCCTGGAAGGCCTGATGACGCACTTCGCATCCGCGGCGGATTTCACTTCACCACAAACGGACCAGCAGTTGGCCCGGTTCCAGGCGTGTCTGGCGGCGCTCGGCGAGGCGGGCATGAGCGTCGATTGCGTGCACACATCCAGCACCAATGCGATCGGCTACGCGCGCAAGGATGCATGGCACAACATGGTGCGAGCGGGGCACGCGCTGTACGGTTACGTCTCGCCCGCGCGCGGCGCGGGGCCGGGGCAGATCCTGGACGTGCAGCCGGCGCTCACCTGGAAGGCCAAGATTCTGGCGATCAAAGACATTCCGGAGGGAACGCTGGTGGGCTATGGCGGCACGTTCCGCGCGCCGGCGGCGATGCGCATCGCGATCCTGGGCGTGGGCTATGCGGACGGCGTGTTCCACCGGCTCTCGAATCGCGGCAAAGTGATCGCGGCCGGGCAGATCGTACCGATTGTGGGCACCATCTCGATGGACCTGACCACCATCGACGTGAGCCGCGCTCCGGAGTTGAAGCCCGGCGACGACGTTACTTTGCTGGGGACCGAGGGCGACGTGCGGCTGGACGCGCAGCAGATCGCGCGGGCAGCGGGCACGATTTCCTACAACATATTGTCGAGCATCAGCGCGCGGGTGCGGCGGGTGTATGTTTAGCTTCGTGGTCCTGATGCGAACGAATCGCGACAGCCTACGGAGCCGCCGGCGTCCGCAGGAACCCGTGATTCGTCGAATTATTGTCGATGTAGTATCCCGCGATAGCCCCAACGTCGTTGATGCCTGCGCCGAAAGTGCCGGTATAGTAGGCTCCGCCCGCGCCGGGGACATCGAACGAAGTGAACGCGCCCGAGAAAGTTCGCTCGAAACCGTGACTCACGCCATTAACCGAGTAAGATCCGGTGATATCCCCCTCGTCGTTGATGCTCGTCGGCAATGTACTCGCACTGGAGTTGCCCGGCACGCCGAACTCCGTGAAGATGCCGGCGGGACCGCGCACAAAGCCATGCGTCCCCGCGCTGTTGATGTAGTCTCCCGTGATCGCTCCGGCGTTGTTGATGCTGGTCGGATTGGTGCCTTGAAAATCGGAGAGGCCGGCGCCCGGCGCGCGGAACGTGGTGGTGAAACCGGAGTGATTGCGGACGAATCCACGCTGGGGTGTAGTCCCCGTGCTGTAGAAGCCGGTGACGGCGTTTGCACCGTTGATGCTGGAGGCGCGGGTTCCGTTGAGCCCCGGGTTGCCAGGTCCCGCTTGGACGGGGATGAAGTCGCCGGATGGGCCGCGCACGAAGCTGAAGCTTTCACCGTTTTGAAGGTAGAAACCCGTCACCGCGCCTGCATCATTAATACTGTACGCGTAGGTTCCGCTGCCGCCGGACACTGGAGCGTCGAACGTGGTAAGAGTTCCCGACGCGCTGCGCACGAAGCCATGGGCGATAAAATAGACATCGAGGTAGTAGCCGGTGACGGCGCCCGCGTCATTGATGCCGTAGGGTAGGGTGCCAGGCCCCGCGCTGGCCGCATCGAATTCGGTGAACACGCCGCTCCTGCTGCGTACGAAGCCATGATTGATATTGCTGGAGTCCACGTAATAACCGGTGATGACACCGGCCGCATTGATGCCTGTAGATGTAGTGCCCTGGCGAAAGCCCGTGCCGGCGCCAGGAGCGTCAAAAGTGATGATCGTGCCTTGCTGGGCGAGCGCTGTGATCGAGAGCGTCAAAGCGAGCAGGCTCATTCGGGTTACATAACGAAAACTCGCCTTATCGGACCCGGTAGTCATCGCTGACAACCTCCTGGGTTCGACTCTATCACGGAATCGGCGGCGTTGCGGAGGCATATCGGCAGCGGTTGACGGCGGGCGAGTGCGCTGTTAACTTCCAGTGGCCCGACAAGCTGCGACGAAATCCCTTTTTCTATTTCGACGCGTGTTACTGTCCGCGAATTAACTGGACAGTTCCCTTGCCCGGCGTGGCACTGACGATCGTTGTCTGTCGTCTGCGCACTGCTCTCGAACTCGGCAGGCCCCGAAGAACGATGGTCTGCCCCACAGCTAAGTGTTGAGACGGCCCTTCCGGGCATTGTGATAACGTGAGGTGGCTGGAGGTTCAAATTGATGAAACGATATTACGTGGCGGTAGCCGGCGTGGCGGCACTGGCGTTGGCCGGACTGGCGCAGCAGGCGCTGGCGGAAGGCCCCTACAAAGTTGTAAAGACGGTCAAAGTAGGCGGCGCGGCGGCGGTTGTACATCCCGCGGCCGGGAGCGGCCGACGTTGCCCGGATCACGGTCTTCGATCTGGATTCGCTGGCGCCGGTGGGCGAGATCCCGAAGGCTAACGCGCGGGGCGTGGCTGTGGATCCCAAGTCGCATCACGGGTTCGGGAGCAGCAAACCGGTGGTGATGTGGGATACCAAGACGCTGGCGACGATCAAGACGATTGACGTGGAGGGCGGCCCGGATGGGATCATGTTCGATCCGTTCAACGCTCGCGTGTGGGTCTTCAGCCACCGCGCACCGAACGCGACGGTGATCGATGCCAAGGACGGGTCCATCGCCGGCACGGTCGATTTGGGCGGCGCGCCCGAGCAGGCGGTCAGCGACGGCAAGGGCCATATCTGGGTGGACATCGAAGACAAGGACAACATCGCGGCCGTGGACGCCACCACGCTTAAGGTGACGGCGCACTACGATCTGGCCGGCAAGTGCGGCGGGCCGGGCGGGCTGGCGCTGGACGAGAAGCATCATATTCTGTTTGCCGCTTGCCACGAGCCGGCCAATATGGCGATCCTGAATGCCGAGGATGGCAAGATCATCACGACGCTGCCGATCGGCAAGGGAGTGGACGGCGCAGGGTTCAATCCGCACACGATGGAGGCGTTCAGTTCGCAGGGGGACGGCACTCTGACGGTCATCAAGGAGAACAGTCCGACCACCTTCGAGGTAGCGCAGAACGTGCCGACTAAGATGGGCGCGCGGACTATGACGGTGGATACCAAGACGGGCCAGATTTTTTCGATCACGGGGGAGTTTACCGCTCCTCCGCCGGGACAGCGGCGGGGACAGATGGTACCGGATTCGTTTTCGATTGTGGTGGTGGGGAAGTAGGGCTCTAGCGGGGCTAAAGCCCCGCGCGGGCTGAAGCCCGCCCTCCACTTCGCTTGTGGGTGGCGCGGTGGCACTTGAGGCAGAGGGTGCGCATGTTGGCCAGGTCGCATTCGCCTCCGCCTTCGGCGACGGGCACGATGTGGTGGGCGTCCCACAGGTGGCGGCGATGGCCCCAGTCCTTCTCGAACTGGCGGCGGGCGGTGTAGTCGAGCTTGCGCTTGTCTTTGCGCAAGGCTTCTGTGTCGAGGCCGCATTGCGCGCAGACGCCGCGGTCGCGCAGGAAGACTTGTGCGCGCAGGTAGCCGGGATCGGTGCGCAATTTCCAGTCGTGCACACACACATCCGAGCAGAACGTGAGGCGGCCTTTGGGCACCTCGCCGCCGCATCGGCGACACGGTTGGCGGCAGCGTTGGGCGAGCCATCCGCCGGGCTGGGTGCGGCGCGTGCTCACAGCCGCAGATCGTAGCCTTGCGCGCGCATGCCATCGATGAGGCGGGCGCGGATCTCACCCACTTCTTCCGACGACAGCGTGCGCTGCGCCGAGCCGATGGTCAGGCGAAACGAGACGCTCCTGGCTCCTTCGGCGAGCGGAGGACCGGCATACTGGCGCTGATACTCGATCGATTCGAGCAGGGGTCCCGCGAGCGCGGCGAACTTGGCGCGCAGATCGCCGACCAACTCGCGCTCCGGGGCCACCACGGAGAGATCGAAGGCGCTCGAAGGGTAGCGGCGGATGGGCGTGTAACGCTTCTGGTTGGGCGCGACGGCCTGGACCAGCGTCAGATCGAGATCCAGCATGGCGGTGCGGCCTTCGCTCAACGAAGGGTGCAGTTCGAAGAGGCGGCCGGCGACAGCGCCGTTCCAGTGGATCTCCGCCGCGCGGACGGGATGCTCGTAGGACCTGGCGGCGCAGGGGCGCGCCTCGGCGCCGGGCATCAGGCACTGGGCGGCGCGCTTCAATTCGAAGAGGCCCGCTGCGCCGTCGCCATCCTTGCTGTACATCGCGGCGGCCAGGTGCGGGATCTCGTGCGGCAGGCCTTCGGGCTGCTGGTGGATCTCGCGGCCAATTTCGAAGATGCGGAAGGCGTCGAAGCGCTTGCTGTTTTCGAGCACGTTGGCGCGCAGTTCGGGCAGCAGCGACATGCGCAGCAGCGACTGGTTGGGCGCGATGGGATTGGCCACGGTGACGTGATCGCCCGGCTGCATGCCGAAGGCGAGCGCATCGGCTTCCGCTACGAACGAGTAGTTGTAGACTTCGGTGAAACCTTCGTCGGCGAAGAGGGCGCGCACACGCCGATGGAAGGCGCGCTCAACATTCGCAGGCGGCACGGTGGTGAGGACGGCGGGCGGGCGCGGCTCGATGGAATCGTAACCGATCATGCGGCCGACCTCTTCGACGAGGTCGTCCTTCACAGAGACGTCTTTGGTGGCACGCCAGGAGGGCACGGTCACGGAGAACACGCCGGGCGCGGCTGTCGACACGCCGAATGACAGGCGCTCCAGGATGTCGCGCACCTCATCGGGGCTGACGTCTTTGCCGAGCTTGCGCACCAGCCAGTCCATGGGCAGCAGGATGGGAGGGGGCGGCGCAATAGGCTTGCGCCGGTCCGCGAGACCGCCTACCAGGCGGATGCCCGGCGAGAGTTCCTGAAGCAGTTGGACGGCGCGCGCGAGGCCGCGCACGGTGTTGGCCGGGTCTTGCGATTTCTCGAAGCGCATGGAGGCGTCGGTACGCAGCTTGAGCGCGGAGGAAGTGCGGCGCACGCTGGCGGCGTTGAAGCACGCGCTTTCGAGCACGATGCGTGTCGTGCCGGCCACGATGGCGCTATCCATACCGCCGATCACGCCAGCGAGGGCGACTGCGCCCTGGGCGTCCGCGATGACCAGGTTCGATGGGTGGAGGGTGAAGTCCTGTTCGTTGAGGGCCAGGAAGTATTCGCCTTCGTGCGCGCGGCGGATAAAGATGGTATCGCCGTGGAGCAGGTCGCGATCGAAGGCGTGCATGGGCTGCGCCAGCTCGGACATGATGAAGTTGGTCATGTCCACGATGTTGTTGATGGGATTCAGACCGATAGCGGTAAGGCGGTATTGCAGCCAAAGCGGCGACGGCTGGACGGTGACGTTGTCGAAGACCAGGGCGCTGTATCGGGGGCAGAGGTCCAGGTCTTCGATGGCGACGTTGATGGGCGCGGGCGCGGTGGGGATGAGCGACGGCTGGACTGGATCGCGGAGCGGCTGGCGCAGAATGGCGGCCACTTCGCGGGCCATGCCGTAGTGGCCCCAGAGGTCGGGACGGTGGGTGATGGACTTGTTGTCGATCTCGATGATGCTATCGGGGGCGCAGCCAGCGAGTTCGCCTGCGAGTTC
Source organism: Bryobacteraceae bacterium (assembly GCA_049520215.1). Taxonomy (GTDB): domain Bacteria; phylum Acidobacteriota; class Terriglobia; order Bryobacterales; family Bryobacteraceae; genus Bog-159. Next base: position 19,054 of record JBEKPZ010000212.1, on the reverse strand, counting down.
GACGATGCCAGCAGCGTCGCGATTGAGGCCTAGTTCCGCGCCAGAGGCCAGCATGCCTTCGCTTTCGACGCCGCTGACGACCTTTTTACCGATAGGGACGTAGGCTGTGAGCATGCCGGGGCGGCAGTTGGGCGCGCCGCAGACTACGAGCTTGCCCCCGTAAACCGCGGTTTCGACGACTGCCTTCACGTTGTGGCTGTCGGGGATGGGTTCGACGGATACGACGCGCGCGGCGCAGGCCTGGGCGAGGAGCGCGCCGGTGTCTTCGATACCCTCGCACTCGGCGGTGCGCATGGTGATGAGGCGCTCCAGTTGGCTGGCCGGAGTGTCGAGCGCCGGGACGTGTTCGCGAATCCAGTTATATGAGAACTTCATCAGAATTGCTGTAAGAAACGCAGATCGCCGCTTTGCAGCAGGCGGATATCGTCGATGGCGTAGCGCATCATCGCCAGGCGGGTGAGACCCAGACCGAAGGCGAAGCCATTCCACTCATCGGGATCGATGCCGCTCATGCGCAGCACGTTGGGATTGACCAAGCCGCAGGGAAGGAGTTCCACCCATCCGCTCTGCTTGCAGACCGGGCAGCCGGGACCGCCGCAGATGAGGCATTGGATATCCAGCTCGAAGCCGGGTTCGACGAAAGGGAAGTAGCCCGGCCGCAGGCGCACGGTGACTTCGCGCTTGAAGATGGCGGTGAGCAGGGTCTTCATGAAATAGATGAGGTGCGCCACTGAGACATCGCGGTCGACCATCATGCCTTCGAGCTGATAGAAGGTGTGCTCGTGGGAGGCGTCCACGTTTTCGTTGCGGAATGCGCGGCCGGGGGCGATCATGCGCAAGGGCGGTCCGAGACGTTCCATGCCCCGCACCTGCACCGGCGAAGTGTGGGTGCGCAGGAGGTTGCCGCCGGTGAGCCAGAAGGTATCCTGCATATCGCGCGCGGGATGGTCGGCGGGGATGTTGAGCGCGTCGAAATTGTGGTATTCGGTTTCGACCTCGGGGCCATCGAGAACGGCGAAACCGAGGGAGACGAAGAGGTCCTCGATTTCGGATTGAATCTGGGTGATGGGATGCAGATGGCCCATTTGCGGGCCGGGCGCGGGGAGGGTGAGATCGAGCCACTCGGCGGAGAGGCGGGCTTCCAGGGCTTCGGCATCGAACTGGCGCTGGCGGGATTCGAAGGCGGATTCGAGCGTTTGCTTGGCGGCGTTGAGCAGCTTGCCGATGCGGGCGCGATCCTCCGGCGGGACCTTGCCCATGTCTTTGCCGGCTTGGGTGAGCGAGCCTTTGCGGCCGAGCACTTCGATGCGCACCGCCTCCAGGTCTTCGGGCGATCGGGCGGCCTGGATGCGGTCGAGCGCGGCAGATTCGAGATGCGGTAGTTGGGTTTCGAGCATCGCGTGGAGATTTTATTCTAACTGCTTTGCCGTGGGCCGCGGGGCTGGTTTATCTGACTCTAGTCATCGGCGCGTATGGCGTACAAAAAGCAGCTCTTCCACACGCCCACTTTCGGTAGAGGGTCAGTTTGCAATTGGCGGGCAATTCTGCCCGGGGTCCCCTCTGGGGACGGCTTTCAGCCGGCTCTGGCCGCCTGAAAAAGGCGGCTGCCGCCAAGATTGGCCGCCCTCCAAGGCGATGCTACGCAAATTGACCCACTACATCACGCCTTCTTCGGCGCCTTTAAGGATCGCCACCCCGCAAAGCCCAACGAGATAGCCTGGTGCCTATCAGTCGTGGCAATCGCCAGGACCATGGATCTCCACGGGTCCGATGGCGATTCAAACAGCGAAAGCAGCGGAATTTCTCGCTCTGGAAATCAAGGTATGCACGGCGTCGATCTCGCCCGGCTGCATTTCAAGATTACACCCCAAGAGCGGGGCTTAAGCCCCTCGCGGGCTAAAGCCCGCCCTCCATAGGCTTTTCGGCTGGCGGGCGGGTCTTCCAGCGGCGATGAATCCAGAGCCACTGATCGGGGTATTCGCGGATCACGGCTTCCAACTGGCGGTGGAGCGCGCGGGTGCCGGCCTCCGCGTCGTCCGCGATTTCGATGGGTGGATAGAAACGCAGCACGTACTTGCGCTCGTTCTCGATCCAGAGGGCGAAGCCGGGAATCACGGCCGCGCCGCTGTGCGCGGCCAGTTTGGCGAAGCCGGTTCCGGCGCAGGCGGGGACGCCGAAGAAGTCTACGAAAGTGCCTTCCTCGAGCGACGCATTCTGGTCCACCAGGATGCCCACGGCCTCGTTGCCCTGGAGGGCCTTCAGGATGCCGCGGGCATACTCCTTCTTGCCGATCAGGCGGTTGCCCGAGAGCGTGCGGCGGCGCTCCACCAGCGCGTCGATTTTGGGATTGTCGAGGGGGCGGATGACCACGTTCATGGGGGCAGCCATCCAGGCATGCGCGAAGGCGCTCAGCTCCCAGTTGCCGAGGTGCGCGGTGGCGAACAGAACGCCGCGGCCGCGTTTGCGGGCCTCTTCGAAGTGTTCGAAGCCTTCGTAGCGGATCCAGTCGGCGAGGTTGCCGCGATGGATGCGCGGAAAGCGCGCGAAGGCGACCAGCAGGCGGGCGATGGAGTGGAACACACCGTCGGCGATGCGCTGGTGGGCGCGGCGGTCGAGCTCGGGCAGGGCCATGGCCAGGTTGTCGAGGGCCACCCGGCGCAGGCGCGGCAGCGCCAGATCCAGGAGCCGCGCGTACCGGCGGGCCAGCCAGTTGGCCACAGGCAGCGGCGTCCATGCCAGCGATTGGACCACCGCCAACGCCATCCAGTACTCGAGGGTGTCGCGGATGGCGGAGCGGCGTCGCATGAAACGCCATTGTAGCGAGAGCGCACGGCTGGTTCCCAGAAGCGGACAGTGGAGTCGGAAATAACCGCCGGGGGAGGGGGGGCACAGTATCACAGGCTAAAGCCTGTGCCACCTACCGCCCTTGCCTGTGCCACCTACCGCCCTCGCCTGTGCCACCTACCGGCCCTTGACGTGCAAGACGGGGAAGCCATGGACGCCCTTCTGCGCGATCTACGCATGGCTGTCCGGGCGCTGTCCCGGCGGCCGGGAGTTACGGCGCTGGCCGTGCTGTCCCTGGGCCTGGCGATCGGTTTCTGCACCGTGGGCTTCAGCCTGTTGGATGCGGGCATGTTGCGGGCGCTCCCGGTGCGCGAACCCGCGCGCCTGCAGTGGCTTTACGCACGCGACCGCGAACAGCGCTCCGCCGACCTGACGTGGATCGAATACCAGGCGTTGGCCAGCCGCGCTCGCTCCTGGGAAGGCGTGCTGGCGGAATGCCGCGTGGGTCCGAAGGTGCGGCTGGCGGACCGCGACGAATTTCCGATCACCGCCGGGGTTTCCGAGAACTACTTCGACGTGCTGGGCGTGAAGGCGGCGGCGGGCGATGTGTTCCACGGCGGCGCCGGGCGCGACGGCGTGGTGGTGGTGGCGGACCACTTTTGGAAGACAGCCCTGGGCGGCGATTTGAACGTGGTGGGCCGCGCGCTGGCAGTCGGCAACGCCTCACTGCGGATCGTCGCGGTCTTGCAGCCCGGCTTCTCCGACACGCACCGCGGCATTTTGGTGGACCTGTTCGTGCCACCCCAGACATTCTTCGGCTCGCTGGGGTACCAGGATCGTCTCGACCAGCACCTGGCGGATTTCGAAGTGCTGGGACGCTTGCGGCCCGGCGCTACGGTCGAGCAGGCGCAACGGGAGGCGGGCGCCATTCTGCGCCAGCTTCAGGCGGAAGGCCTGGAGCCGGAGCCGGGGCGCACCGCTGCCGTCTTCCCATTTGCGGAGTTCAAGCTTCTGTTTGCGGCGCTGCTGATGGCGCCGCTATTTCTGGTGCTGCTGGTGGCTGCCGCCAACCTCGCCAACCTTCGCCTGGTGGATAACGAAGCGCGCCGCCGGGAGACGGCTATCCGGTTGGCGCTGGGCGCGGGCCGCAGGGACTTGCTGCGGCAGCATGCCAGCGAGACGCTGCTGCTGTGCGGCCTGGGAACGGCGCTGGGGTTGGCCCTGGCCGGCTGGCTGATCGACGTCTTGCCTGCGATCCTCTACGCCGGCGAATTCGCAGGCCACATCGATTTCCGCGTTCGGCTGGATGGCCGCACCTTTGCGTTCAGCGCCGCCGCTTTGCTGATGGTGGCCGCGATTGCGTCTCTGATCCCGTTGAGCGATGCCCGGAAGCACAGGATTCTCCCGTCCATTCAGACATCCATCGGGGGGCGGCCCTCGCGCTGGCTGACGGCGCTGGTGGTGGTGCAAATCGCCGTGGTCACGACGGTGACTTGCGCGGCTGGTTTGCTCTGGCGCAGTTTGCAGAACGTAACCGCCATCCGCCCGGCTATGGACCCCGACCGGCAGATCCTGCTGGTACAGGGCAATTGGGAAAGGGAGGTGGCCGCCGCCGCGCGCGCCGATGCTTTGGCGGCGCAACTCGCCGGATTGCCGGGTGTGCGGCGGGCGGCATATGCCGGCCGCGCGCTGCTCAGCGGTTCGGGCGGAGGCTCGGCAGTGGACCTGGAGATGCCGGGACAGCCTAAGATATCCTTCCATTACAACCGGGTGAGCCCTGGCTACTTCGCCACTACCGGTGCGCGCATCGTCGAGGGGCACGGGTTCAGCTCCGCGGATGGGCGCGAGACGACGCCGGTAGTCATGGTGAGTGAGGCTTTTGTGCACCGCTACTCTAGCGGACGCGATGCGCTGGGCGCTTGGATTCGGGTCGCGGGGCGGGAGCGCCAGATCGTGGGAGTGGTGGAAGACGGGCCTACCATCCATCTCCAGGAGACCATCCAGCCATACTTCTACTTCCCGTTTGCCCAGATGCCCACGTACGAGCCAACCTTCTTTGTGGAATCCGTCAGGGACGCGGGGGCATTGGCCGTTTCGGTGCGCACCCTGGCTCGGCGGGTCGATGCGGAGTTCATCTTAAGGGACATGCATACGCTGCGGCAGCACATGGTCACCGCGCACGAGGAAGAGTCGGTACTGACGGGAGTTGCGGGCACCCTGGCGCTGCTGGGGCTGGTGCTGGCGGCCGGCGGATTGTTCGGCGTGACTTCCTACGCGGTCAGCCGGCGGATGCGCGAATTTGGATTGCGCGTGGCGCTGGGAGCGCGGGGCGCGGATTTGCATCGCCAGGTGCTGAAGAAGGCCGCTATGCAGGCCGCGATCGGAATCCCGTTGGGCTGGGCGATGGCCTTCGCCGGCCGCCAGGAGTTGCAGAGCGTTTTGTATGGCGTGAAGGCGGGCAATCCCTGGGTGCTGGCGGGTACCAGCGGCATAGTGGCGCTGGTGGCTTTGATCGCGGCGCTGCGTCCGGCGTTGGTCGCGGCGCGCGTGGATCCGATGGTGGCGCTGAGGTACGAGTAGCGTGGGGCGGGCAATTCTGCCCGCAGCCGGCTTTTCAGCCGGCTTGGCCGCCTGAAAGGCGGCTGCGGCCAAGATTGACCGCCCCACAGCTGCGCCGCCAACCGATCGCGATCAGCAAAGCCCCCAAACCCACCAGCGCCATGGAACCCGGCTCAGGCACTGTGTTGGCTACCAGGCCAATAGTGTTCCCGTTGGCGTCTCCGTAGAATCCGACAAGCTGTCCGTTATCGTTGATTCCGTTGATGGTCGTGCCGCCGTTCGCCAACACCGCATTGGGATCGTCAACCGTCTGATAAGTGCCCGAAGCGATGGAATACACAAAGCCGTTGTTGAAGCCATTGCCGTCCTGATAGACGCCGACGATCTGACCAACATTGTTAATTCCCAGAAACATCGTATTGGTGGAACCCGCAGCTTCGAAGTTCGTGAAAGTTCCGCCGTTGTCCAGAAAGCCTTCGGTGACGCTACCGCTGAGGAAGAACCCGATCACCTCACCGGCGTTGTTGATGCCGGTTGCCGTGACACTGGTGGCATTGTCCGACGACGGAAGCAAGACGTTGGTATAGCTCGAGCTTCCGATGTTATAGAGATACCCGTGACTATTGCCGGACGCGTCAACATAGAAGCCGGCGGCCGTGCCATTGTCGTTCAACCCGAGGAGCTGATTGGTAGTTGGCCCCGTAGCCGGCGTATTGGGGTTTCTTACTGTCGTGAAAGTATTGCTCTGGTCCACGAATCCGAAAAAGTTTGGAGTCGTGGCGCCGTTGCTATCCGCATAGAAGCCGACGGTAACGCCGCCATTGTTGATGCCGGTCACCTGGGTCTGGCTAGAGCCCGGGAAGTTCTCGCCCGTGAAAGACGTGTATGGCGCCGACGTCGTGTAGCCCTGATTGGGGGTTAAGGTGAACGGAGGTGGAGTGGCGTTCGGCGCTCCACTGCCGAAATAACCGGCGATGGTGCCGGCATTGTTGATTGACAACTCCTGGTTAAAGGTCGGATCGCCGGGGTTGACGACGTCCTGAAAAATGTACCCAGCTTGAGCGCCCTGGGGAAGCAGCAGGAACCCGCCAACTAGCAGGGGCACAGCTATCCGCGCGGCGCGCGCCGCATCGAGGTTTAATTTGCGCATAGGAGCGATTATACGAGGCGGTCCGGGGTGAATTCAACGGATTTTCCAACCGGGCATCCTGGGATAGTCCGAAAGAGCACACTGCAACCAGTCGAGTGGTGACAACGGACACAAATGGCGGTACTCAACGATCAGGCGTGGCGGGGCGTTCCGTGGGTTCCGTGCGGGCGAAACCGATGCACGAATGGTTCCGCTAAGCCCCACACCAGCAGGAACAGGAATAGCGAGCCATACACCAGATCCCGGCTGAGACCCACCCAACCCGGCAGCGGCGGCGAGAATCCGATGGCCAAAGCTGCCAGCACGCTGAGTACATGCCAGTACCAGCGCGCGTGGAAAAGGTAGACGAAAACCAGGGCGAGGGCGACGGAGAAGCCATAAACCACATACACCAAAATAGTAGACATGGTCCACTCCTGCTTGTATTCTAGCTCTAAAGCGGGGTTTTGGAGCTAATTATGCGATGGCTGATTGGGGCCGTGGTTTGCCAAGTTGTTTTCGCTGGGGCGTATCCCGCGCATTGGTGGACTCCGGTTCCGGAGGACCAGCGGGCCAGTTGGGAGATCCTGCCGCAAGCGGCCGGCCCGGGCGAGGTGATCGTTTCCAAACGCAACGAACTGGGAATCCTGTCCAACTTTGCGGCCACTCCGTTTACGTTTCGCGGCAAGCGCTATGCCAGCGTGGAAGGTTTTTGGCAGATGATGCTGTATCCGGAAGGTCCGCGGGATGCGCGCGCGCTGGCGCGGGGAATCGCTTGGGCGCACACGCGCGACGAAGTGGCGCGCATGACGGCGTTCGAGGCCAAGGACGCCGGGACGCTGGGAGAGGCGAATATGCTGAAGATGGGGATAGACTGGGTGACCTTTGAAGGCCGGCGAATGCCGTACCGGGCGAAGGGGAAGGGGGAGCATTACAGGCTGATCGTGGCGGCTATGCGGGCCAAGCTGGCGCAGAATCCGCGGGTGCGCGAGATTCTGCTGGCGACTGGAGATTTGGTGCTGCGGCCGGACCACGTCGAGGAAGTTGGTGCTCCGGCGGCGTGGCGGTATTGCGAGATCTGGATGGCGGTTAGGGGGGCGTTGCGGCGGGACTAAAGTCCCGCGCGGACTGAAGTCCGCCCTCCACGGTATACTGGCTTGGACATGAGATATGCGAGTTGGGGTTTGTTCTGTTTGGCGGGGATACTGGCGGCTCAGACGGCTCAATACCCTGACCTTCCCAGCGAGATTCCGGCGAAGTTTGCCGAGGCCACCGATGGCTTCGACTACATCAAGCGCGACGTGATGATCCCGATGCGGGACGGCGTGAAGCTGCACACCGTGATCCTGTTGCCCAAGGGGGCGCATGGCGCTCCCATCCTGCTGACCCGCACGCCTTACGACGCCAACGGCCTGACCAGCCACGCGCAAAGCACGCACCTCGGTCCGATCCTGCAGGGCTACGACAACGCAACCGATGTGATCGTGGAAGGCGGTTACATCCGCGTGGTGCAGGACGTGCGCGGCAAGCACGGCTCGGAGGGCGACTACGTGATGAACCGGCCGCTGCACGGGCCGCAGAATCCCACGCCGGTGGATCACGCCACGGACACATACGACACCATCGACTGGCTGGTGAAGAACGTCCCGGAAAGCAACGGCAAGGTTGGAATCCTGGGCATATCCTACGATGGATTCCTGCCCTTGATGGCGCTGGTGAATCCGCATCCGGCGCTGAAGGTGTCCGTGCCCATGAACCCGATGGTGGATGGCTGGAGGGGCGACGACTGGTTCCATAACGGCGCGTTTCGCCAGATGGGAACTCTGGACTACATCAACAGCCAGGAGTCCTCGCGGGGGTCCGACGCGAAGTGGTGGAGCGGTTACTACGACGACTACGACTTGTACCTGCAGGGGGTGTCGGCGGGCGCGGTGGGGCGCGCGCACGGGCTGGAACAGTTAGGCTTCTGGCGGAAGATCGTGGAGCACCCCAGCTACGACGCTTTCTGGAGCGATCAGGCAGTGGATCGGGTGCTGGCGGCCGAACCGCTCAAGGTGCCGGTGATGCTGGTGGACAGCCTTTGGGACCAGGAGGATATCTACGGCGCGATGGCTGTCTACAGGGCGATCAAGCCGAAGGATACGAACAACGACAAGGTGTTTCTGGTGATGGGGCCGTGGCATCACGGGCAGGAGATCGGGGATGGCAGCACGCTTGGCGCGCTGCGTTTCGGCAGCGATACCGGACTCTACTTCCGGCGCGAGATGCTGCGCCCGTTCCTGGACCAATATCTGAAAGACGGAGCGCCCAGGGCCGATGTGGCGCCGGTTTCGGCGTTTGAGACCGGCACGAATGCGTGGCGGCGCTTGCCTGCGTGGCCGGCGGGGTGCGCGAGCGGCTGCACCATCCGGCCGACGCCGCTCTATCTCGCGGCGGACCTTAAGCTGAGCTTCCGCGCGCCGGATGAAGGCGGCGCGGCCTTCGAGGAATACGTCTCCGATCCCGCCAAGCCGGTGCCGTTCCGCGCGCGGCCGATCGGCGACGACAAGCGCAAGACGTGGTCGCAATGGCTGGTGGACGATCAGCGGGAGGCGTCCGGACGGACGGATGTTCTGGCGTTCGTCTCGGATGTGTTGAGCGCTCCGTTGAAGATCAGCGGGGAGCCGGTTGCCAATCTGATCGCTTCGACAAGCGGGACGGACTCGGATTGGGTGGTGAAGTTGATTGACGTTTATCCCGATGAGGTGGCCGGCGAGGCGGCCTTGGGCGGCTATCAACTGATGGTGTCGGCCGATATTTTTCGCGGCCGGTACCGCGAGAACCTGGAGACGGCCAAACCGATCGCCGCGGACCAACCGCTGCGGTATCGCTTCAACTTGCCCACGGTGAACCACGTCTTTCTGCGGGGACACCGGATGATGGTGCAGGTGCAGTCGAGCTGGTTTCCGCTTTACGACCGGAACCCGCAGAGTTTTGTGGCGAATATCTTTTGGGCGAAGGCGGGGGATTATCGAAAGGCAGTGCAACGCGTCTATCATGCGCCCGGGCGGGAGAGTTTTGTGGAGCTGCCGGTGGTGGCGCCTTAGGCGACGCGGCGGGGCTTAAGCCCCGCGCGGGCTAAAGCCCGCCCTCCTTGCATTTGGCTACTAGCGGACTGGTCCCGATGGCGGCGCAGGGACGCGATCAGGCGCTGGTCTCCGAATTCCTCTCCCGCATCGTTGAACGCTTCGGTGACGCCGTCGGTGTAGAGTGCGAGCGTGTCTCCCGGGCAGAGCAGGCGTTCGTCGATCAAGCAATCCCAGGCCTGGAAAAGGCCTAACACGGGGCAGGTGGAATCGAGCCGTTCCAGAGCGCCATTGCGCCTTAATAGAAAGGCGGGGAGATGCCCGCAATTCGCATAACGCAGGCGCTTGGTCTGGTCGTCGTACTCGGCGAAGAAGAGCGTGGCGTAGGCGCTTTCGGCAGTGTTTTCGTAGAAGAGCTGGTTGACCGATCGCAAGAAGCGCTGCGGCTGATCCAAGGCCATGGCGCACTGGCTGCGCAGATTTGCCTGCAGGTTGGCCATCAGGAGAGCGCCCGCGATCCCTTTTCCCGCGATGTCGCCGAGCACCAACCCGAGCCGGTCGCGGCCCAGACTGAGGAAATCGTAGTAATCGCCACCCACCTGGCGGGCCTGGATGCATGCGCCCGCGTATTCGAGTGTTCGGAGCGGGGGAAGCTCTTGGGGAAAGAGCCTGGCCTGCACCTGCTTTGCAATTTCGAGTTCCTGGGCGGCGCGGCGTTCGGCTTCCAACTTCTGCGCCAGGGCGCGGCGGTGGGCTTCGACTTCGCGGCTAACTTCATCGAAGCCGACCAGGGCGAATGAGTTGCCGTCCACATCCTTGAAGCGGGTGAACACGGCGCCCCAGATCGGGGCCTCGTCCGCGGGTGGCGCGGCCGGTGCAGGGGCAGGCCGCTCATACTTGAAGCGCCGCAGGCGCGGGGGATGACCAAAACGAACCCCGCGTTTGCGCCATTCGTGGAACTTGGCCAGGACATCTTCGGTGACGAAGGCAACTTGCGTGGCGCGGCCGATGAGCTTGTACTCCTGGGTTCCGCGCTTGGGAGCGATGAGCATGAGCACAGCGGAACCGTCGGGAGGGGCGACGGCCACCCAGCGGCCGCCGGATCCAAATCTGGCGTCGAAGGCCAGATTGAATCCAAGCTGGTCCAGGTAGAAGCTCAGGCTGCGATCCTGGTCGCGCACGTAGATGTTGACCGCGTGGATGCGCAGGTGGGGTTGGGGCGCGGCGGAGTTGCCCATCGAGGTGATTATATCTACTTCAATTCGAGGTAACTGCAGGTGTCGATGCCACCAGGGCGCATATGGGCTATTAGCGTCTTCTTTGTGCTCGCGTGCCGGTCGATTCGCGCCTTGGCGTTTGCTGGACAGAAAGCGTCATATTTGATTACGAGGCGACAGTTGCCGTCTGGAATGCCTTTCAACTCGAAGCGGCCGTTCTCATCGGTCATGGTGCGAATTTGTGACACGCGTACGGCCCGTAGTCGATTTGGTTGCGGCTCTCGTAGGTTAGGTCTTTGCAGTTCGGTCGAGTCTCCTGACCAATAGCGACGAACGCAAAAGTTAAGCAACAAATCCCCGCGCGAGCTGGCAATCTCATTTTGGGTATCACGTGCACCTGGGCTGGTCTAACGTCTTCAGGCTCCAGCCCGGTTTTCTTGGCTATCTGGGCAAGTAATCCGGGACCGATTTCGTCGCCGTCATGAAATGCGAATGTATAGTTGGGCCAGCCCGGCCGCGTGAGCCGGCGATGAGAGCCATTGTCTGCCAAGATACACTCCATCCGATTCGCAGCAACGCCGCCAATAGTCGTCTCGCCTTGACCGAGCGCCAGCGGCTCATGCCACCGCGAAGATCCTGGCCAAGGGATCGGGAACTTCCTCGCCGTGGTCAATGCAGTCGGCGGCTACGCGTAAGGCCAGCGCGCGCACTGCGGCGATGGCTGCCTCGCGGCTCGCGCCTACGCCATCACTCCAGGCATAGATTCGATGTCGGCCCACCAGCGGCCGTCCTCCTCCCGACCGAGGGTGATTGGAATGGATTCGACAGTAGTCGTCATGGTTCTCTGCAACCGCGGCAAGTTTGCGCAGATTGGCAATCGGCGCGCAGGATGCCATCCTGCCCCACAGTACAGATCAGATCAGAAGGTATAGAGCGGCACGCCGACCGGGGCTTCGGCGGGCTCGCCGCCGGCGGCGACGGGCTGCTCGGCGTTGATGGCGCGGTAGTAGATGCCGGTGTCGCCCAGGTAGACCTCCAAATCGCCGGGACGGGGAAGGGCGCCCTGGATCAGGGCTTCCGAGAGCGGGTCTTCGATGAACTTCTGCAAGGCCCGGCGCAGGGGACGCGCGCCGTAGCTGCGATCCGCGCAGGTCTTCTCCAGCAGGTATTTGGCGGCGTCCGGCATCAGGTGGATCTTGAGCTGCTTGGCTTCCAGATTCACGTTGATCTGTTCGACCATCAGGCCGATGATCTTGAGCAGGTCGTCGTCGTTGAGCGAGGTGAACAGGATGACGTCGTCCAGACGGTTGAGGAACTCGGGATTGAAGGCCTTCTTGACTTCAGCGCGCACCATGTCCTCGATCTTCGACGGGATGCCTTCGCCGGCGGGCGCGGAGAAACCCAGGTGGCCGCGCTTCTCCAGGAACCGTGCGCCCAGATTGGAGGTCATGATGATGATGGTGTTCTTGAAGTCCACCTGGTTGCCCAAGCCATCGGTCAACTGGCCGTCTTCAAATACCTGGAGCAGGATGTTGTAAATATCCGGGTGGGCCTTCTCGATTTCGTCGAGCAGGATGATGGAATAGGGCGAACGCTTGACGCGCTCGGTCAACTGGCCACCCTCTTCGTATCCCACATATCCGGGAGGCGAGCCGATCAACTTGGAGACCGAGTGCTTCTCCATGAACTCGGACATGTCGAAGCGGATGAGCGATTTTTCGCTGCCGAACAGGAACGCGGCGAGGGCGCGGGCGACTTCCGTTTTGCCCACACCGGTGGGCCCCAGGAACAGGAACGAACCGGCCGGACGGGCACTGGCCTTCAAGCCGGCGCGCGAGCGGCGAATGGCGCGGGCCAGGACGGAAATGGCTTTCTCCTGGCTGATGATGCGCTTGTGCAACTCTTCTTCGATGCGCAGCAGCTTGGTGATCTCTTCTTCCCGGATGGCGGTCATGGGCACGCCGGTCCAGCGGGCCACCACGTCTTCGATGTCGTCCTTGGTGACGATGCCGGTGGAGGAATCGTCGAGATTGTACTTCTCGCGCAACTGGCGCATGTTCTCGCGCTCTTTGCGCTCCTCGTCGGAGTAGAAGCGGGCCTTCTCGAACTCGTGGTTGGCGATGGCGTTCTCCATGCGGTGCACGATGAACTTGATGCGCTTTTGAATATCGGCCAGATCGCTGGGCAGGGTGGTTTGGCGCAGCTTGACGCGCGCGCCGGCCTCATCGATCAAGTCGATCGCCTTGTCGGGCAGGAAGCGATCGGGAATATAGCGGCTGGAGGTGAAGACCGCGGTCTCGATGGCGTCGTCGGTGTAGCCGACCGCGTGAAACTTCTCGTAGCGGTCCTTGATGCCGAACAGGATCTTGACGGCATCCTGCTCGCTGGGCGGCGGAACTTTGACGGCCTGGAAGCGGCGTTCGAGGGAGCGGTCCTTTTCGATGGACTTGCGGAATTCGGCCGGCGTGGTGGCGCCGATGCACTGGATTTCGCCGCGCGAGAGGGCGGGCTTCAGGATATTGGCGGCGTCGAGGGAGCCTTCGGCGGAACCTGCGCCCACCAGCGTGTGCAGCTCATCGATGAAGATGATGGCGTTCTGATTCTCCATCAACTCCTTCATGATGGTCTTGAGGCGCTCTTCAAACTGGCCGCGATACTTGGTGCCGGCGACGATGAGCGAAAGATCGAGGGCCAGGATGCGCTTGTCGGCCAGGAAGGAGGGCACATCGCCTTCTGCGATGCGCTGCGCGAGGCCTTCCACGATGGCGGTTTTGCCCACGCCCGGCTCACCGATCAGCACGGGGTTGTTCTTGGTGCGGCGGCAGAGGATCTGCACCACGCGCTCCAGTTCGTAGTCACGGCCGATGAGGGGATCGAGCGCGTTGTCGATGGCTGCCTGCGTGAGATCGCGGGAGAATTCGGCCAGCAGCGAGCTTTCCTTGGGGCGGTTGGAGGCGACCTTCTCGGATTGGGAACGGGCCAACTCTTCGCGGATAGTGGAGAGGCGCAGGCCGCGTTCGTGCAGGATCTCGGCGGCGAAGCACTTCTCCTCGCGGAGGAGGCCCAGCAACAGATGCTCGGTGCCGATGTGCTTGTGGTTGAGACGCTCGGCTTCTTCCGCGCCATAGGCCAGCACGCGCTTGCATTCGTGGCTGAGGGGCAGATCCACGGAGGTGGAAACCTTTTCGCGAATGGTGGTGTGGCCTTCGATCTGCTTGCGAATGGATTCCACGGCCGCGTGCGACCGCAGAAAACGATTGGCCAGAGCCTTATCCTCCCGCAGCAGGCCCAAGAGCAGATGCTCGGTTTCGATGTAAGGACTGCCGAACTGGCTGGCTTCGTAACGGGCGAAGAAGATCACCCGCCTAGCCTTCTCCGTATAACGTTCAAACATGACCGTGACGCTCCCTAATATTAAAGATACTACCCATCCTCGTGCGGATGCACATTACCTGAACCAGTACCGGTGCTTCCGGCAAGCAGGGCGCCGCCTTCCATCGTCAGAATTCGATCGCATCGCCTGGCGAATGCCAGATTGTGCGTGACCAAAACCGAGGTAAGCGTATGAGAACGATGCAGGCGCGCCAGCAGATCGAAGATCATTTCGCCGGTCCTGAAGTCGAGGTTGCCGGTGGGTTCGTCGGCGAGCAAAACGGAGGGCTCTCCGACCAGAGCCCTGGCCAGCACGATGCGCTGCTGTTCGCCCCCGGATAATTCCCCTGCGCGGTGTGTCGCGCGCGCGTGAAGCCCGACCTCATCCAACCTCGCTAGCGAATCCGAAGCCGCCTTCCCGTGCGGCACCCCCCGGATCAGCAGTGGCATCATCACGTTTTCGAGCGCCGTAAACTCCGGCAGCAGGTAGTGAATCTGCCAAACAAATCCGATCTCGCGATTCCGGAAATTAGCAAGTTCAGAATCGGCGAGCTGTGCAATGTCTATCGATCCGTAGTATATCGTACCACTCGTGGGTCTGTCGAGACCGCCGAGCAAATGGAGGAGGGTGGACTTGCCGGCGCCGGACTCGCCGACCAGGGCGAGCATTTCGCCGCGGTGGACCTGGAGGTCGATGGAGTCGAAGATGACCAGATCGGCGTCGCCGGAGCGGTAGACTTTGGTGAGCTTTTCGGCGCGCAGGGCGGGGGCGGAGGGCATAAGGCTTAGGGTAGCAGGGCGACGCGACACGGCGATGCGGGCAGGTGTTATGGAAGACCGTCTGGAGTGTTGCATTGCGTTGCATGGGTACGGCGGGTAAGTGAGGCCCGGCAGGTTGGCAGGCGGTTACCGGTTCTAACGAACAAAGCCCATCATATTGATAATAAATGCCTTGCTATTTCTTAGGAGGCGCGGTTTGGGCATTTCGGGCATCGGGTAGTGGGCGATGGGGGGTTGGGGCGCTTGGCGCGCCGGGCCGGGGGTCTGGATTCGGGATTCTCGCGGCTAGTGGGGAGACAGTGGTTGCGTACCGGTGGGTGTCGTGGGTGCGGTTGTCAAAGACCAGGGGGCAGAGTGCTAACGGGAATCGGGGGTGGCGGGGCGCTTCTGGCGGGCTGCCTGGTTGGCTTAGCCTCGGAGGGGCGCTGGGGCTGGGCCTTGCGCTCCTTTTGCGACTGTCAGTTCGTGCGCCGCGGTGGTGAAGGAACGCTCCAGGCGCATGCGCAGCGCGGAAACCCGGTCCAGCAGGGGCAACTCTTCGTCGAATGGCAATCTGCGCTCGCAGATTCTTCCCTCTTTCTTGGCCATGCGGGCGAGCACCATTGGGAGATGGCCATCTGTTCGAGGCGCATCCGTTCGGTTTGGGTTTGGGGTTGCCACTCGGCAACGAGCGCGGCCCAGAGCTGCTTGTATTCCTCGGGTCTTCCCAGGGGAGGATGAGGCCACGGGTGCGCAGGCCGTAGGTGAGGGCGTTGAGGCGCACGGCGGCCTTGCCCTCCGGAGTGTTGGGACCGGTAGAGTGCTGGGCATTCTGCCGGTTGGCTTGGATTCGATGATAGGGCGGGCTTGTGGGGAAATGGGTTAGCCGGGAGGGGGTGGATGGTAAGTGATTTGGTTGGTCGGGATGTGGGGACCGGGTTTATTTTCTCAGCGCGTGACCGGGGGCGGCGGCCAGGTGGTTTGAGGGGCCGCTTCATGAAGGTCGAGGGAAGGGCCGATTGACAATCGGCCTGCAGGTTGACAACCTGCCCCACAATTTTACCTCAGCAATTCGTCCACGCTCCTGGCGTCCAGCACCCGCTCGCTCAGAGTTTCAAGCTCGGACGCCGGCATGGCTGCCAGTTTCTCGAAGGCCCAACTCGGGAGAGCGCCGAAACGCTTTTCGATTAGCCGTCGAAGGACGGTGAGTTCGCCTGCTTGCAGGCCTTCCCGCAAGCCTTCCTGACGGCCCTTCTGTTCCGCTTTTATAATCATCGGCCCCAAGACTTCGTGGTCCCGAATATCTAGATCGATCGGCATATTCCGTGCCTCCTGTTCCACCGTCCCCGCCAAGTGCCTCAATCCGGCCAGGATCATCAACTGGGCCAAGGCGGTCTCCCTTTCCGCTATCGCCAGGCCGGCGATCCGCTCCACAATCTTGTGGACCGCCTTCTTATCGTCTCGCAATTGCGCCAGGATCGCAATTACATTGTCGCCGACCTCTTGGCTTTCCAGCAGGCGGTCGCCATCCAGCGTTCGAATGTCGATCAGACCGTATTGGAATGATAAATCCGGGCCGCGCAGCTCGTTTTGCATGTGCATGGGCGCCTCACCAACATAAAGCAAGATTTGCCGCGGAAATTGTCCGAACAGCCGTTGAATGCCGAGACAGTATTCGATCATGCGGAACGGCATGGCCGCGTCATTACCGCTTTGCAGCTCAATGTGGATGAGTTGGCCGCCGGCAGTCTGGCCGAGCAGATCCAAGCGCAGGTTCTGCGCTTTCCGCACCTTTGGAAGTTCTACATCCAACCACTTCGCGACCGCCGTGCCGGTCAACGCGCGAAGGGTGAGCGCGGCTGAACCTTTTAACAGCGTCTTCAGGGCTACGTCGTATTCCTGCATAGAAAGATCCGCTGAACTTGCACTTATGGATAAAGGTGAAAAACTCGGGCCTTTTTCTCATCCACGAAAGGAACCATTCAGTGAGCGGGCTGGTGAGGCCGCAAAGGGGCCATGCGATCACGAGGGCCGGGCAGAGAAAAGGGCGCGCTCAAGCGGCGTCATCGGCGGGATGCACGACTTCAATGCCGGCGTAACGGGAGAATCCAGTCTTGTCGAAAGTGAGAATGGCGGTGAGGCCATGCACCGCATGGCGGCCACCAGGCGGACATCGTGCGCCGGCTTCCCGGAAACCCGATACTGAATGACGAGGTTTCCCAGACTGGATAGATCGCACATCAGCTCGTCCGGCGCGTGTGGGACCGCCCCAGACCGTTTCGGGCTGCCGGGCGCGTCGCGACCACCCACAGTTCGAAAAGGTTTTGAGGCGCAATGTGAAGGTCGCGGCCCCGAGCGCCCAGAGCCTTGATCGCGCCGCGGACGATCTCACGCTACGGATGCAACGGTTGCAAGAGCCGCAGCACTGCGCTGGTATCCGAGGAGCATGCGGCTAAATCAGGTCCGGGTAGATGCTCTCCCGGCTCATGGCTTCATCCGAGAGAACGGGTGTGTTGGGGTCGTGACTATCGACCCAGGCGTCGAAGTGCCGCGCCCACTCCTCGGGATCTGTTTTCTGCAGGTGGGCAATGGAGACGATTTCTACGGACTGGTCGGCCACGTCGAGCATCCACTGCTCAAGACTCAGTCCGCGCGCGCCTGGGCCTTGAACGCAGCCTCTTTTTCCGGCGGCAAATTGAGTGTGACGGTCATCGTTGCACCGCTGCCTCTCCAGGTTACCGCTGGCGCCGTGCGGCAGGGGAGCCATCTGAAGTGCCGACCTGGCATTACTCCGCATTACCCGGCAGCGACCGGCGGCAGGCCCGCCAGCGCCATGGCGATCTCCTCGTCGGGATAGTCGTAGTTCTGCAACTTGCCGGCAGTGTAATCGATGTAAGCCTGCATGTCGAAGTGGCCGTGGCCGCAAAGATTGAACAGGATGGTGCGCGAGACTCCCTCCTGCTTGCACTTGAGCGCTTCCGCCAGCGCACCGGCCACGGCGTGGTTGGCCTCGGGCGCGGGGATGATGCCCTCGGCGCGCCCGAACCCGACGCCCGCGGCGAAGGCGTCCAACTGCTGCACATTCATGGCTTCGATCGCGCCGATGTCGAGCAGATGGCTGACCAGCGGGGCCATGCCATGATAGCGCAGGCCGCCGGCGTGAATGCCGGGCGGGATGAAGGAGCTGCCGAGCGTGTGCATTTTCACCAGCGGCGTGAGGCGGGCGGTGTCGCCGAAGTCGTAGGCGAAGCGTCCGCGGGTGAGGCTGGGGCAGGCGGAGGGTTCCACGGCGAGCACGCGCGTGGAGGTCTGGCCGCGCAGGTTGCGGCCGATGAAGGGGAAAGCGATGCCCGCGAAGTTGGAGCCGCCGCCGGTGCAACCCACCAGCACGTCGGGATAATCGCCGGCCATCTGCATCTGCTCGAGGGCTTCCAGTCCGATCACGGTCTGGTGCAGCAGCACGTGGTTGAGCACGCTGCCGAGAGAATACTTGGTGTCGGGATCTTTGGCGGCCACTTCGACCGCCTCGGAAATGGCGATGCCGAGCGAGCCGCGCGAGTCGGGTTGCTTGGCCAAAATGGCGCGGCCAGCCTCGGTTTCATAGCTCGGGCTGGCGGTCACCGAGGCGCCGAAGGTTTCCATCAGGGCGCGCCGGTAGGGCTTCTGGTTGTAGCTGACGCGCACCATGAAGACCTTGCACTCCAGTCCGAAGAAGTTGCAGGCCATGGCGAGCGAAGAGCCCCACTGGCCGGCGCCGGTCTCGGTGGCCAGGCGCTTGGTGCCGGCCTCCTTGTTGTAGAAAGCCTGGGCCACGGCGGTGTTGGGCTTGTGGGATCCGGCCGGACTGACGCCCTCGTACTTGTAGTAAATGCGCGCGGGCGTGTCGAGCATTTTCTCCCAGCGGCGGGCGCGGTAGAGCGGCGTGGGGCGCCAGAGGCGGTAGATGTCGCGCACCGGCGTGGGGATCTCGATCTCGCGCTCCTGGCTCACCTCTTGCAGGATGAGGCTCATGGGGAAGATGGGCGAAAGATCGTCGGGCCCGATGGGCTGGAGGGTGCCCGGATGCAGGGGCGGCGCGGGTGGCTTGGGAAGGTCGGAGACCAGGTTGTACCAGGCCTTGGGGATGCGGGTCTCGTCGAGCTGATATTTTACGGTGTCCATGGGGATGA
>JBEKPZ010000211.1:0-13098 GCA_049520215.1 Bryobacteraceae bacterium | reverse complement strand
GACCAGTCAGACCGCGCCCGCATGTACCAGGAGTACATCCGCAGCGTGGTGGATCACCCGCTGATGGTCGGCTGCCATTATTTCAAGTACGCCGACGAGCCGCTCACCGGCCGCCCTGGGGATGGGGAAAACTACAACATCGGACTGGTGAGCGTGACCGACACGCCGTACCCGGAGTTGATCGAGGCGGCCAGGATCGTGCATGGGGAGGCGTATCGCAGGCGTGGGGCAGCGCCTCACGCCGCCAGGCCGGAGGCGGACCGAGGATCCGACGCGGCGCAACTTCATAAGCCTTAGAGAGGTCGTTCTCGCCGATGGAAGTGCATCCGGCGCCAGCGAGCATCCGTTCCGGAGCGCCGTTTCTGGTGCACTGGTCCGAGAAGCCGACTGCGCGGCCAAATGGCCCCAATAAAAGACTCCTTCAGCCCCCAAAGGGTATACTGCTTATTTGTGAGACTGACGTTCGCAGCCATTTCTCTGGAAGGTCCCGACGGGAGCCGGCCCCAACGTGAGTATTCACGCCGGGATTTCGAGGTAGCGTTCTTAGGCTTCGCCGTCGGCACATACAAGAGAAAGCTGAGAATGGGATTCGCGTTGCGGCTTCAGCACCGCAACCTCTGGCACTCCAGTTGGATTGATCCGATGCCCCGCGAGATTCGCCGACGCGAAACGAGAAGAGGCACTACGCCATGGAACTGAAATCCGTTATAATCCGCAACTTTAAGGCTCTTCAGGACATTCACCTCACAGACATTCCGAGCTTCATCGTACTGGTCGGTGCCAACGGCACCGGAAAATCCACTCTCTTCGACGTATTCGGTTTCCTGCGCGATGCTTTAACCGGAAATGTTCGACAAGCACTAGACGCGCGTGGGCGCTTTCCGGAAGTCGTCACGCGCGGGCACGACACCGAGTCAATTGTCGTGGAACTCCAGGTTGGACTAGATATTGCCGGCAGATCCCGGCTCGTCACCTACCATCTGGAAATCGGAAGTGAGCAGGGCCGACCAGTCGTTCTACACGAGTTCCTCCGCTACAAGCGCGGCCGTTACGGCGCACCCTTTTACTTTCTTGACTTCCGTAAAGGTTCGGGGTTTGCGATCAGAAACGAGGAAGATTTCGACAAACCGGACGAGGCGCTTAAGCGTGAGGAGCAGCGGCTAGAGTCCCCGGATATTCTGGCTATTAAGGGTCTTGGACAGTTCCAGCGCTTCAAAGCCGCCAGTGCTCTGCGTCAACTCCTCGAGAATTGGCATGTTTCCGACTTTCACATCAGCGCTGCTCGGGGCCGCAAGGAGGCCACTGGTGTCGTGGAGCATCTGTCGGAAACGGGTGAGAATCTGCCCCGCGTTGCGCAATACCTATACGAAAATCACCGCCCGATATTCAAGAGAATCCTCGAACGAATGCGGCAGCGAGTCCCTGGGATCAGTGGTGTCGAGCCGGAGCTCACGCAGGACGGTTACCTCATTCTCCGATTTCGCGACGGCACCTTTAAGACTCCTTTCCTGGACCGATATGTCTCGGACGGTACCATCAAGATGTTTGCTTACTTAGTGCTGCTTCATGATCCAAAACCCCATCCTCTTCTTTGCATTGAGGAGCCGGAAAATCAACTCTACCCGACCTTGATGAGTGAACTCGCCGAGGAGTTTCGAGACTACGCCCAGAGGGGCGGACAGGTAATGGTATCCACGCATTCCCCGGACCTCCTCAACGCTATCCGGCTGGAAGAGGTTTTCTGGCTTGTGAAGAAAGACGGACTCTCCGAGATCCGACGCGCTCAGGACGACGAACAGGTCAAGCGTTACATGGAGGATGGAGACAAGATGGGATACCTATGGAAGCAAGGGTTTTTTAGGGGAGTCGACCCCGCATGAGAGAGCTGGTTTTTTTCCTTGAGGAAGAATCGGCTAAGGCGTTGTTAGAAACCCTATTCCCTCTTTTGGTCGCCTCAAAGAGTCAGATCCACCCTCGCTTCATCGTGTTTGAAGGCAGGCAGGATCTCGAGAAACAGATTGAGAGGAAGTTGCGTGGTTACCTAAACCCCCAAGCGCGATTTATCGTGCTGCGCGATCAGGATAGTGGTGACTGCCGAAAAATCAAAAGGAACCTTGCCGCTCGCTGCTCCCGCGCTCGTAGGCCTGAAGCCGTCGTACGTGTCGCTTGCCGCGAACTGGAGGCATTCTATCTTGGCGATCTGCGAGCCGTCGAGTTGGGATTAGGCGTGAGCGGTCTTGCTGCAAAGCAAAATCGGGTCAAATTCCGCGATCCAGACCGGTTGCACTCCCCATCTCGTGAACTCGCAGAGCTAACGGGCTATCGCTATCAGAAGGTGGCCGGCTCGCGTGCCATCGCCCCGCACCTCGACTTGGGAGCCCCTCGGTCTAGAAGCTTCCACCATCTGCTTAACGCTATTCGTAGCGCGGCTCAAAGTCCTCGTCCGCACCTGTAACACTAGCCCCTTCGAGTCCGCTTCGGGGCAATTGGCCGAAAAGCGTGCCACTCGCAGGAATGAAGCTCGCCGGTTGCGCTCACGCTTTCTTCGCGGAAGTAGCCACCGAACCGCCCAACCTGGGCAGGCACCAAACTAACTCTGGGCAGAGTGCCCGTATCTTGGCGCCCATCCGCAGCGCATGGCGCCACGCAACGTAGCCGGAACCGAGTCCTACCCGATGGCCCGCTTCAGCAGCGCCCGCATGTACGCGAACCCGTACGCAGTCTGCGTGTATCCCCCGCCCACCATCCCCGGTGAATGGTCCAATATCACGATGCCGTCGAACTTCACCTCCGCGAGCGCTTTCATGATCTTGTACATGTCGTAATAGCCGTCGTCCATGAAGGTCTCGACGAAGTGCGGCAGCGGCGCGCTCACGTTGCGGAAATGGATCTTCCAGATCTTCCCCGCGCCGAAATAGCGGATCATCTCTTCCGGGTCTTTCCCGGTCAACGCCTTGCCGCCCTCCAGCCACGTCCCGCAGCACAGGCAGATCCCCACGTTCGGGCTGCCGGCAATCTCCAGCGCGCGCCGGTAGCCCTCGAAGTTGCCGAAGATGCAGCGCGGCACGCCCGCCAGCACCGGCACCGGCGGATCGTCCGGGTGGATGCCGATGCGCACACTGTTCTCCTCAGCCACCGGCGCCACCTGTTTGATGAAGTAGGTGAAGTTCTCCCAAATCTCCTCTTTGGTGAACTCGCGCCCGTGCGAGAGCGGCTCCGCCCACGTCTTGCCGTCCCACACGCCGCGCCTGTCGGGGCTCGCCATATCGAACTCGCGCGCCGAGGCGCCGCGCACCATGGCGCGCCCGCTCGACCAGATGCCGTTGCCCATGTGCGCGTAGGTCGTGTAGTAGATCCCCGCTTTACCAAGGTTGCGGATGTACTGCTTATACTCCTCGATCTTCTGGTCGCGCCCCGGCAGGTTCAGCGTCACTTCCGGCATGTTGTGCACGCTGCTGTTGCCGATGTTCCATACCGTGATGCCGGCGTCGGCGTAGCGCTTCTTGATGGCCAGGAAACCTTCGGCCGTCCGCATTCCCGGAGCCGCCTGGACGCTGACATACTCGGCGCCGATCTGTTTCAGAAACAGCAACTGGTCGTCGCTCGGGGTGGCGTCGGCTTGCGCGCACAGCTTGATGCCGGGCGCATTCGGATGCACCGCGGCCCTGGATGCGCCCGGCGCGAGAAGCGCTCCCAGCGCGCCCCCCAGCGCCATCTTGCCGAAATCCCTACGGCACGTTTCACCGCGGAAGGGTGTAAAACTCATAGTTGATTCTCCACTTCACTTCCTGCCCCGGCTCCACGCGCAGGTCGATGAAGGCCTCCGGACAGACGGTCGTGCGAATGGACCAGAAGACCAGTTTCGCCATGGGCCGGTCGGAAGTTTGCCGCACGCCGATTCCCGCCTTGCGGTTCTCCACCCGGATATCGTAATCGCGCGGCATGCCGCCGAAGCCGTCCATCTGGGTGAACACCGACTGGCCGGCCTGCAACTCCCGCAGATAGGTGAAATCCTTGCCGCGCGCTTCCGCCGCCCCGGCCAGATCGGCGCGCGGATGCACCTCGAACGGGAAGCGCACGGTGTAATCGGGGCCTGCAGGTTGCTGGTCCAGCATGAAGAAATTGTGCTCGTAGGCACTGGTCGCGATGGCCTTCTTGCCGGTATTTCGCAGGCTGTGTTCCAGCACCATCTCGGGCTTGCCGCGCACCAGCCGAACGGTCTTCTTATAAATGTAGGCGTACCCGCGGGTGTCCGAGAGTTTCTGAATGAATTCCACGGAATCGGCGCGCTTGTGAATGGTCCATTTCCCGTGGTCGGCGATATCGTACGTTTCGAACTGGCGGAAGGCGGGCTCCTCGGGTTTGCGGATCGCGCCCACTCCGATCTTCACGAAGTTTTCGCCCGGCTTGGCTTCCTCGTAGCCCAAGCCGGCGCCGTTGGTGAGGAACTCTTCCACCGGCCCCATGATGGCATCGTGAATCTTGGGGTCGTAGCGGTCGAACCATTTGCCAAAGTATTCGTGACCCTTGAATTGCAGGCTCGAAATGGCGCCCGACCAATCAAACCGCGTGCCGCGGTAGTAGCCGCTCTGCGCGTCCGGCAGCAGCAGTTGCACGTATAAAATGCCGTTGGAAATCTGCGCTTCCGGATAATCGGCCGCCGCGTATCCAAGCGCCGGCGCCAAAAGCAAGATCGTAGTTGCTTTCACAGTTCTCCTCACCGGCCATCTTAGCTCCAACCGCTCCCTGACGGTCGCGGCTCAGTAACAGGCGCGGACCAGACGCGCGGTGTACAATCGGTAGCAGATGCCGACTATCGCACCTGAAACTCTGTATCGGCGCTTGCAGCAGCACCTCGACCGCATGCCCGTCGCATTCCCGCCCGCGCCGTCGGGGGTCGAGATCCGGATTCTGCAACGCCTGTTTACGCCCGAGGAGGCCGAGATCGCGCTCGAACTGAGCGCCATACCCGAGCCCGCGGCCACCATTCACCGCCGTTTCGGATCGCGCATCCCGCTCGACGAACTGCGCCGCAAGCTGGAGCACATGGCGGACAAAGGCATCATCCTGTCGTTTCCGGTAGCCGGCGAGATGCGCTTCGGCAAGCTGATCTTCGCCATCGGGATGTACGAGCGCCAACTGAAAACCCTCACCCCCGAATTCGAGCGCGACAGCCGCCAGTATTCCGACGAGGCCTTCGGGCGCGCGTTTCATACCGGCAAAACAACGCAACTGCGCATCGTGCCGGTGAATAAGCAGATTGCCGTGGAGCGCAGCGTCACCACCTACGACCGTATCCGCGATTACATCGAGGCGTCCCCTGGGCCGTTCGGCGTCTTGCGCTGCATCTGCCGCCACGGTCACGATCTGCTGGATGAACCCTGCATCCAAACCAAACTGCGCGACAATTGCCTCATGATCGGGCCGGCCGCGCGGTGGGCCGTGGAGTCGGGCACGGGGCAGGCGATTACCCGCGAGCAAATGCTCGACCTGCTCGACCAGGCGGACCGCGACGGCCTGGTATTGCAGCCCGAGAATACCAAGGCGCCGATGTTCGTGTGCTGCTGCTGCGGCTGTTGCTGCGGCGTGCTGCACTCCGCCAAACGGCTCCCCCAACCGGCGGATTTCTTCAGCTCCAACTTCTACGCCGTGGCCGACGCCGAAGCCTGCGAGTCCTGTGGTGTGTGCGAGACGCGCTGCCAGATGGACGCCATCACCAGCCCTGAGGGCAAGGCCGTCGTGGACCGTTCGCGCTGTATCGGATGCGCGCTGTGCCTCACCACCTGTCCCAGCGGAGCCTTGCGGCTGCAATCCGTCGATCACCCCAAGGAGCCGCCCGACGACACCAAGGCGCTTTACCTGAAACTGTTTGAGGATCGGTTCGGGCGCTGGGGCATGGCCAAACTGGGCGCGCGCAAACTCCTGGGCATGAAGATATAAACTTGAGCATGGCCCTTTCACGACGCAGCGCCATGGCCGTGATGGCCGCGGCCGGCACAGCGGCGGCTGCGCAGGCGCCTCGCCAGCCCGAGATTCCCGGGCCGGTCACCGATCGCCACGATGCGTACGTCAAGGATTTGCTGGCACGGCAGGTGATCGATCCTGCCAGCCGCTGGTGCGGATCGTTCCCCGACGACGATGGCCTGCACTCGCCCCACTCGGCAGCCGCCATCCTGGATGCATTCACCGCCGCCTTCCTGCATGCCGGCTCGAAGTTCCACCAGAGCGCCCTGCTGCTGGAACGGCTGTCGTTGGCAGGCCGCCACCTGGCCGCGCGGCAGCACGAGAACGGCACTATCGACCTGCTGACCACCAACTTCAACTCGCCGCCCGACACGGCTTTCGTGGTGCACAACGTGGGGACGGCCGCGTGTCTGGCGCGGCGCCACGGCCTCGCGCAGGTCGCCGCGCTCACCGAGCCGTTCCTGCGCAAGGCGGGCGGGGCGCTGCTGCGCGGCGGCGTACACACGCCCAATCACCGCTGGGTGGTCGGCTACGCGCTGGCCCAGATCCACGAACTTTTCCCGGACCCGGAGTACGTGCGCCGCATCGACCAATGGCTGGCCGAGGGCGTCGATTCGGATGCCGACGGGCAGTTTGCCGAGCGCAGCACGCTGGTGTACAACGCCATCAGCGATCGCGCGCTGGTGGTGATGGCGGCCAAGCTCAACCGCCCCGAGTTGCTGGACCCCGTGCGCCGCAACCTGGAAGGCATGCTGTGGCTGCTGCACCCGGGCTACGAAGTGGTCACGGAAATCTCCCGCCGCCAGGATGTCAACCAGCGCGGCACCATGGCTTCTTACTGGTTCCCTTTGAAGTACCTGGCGGTGAAGGACGGCGACGGGAAGTTCGCGGCGCTGGCGCGCGAGTTTGAGGCGCAGGCCGCCGGGCTCTCCGCCATGATGGAGTATCCCGAGACCACGCAACCGGGGCCTCCTCCGGCGCCCATCCCGGAAGATTACGAAAGGCACTTCCCGGCCTTGGGAATTGCGCGCGTGCGCCGGGGCCTCACCAGCGCCACTATGATCCTGGGCGGATCGAGCCGCTTCTTCACGTTGCGCCGCGGGGCGGCCGTGGTGAACGCAGTGCGCTTCGCCTCCGCCTTTTTCGGCAAGGGCCAGTTTGTGCCGGCGACTGCTTCGAAACGGGCGGACGCGTACGTGTTCGAGCAGACCCTCCGCGGCGAATACTACCAGCCGTTCGATCCGCCCCGGCGAATCGGCGGGCAGGAATACGACGCCACGCGCGGGGAGCGGAAACGGAGTGAAGTGTGTACGCTGCGGCAGACGGCTACCGTCACCGAGTCGCGTAACGGTTTCCGTCTGCGCGTTGAGGTCGAAGGCACTGCCGATGTGCCGGTGGCGGTCGAGATCAACCTGCGCGAGGGCGGGACGCTGGAGGGCTGCGCGCCCCATCCCAAGGTGGCGGACGCGTGGCTGCTCTCCTCGGGAAGCGCCTTGTTTCGCGCGGGCAACGACACCATCCGGTTTGGACCCGGCAGCGCCCCGCATCGCTATGTGCTGGTGCGCGGCGCGGAGCCGAAACTGCCGGGGCCCAGCGTGTATCTGACCGGGTACTCACCCTTCGACCGCGAGATTGTGTTCGAACTGGGGTAGCAGACTAATGTGGGGCGGCCAATCTTGGCCGCAGCCGCCTTTTTAGGCGGCTCGGGCCGGCTGAAAGCCGGCTGCGGGCAAAATTGCCCGCCCCACAAGGGCTGAGTTGCTGTCACTGTATTGTGCGAGCTTCAATAGGTGCCATACACTGCCGTCCACGAGCGGGCGGTGGGATCGACCAGCACGCGCGCGCCATCAGGCTTCGTCGCGGCGCCTTTGACATCGGCCAGCCGCAGGCCGGAGCCGAGCACGGCGGGAAGCACGACCGAGGCCGGCTCCTGGCCACCCCCGCGCTCTACGGCGACGCGCCAGCGGCGCGCCCCGGAAGGCTGAAGCGAAACCGAGAGGCGGCCGAAACGCGTAGGCGTCTGGTCCACGCGGTAGGGATCGCCGCTTGCCAGCTCGAAATCGCCAATGCCGGGAATTACACGCAGCGTTTCGCCGTCTTCGAAAGCGAGCATGTGGCGCAAGAACAGGACGCACTCGGCGCTGGCCCAGTTGTGCGGCATGTCGCCGATGTACCCGGCCGAGAGCGATCCGCGTAGCGGCTGTTCCTCGCGCCAGCAGTACAGCGGCGTGGCGTGGTTCAGAAAGCCATGGAAGGTGAGCCGCGCCCAATCCGGCAGTCCGGCCCACAGGTATACGTGCGCGACGAACGCCGCGTTGTAATTCCAGACGCCCTCGTGCGGGAGCCAACCGGTCTCGGCGGGGATATCTTCCTTCGTCGCCGCCTGCATCAGCGCAACGTGGCCGCGCACCACGGGATCGGCCGGATCGAACAACCGGCCCGGGTAAATGGCGTGCGACAGCGCCCATTGGGCGATCTGCGGCTGCGGCCGCTCGCGCTCGTTGGGTGCCTCCCAAACCTTGTCCTCCTTCATCAGCATGGGCAGGTAGTCGAACCCCGCCGCATGGCGCCGCATCTCGCGCGGCATGGCCGCCCGCAGCGCGGAGCCGAGTTCGCCATAAAGCTGCGAGACGGGCTCGAAGCCGGGCGCCTTGAGCCTCGCGGCCGTCTCTGCGACGGCCCTCAATCCGGCCAGTGCCCAAAGCGTGTTGGTGAATTCGGACCGCAAGCCGCCCAGCCCGCCGTCGCCGAAGCCGCGCGGCAACAGGCCGTAGCGCCCATTGGCGCTGTCTTCGTTTTTGCCCTTGTCGCGCATGTCGCGCAAGAAGCCCGCGGCGCGCAGGATCTCGGGCCGCATTTTCAGGAAATACGAAAAATCCTGCGCGAGTTCGCACTGGCGAACCAGCGTGAACATCGCGATTCCGGTATCTTTCCAGTGCTCCGCGCCTCCGCCGGCGAAGATGCCGCCGTCTGCCCGCTGACGAGCCCACGTGGTCTCCAGACCCTGCTGCGCTTCGGCGTCGTAGCCCAGATAGCGCGCCGCTTCCAGAATGAAATGGCCGTCGACAACCCACAGGCCGCGATAGACCGTGGGACCAACCTGGAACGTGAGGCGGCCATCTTTCATTTCGCGAGCTTGCAGAATGTTGCGGGCGCAGGCGCGCAGGAATTCGCCGTAGCGTCCCGGCAACTGCCATGCCACCGCGCCGCCGAAAGCGCGCCAATTCCGCCAGTACGCGCGGGCCTCGTCAAGCAGAACCTCCGGCGCGGCAAGCCCGTCGCGAAGACGCTCGGCGGGCTGCCCCTCCTGCGGCAGGCGCACAAAGCGGCGTAGCGGCCGAGACGCCTCCGCGGCTCCTTCGGGGAACGTGAGTCCATTCCGCCCGCCGAGAGGTGCGTCGGAAACCAGGCGCGGCGTGGCGCTTCCTTCAAGGAAGACGGCACTGCCCGCGCCTTCGGCCTTCACGCTGACTTCCTTTTTCGCTTTCACCGCGAGAACCGGGACTGCGTACACACGTGTGGCCGTGCGCGGGCGCACCTCGATCATGACGTTGTCCACGCGCCCCTCGCCGGCGTGGTTGGTCGCGAATGTGGTGAGTTCGAGCCATGCTTCCGGCCGCTCGATGCGCGTGTGGACTATGGGGATCTCTGGCGCTTCGAGGCGCTGCCCGGCGACCACATCGGGCTCCATCCCGAGCAGCGAGAACTCCACGGTCAGGTTCGCGTAGCGCAATTCGCCGCGCTCGCCGATCAGGCTTTTCGCGTGGTCGTCCGGGAGACAGAAAGCGGTCTGGCCGGAGAGCGGCGCGTATCGAAAGTCGATGGCCGAGTTTTGGTCGCGAGCCGTCTCGGCGGCCTGGGCCGGGCGCGCGAGGGCGGCTGCGGTTCCGGCTGCGGTGCGGGTGAGGAATTGCCTGCGGTCGAAAGGGGACATGCCTCGATTGTAGACCCCTTTATCTCATTTTCTCCGTCGCCGCACGCACGGCGCGCGGAAATGCGATTTAATCGGAGTTTAGGGTTTGGAAGTCTCCATGCAGCGGTCCACCAACTGCCTGAGTAAGCTCGATCGGATGCGGAAGACCCTGCGGCACGAGGAGGCGGACCGGGTGCCTGTCAGCGATTTCTTCTGGGCAGCTTCCTGCGCCGCTGGCGGGACGAACTCGGCCTGCCGGCCGACACCGACATTTACCGCTACTACGACCTCGACTGGGTGGTGGTGAACCCGAACGTCGATCCGCACATCAAGCCGTTCGAAATGCTACGCAAAAGCGAGCAGGAAGTGCTGGTGCGTACCGGCTTCGAGGCGGTCATCCGCAAGCGTCTCGATCTGCCCATGCCCGCATTCCTCGAGTTCGATACCAACACGGTCGAGAAGATGGAGGCGTTCCAGTTCGACGACCCCTGGGATGAACGCCGGTACTTCCGCGCCGGGGACGATCAGATCAACGGCGGCGGCGACAGCTTCAGCCGCAACACCGCGCCGTTCGTCGCCCGGATCGAGGAAGCCTACGCCGATTTCCCCGTCTTTGGTGGAGTTACGGCGCAGTACGGTAGGGCGCCTCTCGTGAGGAGATAGGATCGCGCTAAACTGGACAGACGTGCCCACGGCGCAGCGCATCACACCCAAGAAGACCCGTTCAGCGGCAGCGCCGCAGAAACCCGCGCCGGCACCCGAAATCCCGCCGCTGAATTCGCCGCAGCTCTACATCAACCGGGAGCTGAGCCTGCTCGCCTTCCAACTCCGGGTGTTGGAGGAAGCCCAGGATGAACGGAATCCGCTGCTGGAGCGCGTCAAATTCCTTTCCATCGTCGGCTCCAACACGGACGAGTTTTTCATGGTGCGCGTGGCCGGTTTGATCGACCAGGTGGACGCCGGAATCCTGGATGTGGGACCCGACGGGATGCATCCGACGGCCCAGTTGGTGGCCATTCGCCGCGAGGTCAAAAAGCTGCTGGCCGAAGCGCACAAGTGCCTGCACGACCAACTCCTGCCGGGGCTGGCCGAAGCCGGCGTGCAGATCCTGGATTACGCCGCCCTGAACGAGAAACAACTGGCCGTCGCCGATACGTATTTCCGCGAGACGGTCTTTCCCGTCCTGACGCCGCTGGCCTTCGATCCCGGCCGTCCGTTTCCGCATATCTCCAACCTCAGCCTGAACCTGGCCGTGCTGATCCGCGACAAGGACGGCGTCGAACACTTCGCGCGCTTGAAGGTGCCGGATTCGCTGCCGCAATTCATCCCGCTGAAACGCCCGCGCAAGAAGAGCCGCAAGCGCCCGCCGCGCGAGGAAACTTTCGTCTGGCTGGAGCAGGTGATCTCGGCCAACCTGCCGGCGCTATTTCGCGGCATGGATGTGATCGAGGCGCATCCTTTCCACGTCACGCGCGACGCGGATATCGCCATCAAGGAACTGGAAGCCGAGGACCTGCTCGAGACCATCGAGGAAGGCGTGCGGCAGAGGCGCTTCGGCAGCGTGGTGCGGCTGATGGTCTCCGACGACATGCCCGCGCACATCCTCGAGATCCTGGTGAACAACCTGGAAATCGATGCCAGCCAGGTGTTCCGCGTGCGCGGCCCCCTATCGCTGAGCCGCCTCATGCATCTGTACGCGCTCGATAGGCCGGATCTGAAGGACGCTCCCTTCATGCCCGCCGTGCCCAAGACTCTGGCGGCGGCCACTGCCGAGGAAGACGTCTTCGCGCTGATCCGCCGCCAGAATATCCTGCTGCACCATCCCTTCGATTCCTTCCAACCGGTGGTCGATTTCCTGAAGAAGGCCGCCAGAGATCCCAACGTACTGGCCATCAAGATGGTGTTGTACCGCATCGGCCGGAATTCGCCGGTGGTGGAAGCGCTGCTGGAGGCCAACGAAGAGGGCAAGCAGGTGGCCGTGCTGGTGGAGTTGAAGGCGCGCTTCGACGAGGAGAGCAACATTGAGTGGGCGCGCGCGCTGGAAAAAGAAGGCGTGCACGTGGTCTACGGCCTGCTGGGGCTGAAGACGCATTGCAAGCTGCTGATGGTGGTGCGGCGGGAAGCCGGCGCGATTCGCCGCTATATTCACCTGGCCACCGGTAACTACAACGTGGTGACGGCGCATCTGTATACCGATATCGGCATGCTCACCTGCGACGACGAACTGGGCTCGGACGCGACCGACCTGTTCAACTACCTGACCGGATATTCCGCCAAGACCGACTATCAGAAACTGCTGGTTTCGCCGGTGAACCTGCGCGATCGCTTCGAGGCCATGATCAAGCGCGAGATTGCGCTACACGCCAAGGGCGGGAAGGGACACCTGATCTTCAAAATGAACGCCCTGGTGGACCCGCAGGTGATCCGCCTGCTGTATATGGCGTCGCAGGCCGGCGTTAAGGTGGATCTGCTGGTGCGCGGCATCTGCTGCCTGCGGCCGGGGATTCCAGGTGTCAGCGACAACATCCAGGTGATCAGCGTGGTGGGGCGATTCCTGGAGCACAGCCGCATTTACTATTTCCGCAACGGCGGGAAGGAAGAGATCTACCTGGGCAGCGCGGACCTGATGCCGCGCAACATCAATCGCCGCGTGGAGGTGTTGTTTCCGGTGGAAGGCCCGGATTTAGTCAGGCACGTGCGCGACGAGATCTTGGCTGTCTACCTGACTGACACAGTCAAGGGCCGGCAGATGAAGAGCGATGGAAGCTACGTGCGGCGCACCGCACCAAACGGCAAGCGCGCCGTTAGCAGCCAGGAGCGGTTGTTGAAGCAGGCGGCGAAGTAAGAAGACAGAAGACAGAAGTCAGAAGACAGAAGTCAGAAGACAGAAGTCAGAAGTCCGGCTGCTGCTGGGTCATGCAGTGCAGCGTGCCTAGTCCCCACACTAACTCCACTGCGTGGATGCCGGTCACTTCGCGATTGGGGAACAGGCGCGCCAGCGTGTTCAGAGCGATACGGTCGTGCGGATCGTTGAACGTGGGCACCAGGACCAATCCATTCGCGATGTAGAAATTCGCGTAGCTGGCCGGCAGGCGGCGGCCGTTGAAGATGAGCGGCGCCGGCATGGGCAGCTTTACCACCCGCAATGGCAATTTACGAAGGATGGCCCCGTTCTCGCGCAGGGGTTCGTAATTCGGATCGTTGCGATCCGGCTCGGAGGC
>JBEKPZ010000210.1:0-17941 GCA_049520215.1 Bryobacteraceae bacterium | reverse complement strand
ACCGCGCGCCAGATCGCCGAGGTAGTCCGCCAATGACCGCTCCGCCGGGGCGCGAACGGCGCCAGTTTCGCGCGCTGGTGCGCCTGTTCGCCGGCCGCTTTTTCGATACGGACATTATTTCCGTGCGCGGCGATCTGTCGGCGCTGCTCTCGCAGTTCGCGGCGCTGCTGGCGGCCCTCAGCCTGGTGCTGGTGCTCTTGACGGGGCCGAAGTACGCGGGCCTGTACCAGCACTTGACGGCGAAGCAGCTTCACGCCGCCGCATGGGCCGATCAGGAGTTCCTCATCTCGACCTCCATGGCGATCATCGGGGTGTTCACGCTGCTCCTTTGGGATGCGCTGTTTCCGGACCGGCGCGATTGTATGATCCTGTGCGCCATGCCGGTGCGGACTCCGGCGGTGTTTGGCGCTAAGCTCGCCGCACTGGGGGCGGCGGTGGGGCTGGCCGTAGTGGCCGTGAATTCCTTCACGGGACTGGTCTGCCCGTTTCTGATCGTCCCCGGCGCATCGGGCGTGCTCGACGCGGTGCGTGACTTTGCCGTCTTCTGGATCGTGATTCCGCTCGCCTCGGGGTTTGTCTTCCTGCTGCTGCTCGGCGTGCAGGGAGTCGCGCTGCACGTGTTGCCGCACGCGCGATACCTGCGGTGGTCCAGCCTGATCCAGACCGCCGCATTCTTTGCGGTGCTCACGTTGTATTTCCTCACTCCCCCGCTGGCCGATCCGCGCGCGCTAGCCGCGCCCGAAAACCGGCTGTGGTATGCGCTGGTTCCTTCCTATTGGTTCTTCGGCTTGTTTCAGGTGCTCACCGGGTCCACGAATCCGGCGTTAGTCGCGCTGGCGCGGCGAGCCTTGTCCGGCGTTGGCTTGGCGGCGCTGGTGGCGGCCGCGACTTACCTGCTGGCCTTCAGACGCCAGATGCGCCGCACGGTGGAGCAGTCCGGCATCGCCCCTCCCGGCCGCGCCTTCACAATCTGGGGCGCCCTTGCCGGGGTGCTCGCCCGCCGCGGGCCGGAGCGGGCCATCCTGAAATTCATCGGACGCACGCTGGCGCGCAGCCGGCAGCACCGCCTGCTGCTGGCGATCTATGCCGGCCTGGGGACGGCGTACGTGTTCAGCCAGGCGGCCTACGTGATGTATCGTTCCAGGGCGACCGATTTCGGCGCGCTCGCGGGTCGTGCGCAGACGGCGCTGGGCATCCCGCTCATCTTGCTCTTCTTCGTGATTATCGGCCTGCGCGTTTCCTTCTCGATCCCGATGGAGGTGCGGGCCAACTGGCTTTTCCGTTTGACCGATCCATACGCCCGCGGCGCTTACCTGCGTGCCACGCGCACGACCCTTTTGTGGTTGGCGCTCGCACCGGTGGTGGCGATCGCGGCGCCGATTTACATGGCCGTGTGGCCGTGGCCGAGAGCACTGGGGCATGTGGCGTTCCTTGCGGCTTTCGGACTGCTCGTTGTCGAACTGGCCTTGACCGGCTTCGCCAAGGTGCCCTTCACCTGCTCGTATCTGCCGGGCAAAGCGAACCTCAAGATCATGTTCGGCGTGTATTGGGGGCTGCTCATCATCGTGTCGGAGATCGTCACCGACGTCGAGCAGCGCGCGCTTGACCATACTGTGGGTTACGCCTGCCTGATGGGGCTCACGCTGCTGGCGTGGCTCGTCGCAGCCTTGCGGGGCCGCTGGGCGCGCGCCCGTATTCCCGCACTCAGCTTCGAAGACCAACCGGAACCGGCCGTAGTGGGCTTAGGGCTCGCCGGGCCAAGCTAGGCGTGGCGCAGACGATCGTTGTCTGTCGTCTGCGCACCGTGCTCGAACTCGGCAGGCCTCGAAAAACGATGGCCTGCCCCACAGCTAACGCTGTGTTTCAGAAACATGTTTCAGGAAGATGTGGACGTTTCGCCCCAGATGCTTTCAAAGGCGCGCGATATCGACCCGAAAGGCGATTACCGGGTGATTCCCGACGACGATATGACAGGGTTGCCACGCGGCAGCTTCTCGCTCGTTCTCTCGGCATTCACTTTTGACAACATCCCGGGGCACGGACACCAAGATACGCCTGTTTGGCGACTTGGGCGCGCCGTTGCGGGCCGACGGAGCGATCGTTAACATCGTGTCTTCGCCCGACATTTATCTTCACGAATGGGCATCGTTTACCACAGAACTCGCGGACACGTCGCCGGCGGTTGACATTCTTTGCCCCGACGAGAGCTATCGCGATGTTTACGCGAGCGCGGATCTGCGGGTGGCCGACGTGCTAAAGCCTTTGGCCACCTGTGTGATTTATGTTTTGAAGCCGGGATCGGCGTAAGGTGCGCGCCTCACGCCGTCACGGGCACCTTGGCCGCCTTGCGCAGTTCCACAAACGAAGCGTCCAGAAACTCTTTCATGCGCTCGCCATCGGGCGCGGCTTGCGCGTCGATGGTGAAGCTGAAGAAGAGCTTCCCATCGTAGCTCTGGATGGCCAGGGTGACGCCGAGGTCCCAGCCGGCGGGCACGTAAGGATACATGGTCAGCAGGCGCCTTCCATTGGAATAGAGCGGGACCTGCGGACCTGGAACGTTGGTGGCCACCATGTGCATGATGGGCACCGGCGTCGAGAACAGCGACAGGTTGCCGGCGAGCGCTTGCAACGGCGGCGGAAGCGCGCCCAGCCACTGGATTCCCGCCCAAATCAACTCCGCCACCCGCGCGTGCTTCATGGCTCCCGTCTGGGCCGCGATGCGTCGCAGGCGTTCGACCGGATCCTTGATGAACAGCGGCAGGGTGACTGGCAGGATCGAAACGTAATTGCCGAAGGTGCCGCGCTCGCCGGCCGGCCGCAGGTTCACCGGCACCATTACGCGGAAGTAGCGGTTCCGCAGCGACTCCTTGTGCAGCTTCAGATAGCGCATGACTGCGCCGGCCAGCACGGTCAGCACCACGTCGTTCACCGTGCCGCCGCAGGCCGTGCGTATGGCGCGCGCGTCGGTGAAGGAGTGCTCGCTCCAGGCCACCTTGCGCTCGCCGGAACAGGGACGATTGAACGGCAATCGCTCCAGCGACCCCAGCACCTGGGGCAGCGCGTCCACCAGGCGCTCGAGGCCGGCGACTGCCTGCGAATCGTGAAACAGCGATGCGCCGTAGGCGGCCAGGCTTTTGCGCGCGCCGGCCAGTTGATCCAGGGTGGACTGGAACGCGCCCCTCAGTACACTGGTGAAGATTTGCGTCTCATCCGGCGGCGGCGGGCGGTTGCGCTTTCGCCGCGGCGGGCCTTTGGGGACCGGGGGAGCGTCGGGGGACGGATCGAACATGACATTCAGCAGCCCCACCCCGGAGACGCCGTCGACCATCGCGTGATGCACCTTGGTGACGATGGCGGAGCGGCCGCCGGCCAGACCATCGACGACATAGACTTCCCACAAGGGCTTGTCGCGGTCCAACAGGCTGGTGAAGATGCGGCCCGTCAATGCACGCAATTGCGCGTCGGTGGCGGGCGCATCCAGCGTGACGTGGAAAATGTGGCGGCGGATATCGAATTTCGGATCGTACTGCCAGGTGGGCAGCCCGACGTTCAGGAAAGACCGCACGGCCTTCTGCCGGTAGCGCGGGAGCAGATCCAGTTTTCGCTCGATGCCGGACCGCACGGCCTTCTGCCGGTAGCGCGGGAGCAGATCCAGTTTTCGCTCGATGCCGGCCACAAACCCGGCGAACGGAACGGGGCCGTCGCAAATGGAGACGCTGCCGATGTGCAGCGGCATCTCCCGGCGCTCGAAATTCAGGAACGCGGCGTCGAGCGGCCCGAACTGAGGGGGAAGGGCGCGTGGAGGCATGCGGGGCGAGTCAACGCTTGCGGGCGGCCGGGCGCGGCGCGGGCGGCGGCAGGAACGGTTTGACGGCCACCTCGAGCAGCGCCTTTTGGGCGTTTACGAGGTTTTCCACGCCGCGCCGGGCAACTTCGCCCAAAGATGTGGAAGGCGAAGAGGACTTGGGCCGGGCGGCCTCTACGGTGGCGGAGATCTGCGCGGAAGCCAAATCCAGGAGCTGTTTTTCGACCGCCACGAAGGCGTCGATTCCGTGCTTGGCAAGCTCAGCCAGTTTTTTGGGCTGCACCGGCTTGGCGGCTTTCTTGCCCTTCTTAGCGGGCGGCGCAGCAATCTGCTCGCCGACTAAGTCGAGGAAGCGCCTCTCGGCGTCGACGAAGGTCTGGAGGCCTTCCTGAGCGGTTTGGGCCAAGCCCGCCACGGCTGCTATGGGCGAGCCGCCCATAGCCGACCCGACTACCATCTGGCCCTGCTGGACGGCTAGATCCAGGAGCTTGTTTTGCATTGCAACAAAAGCGTCCACGCCGCCGTGGACCACATCCGCCAGGGACGCCGCCGGGCCTGTCAGGCCCAATCCATCTTTGGCTCCCTGAAGGACGATGGCGTTCTGCCGGACGGCCAGATCCAACAGAATTTTTTGCGCTGCAATAAAGTTGGCGGCACCCTGCCCGGCGAGCTCCACCAGTCCGTTGACAGGACCCGAGGGCAGGGCGCCGGTGCGCTCCCGGACGAAACCTAGGACCAGGGAATTCTGTTGTCCGGCCAGATCCACGAGGATCTTTTGCGTGGCGGCGAAGCTTTCGGCTCCCTGCCGCGCCCACTCCCCCAGCCAGGAAAGCGCGGCGTTGGAGGCGGGGATCGATTTGGTAGTGCGGGTCACCATGGTGCTCCTTGCTATGCTGCATTGCAGCATAATCTCAGTGTAGCGGGAACACGCGGCGGCTGTCAAGCGGATTCGAAGCGCTCAAATCGGCGGGTATATACTAAGGGTGGCTCCAGGCGCGCTATGCGGCTCCGTTTATCGTGTGCTTCGTGTCCCGGCATTCTCCTTTTGTTGTTGGCGGCCGAAGTGGGCATTGGGCGGAGTGACGACCTGCCGCCCGAGTCGCTGCTGCTGGCGCGCTTCAAACAACAAGTACGGCAGGATGTGGGGCGCCTCGCGGATTGTACGTGCCTCGAGACTATCGAGCGCTCAGTGCGCGAACCGGGATCGAACTCGTTTCAGTTTCTGGATCGAGTACGCCTGGAGGTCACCACCGCGGGCGAGAAAGAACTCCTCACATGGCCCGGCGGAGCGCGTTTTGAGGATTGGGCGGTGACTTCGTTCGTGAAGGGCGGACTGGTAGCCAGCGGCGTGTTCGGATCGTACGCGCGAAACCTATTCCTGAACGATGGCGCCACATTCCAATACGGCGGTCCCGAGGAGTTGGACGGCCGTGGCGCCGTGCGCTACGATTTTCGAGTTTCGAAGCTGGTGGGCCTTTACAAGCTGCATACCGGAAGCGGCGCGGCCACAGTCTCGACGAAAGGCTCGTTCTGGTTCGATGCCGGCTCGCTCCAGCTCATCCGGCTCGACGAGTTTGCGGACGAGATCCCCGCGGAACTGGGGCTTACCGGAGCGCTTACACGGGTCTACTACGGGTGGCTGCCCCACGCGGTCCCGGGCGTCCTGGTGCCACAGTCCGCAGACGTCGAGTTGAGGCATTCTTCGGGCGAGGTTCGGCGAAACAAGACCCAGTTTGCGGAGTGCCGGGAGTACCGCGCGGAATCCTCTATCAGTTTTGGTTCGGCGGAGCCTACCCCCGAAGCATCGCAACTCGAGCCCGCGCGCGTGGATTTGCCAGCCGGTCTCACGGTCAAAATGGAACTCGAAAGCGGCTTCGATTCGGCGACAGCCGCGATCGGAGACCCAGTGCGGGCGCGCGTAGTGGAGAATGTTCGCCGGGGCGGGAAGCCGATTCTACCCAAGGGTGCAATCGTCACTGGGCGCATCCGCAGTATGGAGCGTGAAGCGCGGGCGGGGGGCTTTCTCGTGGGAATCGAATTGACCGGGGTGCGCTGGGAAAACAACCGGGCAGATTTTCGCGCCGATCTGCTGGACAACAGCCGGTTCTGGGGCTCGCCACCCTCGATGGAGGCTCCACTGGCGGAGCGCGCCGGCGCACAGATCCCGCGTGCCGTCCGCCATTCCCGGCGTTGGCAGGTTGTTGGTGAAGGGTGAGCAATGGCGCCTGGCCCCGGGGCTGAAGACGGTCTGGCGGACGCGGGGCCCATAAAAAAATCCGGCCGACGCTGTTCTCAAGCGCCGGCCGGATCTCTAGAACCGCTCCCTTACGGTCGCGGCTCGGTAGTGTTTGGTTTAGAACTGCAACTTTGCCGAGAGTTGGACTACGCGCACTGAGGAGTCGAAGCCCAGGAAGCTGCCGTAGGGGCTGGTCGGCGAATTGACCGTGCCGGAAATCAGGCCAAACGTCGAGTCACCCAACCCGCTGTCGGGATTACCAAAGTTCGGGTGATTCAGGACGTTGAACGCCTGCACGCCCACGCCGATGTTCCGGCCCTCGCCAAACCTGAAGGTCTTGAACAGCGCCATGTCCATATCGAAGTAATGCGGTCCGCGGTATTGGTTGCGCGTTTGCGACGACCATGACGTGAAACCGTTGAAAGTTGCCGCGCCGCTATTGAGGAACGCATTGGCATTCAGGCAGGGAGTGCCGTTACCGTTGACGTCCTGAATATTGCCCCCGCCGCAACTGCTGGCCTGCGCACCAGACCCAATGGGTGTGGCCAAAATGAGCCCGCCGCCATTCGTAATGGCGCCATTCCAGTAGTTGTCCACGACGGAGTAAGGCAGTCCCGTGCGCCAGAACCACTTGCCGGAATATTGCCAGCCGCTGAACACCCCTTGCAGGAAGTGGTTGGTGAAGTGGAAAACCGGGTTGACGACCCACTCCGCGTTGAAGCTCTGGCGAATATCGTAATCGGAGTTGCCGTAGTTGTCGGCGCGGAGGCTAAGCGGATTAATCTGAGATTGCGTCTGGGAGTCGCCATAGGTGAAGATGCCGCCATTGGAGACTTCATCCAGGTTGTGTCCCCAGGAGTAGTTAAACAGGGCGGAGAACGAATGCGAGAACTGCTTTCTCACCGTCACGTTCAGGGCGTTGTAGTTCGAGATGGCGCCGCTTTGGAGCACGTTCACCTGTCCGTAGTTGGGCACCGCCGCAGACCCGGCCTCAAGGATACCGGGCACGCCGGGATAGATGCCGTAAGGGTCGTAGGCGTTGGCCCAGGAATTAGTGTACGGAATGCGCGTGCCCCTGTTGCCGACATAGTTGGCGAGCACGACGACCGAGTTGGTGAGCTGTCGTTGGATTTGGATGTTAAACTCCTTCCACTCCGGCGCCTCGAAAGTGCCCTGGATAGCATTGAATGCCGGGGACGCGAAAACCGATCCCAGAGCTTGCAAGTTCGACGAGATCTGGTTGTAGGAGTCGTTAATGTTAAACGCGGCTGCCGACGCGGCCCAAGTCGCGGCGCCTCCGGCCGGGTCGAATGGCAGCGTGCCCTTCACCGGTCGTACGCGAATCGCCACGGAAGCCGGAGGGTCAGCCAGCAGATTGTCCACTACGCCGGCGGCGGGGT
Organism: Bryobacteraceae bacterium; assembly: GCA_049520215.1. GTDB lineage: Bacteria > Acidobacteriota > Terriglobia > Bryobacterales > Bryobacteraceae > Bog-159. The sequence continues at coordinate 10,500 of JBEKPZ010000210.1, read as the reverse complement.
TGTCATAGAATATGCCGAAACCGCCGCTGACCACGGTCTTGTTGTCTTTAAAGGGAGACCAGCTAAACCCAACGCGCGGGGAGAGAAGGGCGGCGTTCACACCAGGGTATGCCTGATGCAAGCCGGAGGCGATATCGCTGCTATAGGGAACGCTGCCCGGATCGGAGCTGGTCACGCTGGCCAAGCCAGCCCAGGGTCCCTTGAAGTCGGCAAAGCAGTTAAACTGGCACACCGGATTGGAATTCCGCTCGAGGCGGAGGCCCAAGGTCAGAGTCAGATGGGGAGTAACCTTCCATTCATCCTGCGCGTACGTGCCAATGCCCCACATGGCAACCGGTACGTCGCTGGAGCTATTCAGCGACTCGCGATACTGGTAAGCCAGACCGTCCACCATTTCCTGCAGTCCGGAAGTCACATAGCCGAAGTAAACGACCGGGGAGTTGTAGTAGAAATTGTGGTCGCTCACGTCATAGCGGCGGAAGTTGACCCCGAACTTCAGGTTGTGGTTCCCCGCAATGTGGGTAAAGTCGTCGATGAACTGGTACTGCGAAACGTTGCGCCCTTGCGGGAACGCGGACAAGGGGTTAAAGCCGGTGAACGGCACGGCTCCCGACGTGGCGACCTGGTACGGGAAAGCGGCGGTCGCCGCCGCATTGTTCTGCGAGAACTGGGCCACATAGTGGCTGAACGTCGCCGTAAAGGAGTTGGTCGAGCGGGCGCCCAAGATGTGTACCTCATTCAACTGCGCGTCCCACGCCGGCTGGTTCGAGAGCGCATTGAAGGCGGGGCTGATGGCGTTGATAGAGGTCGGCTGCAGGCCATGGTCGAGCTTATAGCGGAAATACACATTGTCGTTGTTGCCGATCTTCTGGTCCACCCTGCCGGCCACGATAAACTCCGTACCGAGCGCGTTGGCCGAACTCCGGAACTGGGCGGCGCACGACTGCGTGGTGGGATCGAATCCCGGCAAGTTCAGGGCGTTGCACTCGCTGTTGTTCGGTATGGTCTGGGCGCTGCTGGCGCCCGGCGCATTCTCCCAGAGGTTGAACATCTTCTGGTAGGTGGCTGCTTCGTTCGGCTGCAGGGCTTGAATGTTAGCCATCGCCGCAGTGACAAACGCCTGAGTCGGAATCGTGGTCAGGAAGCCATTGGGGAGCACGAAGCGCAGACCTTCCACGTCAAAGAAGAAAAAGGTCTTGTTCTTGCGGATGGGACCCCCAACCGATGCGGCGTACTGATTGGCGTTGGAAAAGGGGCGCGGAACGCCAGCCTCGTTGAAGAAAAAGTCGTTGGAGTTCATGTCCCGCCCGTTCCACCAATATAGGGCGTTGCCATGGAACTGGTTGGATCCGGATTTGGTCACGTAGGTAACCTGCGCGCCGGCGAGTTGGCCATACTGGCCGCTGTACGGATTAGCGATGACCGTGGCTTCCTGCACTTCGTTCTGGCCGATGGTCAGGTTGCTGGCGCCCGTATTGTTGATATTGAAGTACGGGTCCATGTCGTTCTCACCGTTGACCGTGAACAGGTTCGAAGTGGCCGGCAGGCCGTTGATGGTAAAGTTCCCGTAGCCGCCGGTATTGTTCATGATCACGCCGGAAACGGTCTGGGCGATATTGGTCATGTCGCCGCCGGGGCTGGGCAGTTCCTCCACTTCAACTTGCGTGAACGCCGTGTTCATGCTGGGTTCGGTATTGACCAGTGGCGCGGCGGCCAAGACCTCGACGGTCTGCGTGTTCGAGCCGAGCGTCAATTGCAGATCGGCGGCCACAATCTGACCGACCGCCACCTCGATGGCCCGCTCCACCTTCTCAAAGCCGGGCTGGCTTGCGGTAACCGTGAAGTGGCCGGGCTTCAACAGTGAGAAACGGTAGGAGCCAGACGGGTTGGTCGTGGCAGTCTGGACGGCGCCGGTGTCGGTGCTCTTCAGCGTCACCGAAACACCGGGCATAACCGCGCCGCTGGGGTCGGTAACCGTTCCGGCGATGTCGCCCGAAAGCAGAGATTGTGCGAAGACTGGTGTGCAGAGCGCGGCGAGCGCCGCGATTAGCACAAACGTAAAAACCCACCTTCTGTTCATATTCACCTTTCCTTTGAGATTCGCGTTCCTTTGAGATTCGCGGCTGAGCAGACAAACCGCGTGCTGACTGTTTCCTTCATGGAACTGCATATATTTCGATGACGGTAGTGCGTCTTTCAAAGCAATTCGTCAACCAAATGGTCGCGTACGCTAAGGCTATGTAAATGCTGCGATTTCGGAGTTCAGGCTACACGATACCATAATCCACACCGAAGTTCACTCCGGATTTTGGGAGGCGGACGTCGTTTGGAGCCTCCTCATGCATTGCTTTCCAGAAAACTATTTCGGTAGTAGGCGAGGCGGCTTTGGGGTAATGTGGCTACTGTGCGGATTCGCCCAGAATCGGATAAAAATCCGCGAATTACTGCTCCGAGAGTGCGGCGCGCCGCCCATTCAACAGGATCGCAGCTCTGCTACCATCTGATGTAGAGCCCCACCGTCAAGAGTTAGGAAACAGAAATGCCGCGTCTGTCGTCTCCAGTTCGTGAAATCCAGGACCACTATACGGTTCTGGTCATAGGTTCCGGTTACGGAGGCGCTATCGCCGCGTCCCGGCTGGCGCGCGCCGGACAGCAGGTCTGTGTGCTGGAGCGGGGCCGCGAGTTTCAAAACGGCGAATACCCCGATACCGAAGCGGAGGCGCTGGCTGAAATGCAAGCCGAGCTTCCGAGCGGGCACACCGGTTCGCGCACGGGGCTCTACGATTTCCATGTCAACCCGGATGTGAACGTGTTTGTGGGGTGCGGTCTGGGCGGCACTTCCTTAATCAACGGGAACGTCGCGGTGAGAGCCGAACCGCGGGTTTTCGACGATACGCGCTGGCCCCAGGCGTTGCGGGACGACATGGGCAGCCTGGAGGAAGGCTACCTGCGCGCCGAGGAGATGCTGCGGCCCGTCGCCTACCCGGCGGCGTATCCGGCGCTGCCGAAATTGTTGGCGCTGGAACAATCCGCTGCGCATCTGGGGCAGATCTGCTCGCGCCCGCCGATCACCGTCAACTTCACCGAAGGCGTCAACCATGCGGGCGTGGAGCAGCATCCCTGCATGTTGTGCGGCGACTGCGTCACGGGGTGCAATTACGGCGCCAAGAACACCTTGCTGTTCAATTATCTGCCGGACGCGCGCAATTTTGGTGCGGAGATCTACACGCAAGTTTCCGTGCGCCGGCTGGAACTTAGGGATGGCCGCTGGCTGGCACACTACCAGATGCTCGAAACCGGGCGCGAGGACTTCGACGAGCCGGTCTGGACCGTTTCGGCGGACATCGTGGTGCTGGCAGCCGGCACGCTGGGATCGACCGAGATTCTGCTGCGTTCGAAAGCCGCCGGCCTGTCCCTCTCCGACCAGTTGGGACAGCACTTCTCGGGCAATGGAGACGTGCTGGGTTACAGCTACGACTGCGCGGAGGAAGTCCGCGGCGTGGGTTACGGCCACCGCGATCCGCGCGATATGGAGGCGGTGGGTCCCTCGGTCACGGGAATGATCGACATGCGGTGGCAGCCCGCTTTGGACGACGGCATCGTGATCCAGGAATTCGCCACGCCGGGCGCGCTGGTCAATCTGCTGCCGGAAGCTCTGGCCAAGGCAGGCGCGGCTCTGGGCAAGGTGGCGGGCGAAGGTCTCGAAGAAGCCCTGGAGATGGAAGGCGATGTGGAAAGCCTCTCTGTCGGTCCCTATGAAAGCGTGGCCGACCATACGCAGGCCTACCTGGTGACGACCCACGAGGGTGGCTCCGGAAGTATCCGCCTCGAAGGCGGCCGGGTACATATCGAATGGCCGCACGTAGGCGACCAGCCCATCTTCGAGAGAGTGAACCAGACGCTGGCCGAGGCCACGCGCGCCCTGGGCGGCAAGTACCTGATCGACCCGGTGTGGAGCGGCATCTTCAATAAGGACTTGATCACCGTGCATCCGCTGGGTGGCTGCGTGATGGCCGCCGACGCCGCGCATGGCGTAGTGAACCACAAGGGGCAAGCGTTCTCGGGCGGCGCCGGCGCAGCGGTATACGAGGGACTCTACGTGTGCGACGGCTCGACCATCCCACGCTCGTTGGGCGTCGCTCCGCTGTTGACGATTTCAGCGGTGGCCGAGCGTTCCTGCGCCCTACTGGCCAGGGACCGCGGCTGGCGTATCGATTACGCGCTGCCTTCGCGCCCGCCAGCCCACCAGCAGCCCGCCACTCAAGCGCCGCTGGGCATTCAGTTCACCGAAGCCGCGCGCGGCCATGCGTTGGAACTGGATCTGACGGTCGTCTCGGACGACCTGGACGATCTGATGCGCAATCCGGACCACAAGGCGCGCGTGGCTGGCCGCGCCCTGGCGCCGGCGCTCTCCAACGAGCCGTTGAAAGTCGTGGACGGCGAATTCAGTCTCGGGCGAATGGCCTATCGTATGAAACTGGCCACCCGGGAGGGAAAGACTTTCTGCCTGCAGGGGTCGAAGGAAGCCAACGCGCTGCATACGACTCTCTATGACGGAGCGAGCGATCAAAGCGCCGTTCTGGCCGAAAGCAGCCTGCACATCCTGCCACAGGACTTGCGGCGCCAACTGACTACCTTGCGGGTATCGAACGCTCCCAGCGTGCGCGCGCGTTTGCAGGCTACCGCGCGTTTCGGACACGCGCTAGCCGGCGATTTGTACGACATTTATGGCGGCGTAGCGGGAGAGCGCAAGAAGCGGCCCTTGCGCATCAACGCTCCTACGGTGTATTCGTTGCCGGGCGGCGGGGCGCGGCATTGGCTGATCCGCTACCAGGGTGGTTCGCATGGACCGGTTCTGTTGACGGCAGGCGCGGGCATATCGAGCCAGATCTTCTCGACCGACACCATCGAAACCAACCTGCTGGAGTTCCTCTTTGCACACGGCTACGATGTGTGGCTGCTGGATTCGGCGGATGGCCAGGATCGCGAAGCGGCGCTGGCCAGCGTGAAAGAGATCACCCACACATCCAGCGTGCAGACGCTCGGCGCGGGTTGGGAATCCGCCGGTCCGGTGGAACTCAATGCGGCCACGCGCGACGCCGTGCCGGAGGAATGGCGCGGCATCCCACTGATCGGAAGCAACGCCGCGCGGGATGTGTATCCGGGGATACTAGCAGAGCTCAGAAGACAGAAAACAGAAGTCAGAAGTCAGAAGTAAGAAGTCCGAAGTAAGGGATCATTCTGACTTCTGTCTTCTGTCTTCTGACTTCTTCTTCTGACTTCTTCTTCACTTCACCTTACCTTGGCGCGCCTCGCCGAGCGACACATGATTGGCCGACAGGATCGCGCCCGTGGTGCGATCCAGGCCAATGCGTGCGGTGACGTAGGCGACCAGCGCCGTCATCTCCGAGTTTTGGGCCGCAATCAGGTCGCGCTGTTGTTGGGTCACGTTGTACGGAATCGATGCTCCCAAGTCGAACCGCCTCCGCTCGCTCGAATACAACTGCTCTTGCAGGGTCCGGTTGCGGACCGCGGCATCGTACCGGGCGCGCGCCTGCCGCAAGGCGATGACGTAGTTCTGCACATCCACCTGCACCTGGTTGAGGTCCTTGCGGGTGGTCAATTGAGTCTGGCGGAACTGCAACTGGTCGACGGCATAGTCGGCCAGCGCCGCCCTGTTTCGGAACGCCATTTCATACCCTCCGAAGATGCTTTCGGAGGGAAAGTCGCGGCGGAACACCTGACCCAGCGCCGTGCCTATGCCACCTACAAAGTAAGGGTTGGGAGTCACCGGCTGGCCGTTGAAGACCACCGTCCTACCGGTTCCGGCTATGCCGGCCTGGCTCTCGCTGCCGCCTACCACGGCGAACGGCAGGACTCCATTCCTGGTCCCCAGATTACTGACCGCCGCGGCGGCTTCGCTCTCCCGCTCCGATGCCAGATCCGTACGGTTGGCAAGTGCCTGCTTGACCAGTTCCTCCAGCGGAGCGAGGTCGTCGTGTTCGGGAATGCGGATGGGATCGACGGGCAGAATGCGCGCCCCAGCCAGAACCGCATCGGCGGTCCCATTGCGGCTCAGCAGGTTCTTCAATTGAATCTCCTGCTGTTTCCGTGTCGTCTCGGAGTCCACCCGAGCCTGTTCGGCGGTAATGGCCAGACTCTCGGCATTGATCGTCTCGGAAGGCGCCAGCGATCCGATGCGCACCTGCTCCTTCACATTCGCCAGAAACGTAGTGGCGGTCTCGGCGGCGCTACTCTTGGCTTTCAGGTCTTCATCAGCCGCCTGCAAAGAGTAGTAGGCATTCAATACCTGGGAGACGACGTTGGTCACCGTGGTTTGGAAAGCCAGGTCCGAGGCGTCCCGGTTCATCTTGGCGACGGTAATGAAGCGCGCATTGACCGCGACGCCGCCGCTGTTCAACAGGTATTGTTGCGCCGAAATGGAGAGCGACGGAGCCGAAGTCGGGTTCAGCACATCGGTGGGGGAATTCTCATTCAAGTAGTGGTCGCTGTAAGTCAGAGTGACCGTGCCGCCGGTCAGGAACCCTTCCTGAATGCTGGCCGTGTGCGCTCGCGTCCCATCGACCAGGTTCGGCGTGCCGCTCGCCGCCGAATCCGGATACAGGGAAGTGGTATGACTGAACGTGCTGGCTTCCTGAATGATAGGATCCAGCGTGGGCGTGACGGGCCCAATTTGCGAAACGGTGGCGTTGGTCGACTGCACGTGGCCTGAGCTGGTTCCCGGCGCGCTGACGCCGGCGGCCTGCTGGCTGCCCGCGACGCCCTGCCCGGAGGCTACCGATCCGGCTTGCGACGCGTTGCTCGGCACGCCAGGCAATGCTCCACCGGCCTTGGATCGCGTGAGGTTCCACTCCGCGATGAGCGGATTGTAGCGGGCCACCTCTATGTCGATGTTGTTCTCCAAGGCGAGCGCAATGGCGTCCTGCAAGGTGAGATAAATCGTTCCGGCGCGGACCGTCTCGCTCAGGCGCGGGGAATTAGCCAGGCGTACCGGCGGAACTTCGGGAGCCAGGTACGGACGCAGGATAGCCGGGGCGTGCGGCGCCACGGGAGCAATGGAGGAATCCTGCTGCGCCCACGCAAGCGATGCGCAGAGCAGCATGGCAACAACAAGACGGAGGGCCGATTGACAATCGGCCTGCAGGTTGGCAACCTGCCCCACAGGAATGGCGTTCATGGGCGCTCCTCCTTCGGCAAATCAGCAGGCAATGCGGATGGTTGCGAGACCTGCCCCTTGAGGGCCTCATCGATGGAAACCTGATTTATGTCCAGAGTGGTGCCCAACGCTTGATCCAGGGCAATACGCGCGTGCGTGTAGTTCGCCATGCTCTGCACCTCGGCGCTGTGGGCGGTAGCCAGATCGCGCTGGTCCTGTACCACCTGGAAGGCAACGGTAGCTCCCAGCGCGTACCTTTTCTGATCGCCGGCCAGGGTCTGCTCCTGGAGTACCCTGGATTTCACGGCAGCCTCATAGCGCGCACGCGCCTGTTCGAGGCCCACCAGCGCGTTTTGCACGTCTACCCGGATCTGGTTGATGTTCTTGCGCAGGTTCAGCTCGTTTTGACGCAGTTCCAGGAGGCTGGTGGTATAGTCCGCCTGGGCGGCGCGATTGCGCAACGGTATGTTGAGCGATATACCCGCCGAATAGTTCGGATAATCTCTGCGAAAAATCTGCGAGAGCAGGTTGCCGTATCCGCCGACGAACGGACCGTTGTAATTCTGGAGCAGCCCGACGGCCGTAAGGTTGCCCGATAAGCCGTTATTAGTCACTTCGGCAAAGGCGTTTAAGGTAGGCTTAAGGGAGTTCTTGATGCCCACCAGGTTCATCTGGTTACTTGCCAGATTCAGGCGGGCTTGCTCCATCTCGGGGCGTGCGCCCAGGGCCTGGTGGATCAGGTCTTCCAGCGGGCGGACTTCATCCTTCTCGGGAATCGCAAACTTATCGAGCGGAATGATGTGTAAATTCGTCAAGCCCGCGTCCGCCACACCGTTGCGGCTCAGGTAGTTCTTCAAAATCGTCTCCTGCTGCAACAGGTTGGTCTGAGCCGTAACCAGATCTTGCTGGCCGGCGTACAACTGGGATTCGGCGCGCGTGATTTCGATAGGCGCCGCGGTTCCGAACTGCACCAGCTTCTTGTTGTCGTCGAGTAGTTGCTGTGCTGTGCCCACTTCCCGCTGGCGCGCGCGTACGTCCGCATCGAAACTCACCAGGTCCCAGTAGAGGTTCAGCGCAGCGGAGACGGTGGCGACGAGCTGCTGCTTGAATTGCAGCGCGCTCACTTTCACGTTGTTCTTCTGCACGCGAATGTTCCGGCCGTTCACCGCCCGTCCGAATCCTTGCAGCAGGTTCTGCGTCAAAACCAAATCGAGGTCGCCTGAGGTAGAGGGATTCAGGCTGTAGGAGGCGCTATTCAAGCTCACGCGTGTGCTCATGTAGGTCAGTTGAGCGGCCAGGCCGAATTCGAAATTCTGCACATACTGGGCCTCGAAGAACCGCGTGGTGTCCACCAGTACGGGGGTGTTCGTGAGCACGAGGTTGCTCTCTGGGATAGTGGTATGTCCGAAACTGGCAATGCCGAGGATGGTTGGATCCAGGGAAGGAATACTGGGTCCCAACTGTGTGACGATGCCGCCGCCGGAGCTGACTCCGTTGCCCGCGCTCAGACCGACGCCGCCGGAAGTGTTCACGCTGACGCCTTGCAAGCTGACGCTTTGGGGTCCGGCGGCCACTCCCAGACCCACGCTGCGCAGCGCGCCGCCGGCTTGCGCGCGCTGCAGCACTTGCTGTGCCAGCAGCGGGCCATATCGCTGGATTTCCACGTCGATATTGTTTTCGATGGCCAACGCCACCACGTCGCGCGCAGTCAGGTAAAGATTGCCGGCTCGGATGAGCGAAGCGAAGCGTGAGGAGTTCTCAAGCCGGATGGCGGGCACGCTTCCGGCCCGATAGGGACTGGTGATGAAGCTCCATCCGCCGGTAGCCGGCTGGACGCTGATCTCCTGCTGGGCCGCCGCGCCGGCGCATAAAACCAAAAGGACTCCTATAGCTCGAATCGGCGTTTGAAATAGTTTCATTGAAATCAACCGTTATAGATGCGGGAGACACCGGTGGGCTGGCGAACTCCTGGGTCGCGCTATTGGTGACGCGCGAACCACTAGTTTATTACGCATACGCGGTGGTTTTGTTCGATCGAAGGACGCAGGCCGCCGCGCCGCCTTGGAGAAAGGCCCCTTGAGGCCGGCTTTTTTGACCGAACAAAGCCATTTCGGCCTTTATTTTCTTCATCTATTGCCGCTGAAACTCTGCTCGGATCCACCGAAACTCGACCATGGGTTTCGACGTCGAACTTGCCAGGCACCCTTCCGGGCGCCTCGCAAACCGGCGGCAGCGCCCGCGCGGCCGGACCCGAAAGAGTACGATTGATACTGGAGCCGCCTTATGAATACCTGTGTTCCGCGGCATCTGGCGCGTGGTTTCGCCGTCGCCGTTGCGGTCTTCGTCTCTGCTCCCATTGCCTCGCCTCAGTCCGCGGCGCCCTCTACTGAGAATCAAAACGAGGTCAGGTTCAAGGCCGAAACGGATCTGGTGCTGGTGCCGGTGGTGGTTCGCGATGACCAGGGCAACGCCGTCGGGAATCTGCGCAAAGTGGACTTTCAGATCTTCGACAAAGGCAAACCGCAGGAAATCACGAAATTCTCGATTGAGGACACGTCGGGGCACGTGGCCGCAGACCGGAGCCTGCCCGGCGGGGATACACCGGCTGCAGGAAAGGCGGAAGCTGCGGCGATGACCATCCCGGAACATTTCGTCGCGCTGCTGTTCGACGATCTGCACATGAAAAACGGACCGGGGAACATCGGAGACTTCGGCGACCTGGTTTACTCGCGCGACGCCGCGCTGAAGTTTCTCGATACTCTGCAGCCTGCCGACCGCATGGCGATTTTCACCACATCAGGTGAGGTCATGCTCGATTTCACCTTCGATCGCGCAAAGCTGAAGGCCGCGTTGCTAAAGATTCGGGCGGCGCCCCCGAACCCGGCGATGGGGGCGTCGGCCTGCCAGATTCAGCGAGAAATCGAGAACGAATCGCGAGCGGTGGTGATGCAGTCCGGAGATATCGTGCGCCGCATGGCCAGGCTGGCGGGCCAGCGGACCGTGGTGCTGATTTCGTCCGGTTTGATTCTGTATAACCAGGGGTTATGCGGATGGTCGCTGGTGCCGGAGACCATGCAGTTGATCGGCAATGCAGTCCGGTCCCATGTCGTTTTTAATGGCCTCGATGCGCGCGGGCTGGATCCGATATCGAGCGGCTTTTCCTATCAGATGTTCCAGGCTCAGATGACCGATGGCACCGGGGGCCGCTTCATTGCGGACACCAACGACCTGAAGGGAGCGATTCGCCAGCTCGGCGCCACGCCAAAGTACATCTATGTCTTGGGTTTTTCACCGCAGGTGTTGAAGCCGGACGGCAGCTTCCA
>JBEKPZ010000209.1:0-13127 GCA_049520215.1 Bryobacteraceae bacterium | reverse complement strand
GTTGGCGTGGTAGCCAGCACGTGCTGCACGGCGCCGCAGATATCCTCCGCGCTATCGAGCAGGGTGCCGTCGATATCGAACAAATAGACGGGGAATCGCGGGATCACGCCGGCTGGGGCCGTTCGCCTTCGGAGAGTCCCGGCAAGCGGCGGCTCGGTTCGGGGCGCAGCACCTGCTGCGTGCCATCGCCAGTGTCCTTCGGCGGCTTGGCCGCCATCTGCGGCAGCGTGTCGCCCCTGATGATCTGCATCACTTCGTTGCCGTCCAGGATTTCGCGCTCGAGCAAAGCTTCGGCGATGCGCACCAACGCTTCGGAATGCTCTTCGATGATTTTCACGGCGGTATCGTAGCCGTTCTGCACCAGCTTCCGCACCTGCGCGTCGATGCGGATGGCGGTCTCTTCGCTGTAGTCGCGGTGTTGCGCGATCTCCCGCCCCAGGAAGATCTGCTCTTCCTTCTTGCCGAAGCTCAACGGGCCGAGCTCGCTCATACCCCACTCGCAGACCATTTTGCGAGCCATGTCGGTGGCGCGTTCGATGTCGTTGCCGGCGCCGGTAGTCATGTGGTGCATGTAGCGCTCTTCGGCGATGCGGCCGGCCATCAGAATGGCGAGACGCGCTTCCAGATAATCCTTGTTGTAGGAATGCTTGTCGTCGATGGGCAACTGCATGGTTATGCCCAGCGCCATGCCGCGCGGAATAATGGTGACTTTGTGCAGCGGGTCGGCGTCCGGAATGGTTGCCGCAACCAGCGCGTGGCCCGCCTCGTGGTAGGCCGTATTGCGCTTCTCGGCGTCGCTCAAAATCATGGACTTGCGCTCGGCACCCATCAGGATTTTATCCTTGGCCAGCTCAAAGTCGATCATCATGACCACCTTGCGGTTTTGGCGCGCGGCGTTCAATGCGGCCTCGTTCACCAGATTGGCCAGGTCCGCGCCCGCCAGACCCGGCGTGCCGCGGCCCAATACGGAAAGGTCGACGTTATCGCCGAGGGGGATCTTCTTCGTATGCACGCGGAGAATCGCTTCGCGGCCCCCTACGTCGGGAAGGCCCACCACCACACGGCGATCGAAACGGCCGGGACGGAGCAGAGCCGGGTCGAGCACATCGGGCCGGTTCGTGGCGGCCACCAGGATCACGCCTTCGTTGGATTCGAAACCGTCCATTTCAACCAGCAATTGGTTGAGGGTCTGCTCGCGCTCGTCGTGTCCGCCGCCCAGGCCCGCGCCGCGATGGCGGCCAACGGCGTCGATCTCGTCGATGAAGACGATGCAGGGAGCGTTCTTCTTGCCCTGCTCGAACAGATCGCGCACCCGGCTGGCGCCCACGCCCACGAACATCTCCACGAAGTCCGAACCGGAGATGGAGAAGAACGGCACACTGGCCTCGCCCGCGATGGCCCGCGCCAGCAGGGTTTTTCCCGTTCCGGGAGGTCCGATCAGCAAAACGCCTTTGGGAATGCGTCCGCCCAGCTTTTGGAACTTCTGCGGCTCGCGCAGAAACTCGATGATTTCCTGCAACTCCTCCTTGGCTTCTTCCACGCCCGCGACGTCCTTGAAGGTGACCTTCTTCTGTTGCGTGGAATGCAGGCGCGCGCGGCTTTTGCCGAAACTGAGCGCCTTGTTGCCCCCGCTCTGCATCTGCCGCATCATGAAGATCCAGAAGGCCAGCAGCAGGATGAAAGGCGACGCCTGCACCAGCAGCGAGAACCATGGATTCGAGTTGGTGTCCTTGATTTCGACTTTGACGCCGTTCTGCTGCAGCAGATCGTAAATGGCCGGATAGTTGGTGGGGATGAGGGTGCGCAGGCCTCTGTCGGTGCTACCCACATACATGCCGTGGACTTCGTTGCCGGCGATGTTGACGTCCTTGATCTTCTTGTCCTTGACCTGGTCGATGAAGTCGGTGAAGGCGATCTGTTCCTCGGCGGGATGTTTGCCCCGGCTCACGATGGTGTACAAAAGCACGATCAAACAGATCAGAACTACCCAAAAGATTGCTGTCTTAATGTTAGAATTCACAAAACCTCCCACCGCTCACGCCCATGGGGTCAGCCACTATTAGCTCAGCCACTATTAGCATAGACGTTCGAAGCATGCCACTCGATTCCAAATACGTTACGTTCCGGTTTCCCGGATGCCCAGGACCGGGTTCGAGCCCGGGCTGGCGGCGAAGCCGGCCGCCGCACCGAAGCGGCGCGCCCACAGGATCGCCTCACCCATAGTGACCACAGGCCAATGCCGGCGCTCCCATAACGGAACGCGGGCCTGGTGGAACAGGGCCTTGATCTTCTCGGCCCCCGAATGCCCCACTGGTTGGTACTGGTCGCCGGGCCGCCAGTTCCGAACTTCCAGGGAACCGGAGATCCGATTCCAGTCCAGGCACCCCACCCAACCATTATATACGCCATCTGACGTTTCCGTTGCGTTCGTATTTTCAAACACTTCCGTTAGTAGTACCTTTTTCTTGCCCGGCAACTGAACGGCGCCGGGAACTGGTAAAGGCAGGCGGTAGTTGCGGTTATCCAGGTTATCGATGGCCGGCGGGGCCAGCCGCAGCCAGCCGAATGAGCGAAAGACATCCAGTCCGGGGATCTGGAGGCGGCCGTGGCCTTCGGTCGAGGCGGCCAATTCCAGAACGCCTGCCAGGTGCTCGAAGCCGATGCCACGCAGGTCGCCCTTGGCCCGTTCGACGGCGCGGCGGACCAGGCGGCGCACCACGGCCAAAGGGAGCGCGGCGAGCGAATCGACCCGCAGCAGCACGGCGGGCGGCTCGAAAATCAGATGGGCGGGCACCAGTTGGGCCAGTTCAGATTCCCAATAAGCTTCCTCGGCCTGAGCCCAGTTGGCGGTGTGGGCCAGGGTTTCGGCCATGGCGGGATTCCAATCGCGGGTCAATTGCGGCAGCAGTTCTTGCCGGATGCGATTGCGGGCGAATGCAGTCGAGGCGTTGGTGGAATCGTTGCGCCAGGCGATGCCCCGCTCGCCGAGATACCGCTCGATCTCGGGGCGATCGATGTCGAGCAGCGGCCGCACGATGCGGTCGCCGGTGACCGGGCGGATGCCGGCCAGTCCGGCGGTCCCGGAGCCGCGCAGGAAACGGAAGAGCACGGTTTCGGCCTGATCGGAGCGGGTGTGGCCCGTGGCAATGCGATCCACGGTCCCGGCTTCGATGCGTCGCTGGAAGAATTCCAGGCGGACCGCGCGCGCCGCTTGTTCCAGATTCTCTCCCGTTGCGCGGCACAGCGCCGCCACGTCTGTCTCCTGCAATTCGAAACGCAGATCCAGCGTGGCGGCCAAGTCGCGGACGAACGCGGCATCCTGGCGCGACTCATCGCCGCGGAGCTGGTGATCCAGGTGCAGCACCGTCAGGCGCAGATTCCAGCGCGGCGCGAGATCGCGCAAAACGTGCAGCAGACACACGGAGTCGGCGCCGCCGGAGACCGCTACGCCCACGCGTTGGTCCGGCTGAAACATGCTATAACGGGCTATAGTTTTCGCGACTTCCTCGAGCATTGCCGGCCGTTACTTCTATTCTAGGCCTCAAAGAGAGGGCATCTGACCAAGTGACCACTGAAGCGATCCAACTGGCTGCCAGGATCCGTCTGCTATTGATGGATGTGGATGGCGTGCTGACCGACGGCAGGTTGATTAACGTGCCGGATGCGTCGGGCAATATGGTGGAAACCAAGGGCTTCGATTCGCAAGACGGCATCGGCCTGCAGTGGATGAGTTGGAAAGGGATTGCTACAGGGCTGATCAGCGGGCGCGTCTCGCCAGCCACCGCGGAGCGCGCCAAGCAATGCAAGTTCCGCTACGTCTATCAGGGGCACATCGAAAAGATCCCCATCCTGGAAGAGATCATGGCCGACGCGGGCCTGGCCAGGGAGCAGGTGGCGTATATCGGCGACGATTTGACCGACGTGGTTGTGATGCACCGCGTGGGGCTGGCCATCGCCACCGCCAATGCGCGGCCGGAGGTGAAGGCGCAGGCGCATTACGTGACGGCCGCGCCGGGCGGCAGCGGCGCGGTACGCGAGGTGGTGGAGTTGATCCTGAAGGCGCAGGGATATTGGGACGAGATTCTGCGGAAGTACGAGGTCTGATCCGGCAGCGCCCCTGCGGCCACCAAACGTAATCAAGACACGTGGAGCAGTGGGGCGGGCGCCCTCGCCCGCGGACCGGCGCCCCCGCCGGTCCACCGGCCTCAGGCCGGCAGGGGTTCACGTCTTCAACGGAGCGGCTCGGACGAGCCGCGATCGTCTGATCGCCGCTCACCAGCAACTCACGCGCGAGTGGAAGGAGTCGCGGCGTCCGACGTTCGATCTTTGTTGGCGGATATTCCCGTCCTAGCCCTCTCCGGTGGCATACTGAGATTAGCGGAGGCTCTGGTAACGGAAGAGGCGATCCCCCGCAAGGCCACCGTCGACGCACTTCATATTGCAATTGCTACGACGTATGTGTGCGATTACCTGCTCACCTGGAACTGTCGGCGCACGGAAGAACTGATGGGCGGAGGTTGAATGAATTCGAAAGACGAAATCGTCGATGAGGTTCGCGCGGCGCGCGAGGCCTACGCAGCGCGTTTCAACTATGATCTCACTGAGATGTTCAACGATCTAAAAGCCAAGGAGCAGGCGCCAAACCGAAATATCGCGGCGCTCCAGCCAGTGGAACGACAGCCGGACGCGGTAATTTCGAGCTAAAGGCGCGGGTGCCTGCTCACCGCCAATCACCGATTGCGGCTATCCCCGTCAAGACATTCGCATTTAACAACGAGCAGAGATCTATGAAGTCGCGGTAAGGGTTCATCGGGTCCGTTCCCCTGGAGCGCGAAGTATTCTCGCCTCAACCGCTCCACTTCCGCGATGCGCTCTTCAGGAGGGCGGCTCAACCAATACTCCAGCGACGAGTTACGCGCCTGCTCTTGATCGAAGGTCGTGAGGCTGATGACTCGATCCATCTTATCCGGCTCTAGCACGCGGGGCGGCCAGGGTTTCGTCCAACCAGTTATAGATGCAGTAGTCGCGGTAGCCCGGAGCGGCCACCTCGCAGTGCTGGTCCGCGCCTTGGTCGCGCGTGAAGTGGACGATCTGCTTCGGACACTGCAGCGCGTCGTAGAGTTTGAGCGCCTGCCCCGGAAAGAACTGCTCACTCTCCGGGTCCGTGATCAGCATGGGGCAGCGGATGCGGCCGGCCACTTCCGCGAGGTTGTAATCGCGGACGGCATGAAAGGCGTCGTAGTAGGAGGTCATGCCAAAGGGACGCATGCGAAAGCGCAGCGTCGCTTTGGCGCGCGCATTGGAAGCCGTGCCCATCTGGATCATCTGATCGAACTGGCTCTTCTTCCCAGTGTCCAACACGTCGCGCGCGAATTTAGGCAGGTTGCGCAGCCAGGGATCGGACACGTCCCAGACGCCAGGATCCGCCACTCCCGCCGCGATGCGGTGCTCGAATGCCAGGGCGCGCGGCACCCAATAGCCGCCCTGGCTCACGCCCACCAGGGCGATGCGTTTGGGATCGACCTCGCGGTGGCGCAGCATGGCGTCAACGACCGGGGTGATGACCTTCTCCCAATCCGGCCGGAAGTACAGCTTCCGCACCCATAACGAATCGCCCTGCCCCGGGCCGTTGAGGATGAGGCAATTGTAGCCGCGCGCCAGTGCGCCTGCGCCGCCCAAAACGTACATGCTCTTCTCCAGGCCGTCCGCGCCGGTGTTGAGAATCACCAGCGGCCTGCGGCGGCGCGACGGATCGGTCCGCACGAACCACCCGGTTAGGGCGGTGCCTTCGTAGGGTATCTCCAATCGCTCAACCGGAGGATCGAACAAGGCTCCCGCGGCGGACCAACAGGCGTTATATTCCTGCCAGCATGCCAGCATCCGCTCGGGGTCTTTGGTGCCATCGAGGAAACGAAGCGCGGCGCTGAAGTAGCTGGCGGCCCACAGGTGGGCCTCGCGAGCGCTCACGTTGTGGCGTTTGACGGCGGCCTGTTCGGCCTGGGTTCGCGCTTCCACACCGGCCTCGTGATAGGCCTGGAATGCGGACTCGAAGTCACCGGTCTTGATTTGGGAAAGGATGGCCAGCAGTTTACCGGGGTCGCCTCCGCGATAGTACGACCCGCCCAGGGCGATCAGGGCGGTGAAGCCGAAGTCCGGGTCGGTGAACGCCGTTGCGGGCTTGGGGGCTTCTTCGGCGGTAGGAGTGGTCTGAGTCTGCGCGGCGGCGGCGGTCGCGGAAGCTCCGATGGTCAGGAAAGAGCGGCGGTCGATCATTTGAAACCTTATCTCGATTCTATATGCTTGCGCGGATGGGCGAAGGCGGTGCGGCAACAGGTGCGTTGATTTCGCAGGGCTTTACCGAGCCGCGACCGTCAGGGAGCGGTCTTTGTCAGTCAGGAATCCCCAAACCGGTTAAGCACCCCCGACCGGGGGCCTGCCCCACGCTGCGATGCTATGCTGCGATTATGACCCCTCCGGCGAAACGGGCGTTCCTGCGAATCGCCTTGGTTGCCGCATTGGCGGCCGTGCTGGTGCTTCTGGCGGTGCTGCAATACCGCTGGAGCTTGGAGATCAGCCGCGCCGAACGCACCCGCATCGAAGCCAGCCTGAACACGTCGGTGAACCAGTTCCGCCAGGAATTCTATCGCGAGCTGATGCAGGTTTCCACCGCCTTTCACAGCGATCCCACAGCCGAACCGGACGACTTTTGGTCGAGCTACGCGGAGCGCTATCAAGCGTGGACGCGCACCGCCACGCGTCCCGACCTGGTGGCCAACGTTTTCGTGTGGCAGGCAGGCGCGCCCAATCCAGGTAGCGCTTCGCGGCTGCTGCAACTTCGTCCGGCGGACGGCGAGTTCGAACCGGTTGACTGGCCCGCTTCCCTGGCTGACTTACGGGGACGCGTCGAGGAGGAACCGCGGCAGCCTCCCGGACCGGGCCCAGGCGGCGCCTGGACTCTGGAAGAGCGCATCCCCGCGCTGGTGCGGCCCATCTATAACATCTCCGGACCACGGTGGCGGCGCTTTGGTGGCGCCCCGCGGCAGGCGGAACCGCCTGCCCCGCCGCCGCGCGTGGTTTTGGGGTTCGCCATCGTGGAACTGAATCGGGCCGCGCTCGACCGTCTGCTCGGGGAATTGGCGCAGCGTTATTTCGCCGGGCCGGACGGGTTCATTTACAACGTCGTGGTGGTGAGCGGCGCGCCGGACCCCAAAGTGATCTACCGTTCCGATCCGCAGCTCACCGCAGCATCTCTGAATCCGCCAGACGCGCGGGCCGCGCTGGTGCCCGCCATACCGGCTGAGAACCGGGCCATCGAAGGGGCGCCGCCGCGAGATCCCGCTGCGCGGACGCGGGGTGGCCGCGGCGGCCGGGGCGGCGGCAATCGGGGAACGTTCCTGCCGCGCGCGCGCGGCGCCTTCATTGTACCGTCGGCGGCCGAGGAGCCTTGGCAGTTACTGGCGCGGCATAAGGGCGGCTCGCTCGAATCCGTAGTGGCCGCCGACCGCCGCCGCAATCTGTTGCTGAGCTTCGGCGTGCTGTTGCTGCTGGCGGTCAGCATGGCGCTGATCATCGTCTCCACGCAGCGCGCGCGGCGGCTGGCGCGGCTGCAGATGGAGTTTGTGGCGGGCGTATCGCACGAGCTGCGCACGCCCGTCGCGGTGATCTGCTCGGCGGCCGATAACCTGGCGGAAGGCTTCGTGGGCGGCAAGGACCAGGTGAAGGAATACGGCGCACTGATCCGCAACGAAGGGCGCAGGCTGGCCGGCATGATCGAACAGATCCTACGCTTCGCCGCCGGCCAATCGCGGCCGGCGAGCTACCACCTGGAACCGGTGGCGGTGTCCGAGGCGATCGCCCGCGTACTGGCGAGCATTTCGACTCTGCCGGAAGCGGAGGGCTTCATTGTGGAGCGGGAAATCGAGCCGGACCTGCCAGCCGTCGAGGCGGATGCCGCCGCTCTGAGCCACTGCCTGGAGAACCTGATCCTGAACGCATTGAAATACGGAGGAGACCAGCGCTGGATGCGCGTCCGCGCAGCGAAGTCGGACGGCGGGTCGCGCGTACGCATCGGCGTGGAGGATCGCGGAGCGGGAATCGATCCGGCAGACCTGCCGCACATTTTCGAGCCGTTCTACCGCGGCAAATCGGCGCAGGCGGCGCAGATCCATGGCGCGGGCCTGGGACTGAGCCTGGCGCGCGACATCGCCGAAGGCATGGGCGGGCATCTGGATGCGTCCAGCGAGCCCGGGCGAGGCAGCACGTTCACGCTGGAGCTCCCCGCGGCCGCGGCCGAAGCATTGCCGCGCACGGCATGAATATGGAACGCCGCATCCTGTTGGTGGAAGACGAGCCGGGCCTGGTGATGACGCTGGGCGACCGGCTGCGCAGCGAAGGGTATCACGTCGAATCGGCTGCGGACGGCCAGACGGGCTTCGACATGGCCTGCGGCGAGGCCTACGATCTGATCATTCTGGACCTTATGCTGCCGCGCAAGAACGGCATGGACGTGTGCCGCGATCTGCGGCAGCGGGGCGTCCCGACGCCTATCCTGATGCTGACGGCGCGCGGGCAAACGGTGGACAAGGTGGTGGGGCTGAAGATCGGTGCCGACGACTACCTGACCAAGCCGTTCGAGATGCTGGAACTGCTGGCGCGCGTGGAGGCGCTGCTGCGGCGCGCGCCGGCGTTCGCCGGAGCCGGCGGCGTCTACCAGTTCGGAGCCATCCGCCTGGACGTGCGGCGCACCGAAGTGACGTTGCACGGCACGCCGGTAACGCTATCCGCCAAGGAGTTTCAGTTGCTGCGCTACCTGGCGGAGCATCGCGGGACCACCGTGTCGCGCGAGACCCTGCTGAGCGAAGTTTGGGGATACGGGGCGGTGACGTCGAGCCGGACTGTGGACGTGCATGTCGCGTGGCTGCGTCAGAAGCTGGAGGAAGATTCGCGGCAGCCGCAATGGATCCTGACGGTGCATGGGATGGGGTACCGGCTGGCGGGGTGACTGGGAGTGGGGCTCCCTAAAGCGGAAAAAGTCGCGCGTAGGCGACTGGCGGCCTGAGAAGCCGCCGCAGGCCACGGGGCCAATGTCACTTAGTTTTCCCACGACCGGGCACCTGCATCATTGTGGGGCGGTCCCCCTGGACCGCTGCCGACGCCCTCGTCGGCTGTAGCTGCTGTCCAAAGCCTTGATTCTTCGAGCAAAAGAGCGGGTCCAAGGGGACCCGCGCAGACCAGGGGGTCCGCCCTGGGGTCCGCCCCACAATTCGTGCAGGCCTGTTGAACAGCCCTAAACATAAGTGACATATTGGGCCACGGCCTGCACAAGCTACACCTCAAGTGTTCTCAGGGTCACAGCCGGAGGATATCACCCGGCGTTGGTCACCCGCTCGCGGACATTGAACTCGAGCTTCCAACGCCGCCCGTCGCGGGCCACGCACCACAACTGCAGCATGCCGGTTTCGGTGACGACCGTTTCGAACGAGACGGGGACGACGTCGGCGGCGTTCTGCTCGGCGGGGAGGTTGACCTCCATGGGCGCCAGTTCTTCGAGGTCGTCGCCGAAGTCTTCAATCAGGTCGCCGGGCTGGTCGTTCTTGCGCACGGCGGAGGTGAAGAAGCGGAACTCGGCGGGCTCGCCGACCACCAGGCCGAATTCGCGGTTGGGGATGGGCAGGCCGGTGCCTTCCTCCATGCCCCAGGGGACCACGGTGAGGGCTTTGAGGGGGGCGGCAAAGCCGGGCACTGACGGCATGGCGCTCTCGATCGCGACGTAGTAAGTGCGCGGGACACCGCCGCGGATGCGCACGCCCCTTCCGCGGCGGGCGAGTCCGTAGTAAGCCGCGCCACGCGAGACGGCGTGCATCAAGTCTTCGCCGCTGAGCGGCTTCACAGGCGGCAGCTTCTCTTCGGCCAGCCAGGAATTCAGCACGCTCAGGAGACGCTCGCGGATCAGGCCGGCGTTCAGCACGCCGCCGTTAAACAGGATATGGGTCGGGCAGGCCAGGCCGCTGGGGCCACGCCGCACACCGCCATGCTCGGCGGTGGACGCCTGCTGGCGCAGAAAGCGGGCCATGTGACGGGTGATGGCGGCATCGGCGGCGTAAGGCAGGCCCATCTCCTGCAAGCCGGCGCGGCGCTGGCGCGCGGGCATATCGTTGCTGGATACGGCGGGCAGGAACCCGTCGCTGAGCAGGCGTTCGAGATCGGCGCGCTGTAGCTTGGCCTTGATCGACCCGCCCACCACGCCAGTGCCTTTGCCCAGGATGGTAACGGCCGCCTCATCCTTCTTATTGCCGGGTTCGAGCAGCTTCTCCTTGGCCGTGCGGCAATTGTTCCAGAGCGCCTGAAGCTGGAAATTATCGATCTTGGTGCCCTGTTGCGCAAGTTGATCGGCGACCAGGCGGGCAAGGGCCAGGTCGATGTTATCGCCGCCGAGCAGAATGTGTTCGCCGACCGCCACGCGTTCGAGCGACAACTCGCCCGATTGCTCGGTGACGGCAATCAGCGTGAAGTCGGTGGTGCCGCCGCCGATATCGACGACCAGGATCAGGTCGCCCACCTGCACGCGCTCCCGCCAGTCGGGATGGCGCTCGATCCAGGCGTAGAAAGCGGCTTGCGGCTCTTCGAGCAGGGTGATGTTTTTGTAGCCGGCCTGCTCGGCGGCCTTGAGGGTCAAGTCGCGGGCCACGGCGTCGAACGAAGCGGGCACCGTGACCAGCACGTGCTGCTGGGTGAAAGGCGCGTCTGGCATCTTGCTATCCCAGGCGTGGCGCAAGTGGTCCAGATAGCGGCGGGTGGCCTCCACCGGGGAATACTTGGGCACGCCTTCGGGCGCGCGGAAGGGCAGGATGGGCGCGGTACGATCGACACCGCCATGCGAGAGCCACGACTTGGCGGAAGACACCAGGCGGCCGGCATTCTCGACGCCGCGCTTCTGCGCCAGGCGGCCGACAATGGTCTCGGGCTGCGGATCCCAGGGCAATGCGGTGGAGCCGGCGGGGAAATCGGTGGCGCCGGGAACATACAGGAACGAGGGCAACAGGGCCTCGTCGCGCACCTCCGAGGGGTTCACGAGCTGGGGGATGCCCAGCAGTTCGACTTTAGGCAGGGCGAAGGGGTCGGCATCCGGGCGGTTCTCGACGTAGGAGAGCGCGGAGTTGGTGGTGCCCAAGTCGATACCAATGATGTAGCGGGGTTCCATCTTGCTCATGCTGGGGGCGCTATTCGATCTCGATTTCGGCGGGCGCGATGATGGTGGCGTCCTGCTTGGGGTTGAGAGCGGGGAGGTCCACCTTGGCGGCGCGCCAGCCCTTGTGACGCAGGGTACCGCCTTCGGGCTTGGTGGCGGGCACGTTGCCGATGAATTTGACGGCGGCGGGGTCGGCGGTCGCGGGCCGGGTGTAAGCGCCCTCGACGCCATCGATGACGGGCTGGAGGCTGAGATAGCGGGCTAGGGAATCGCGCGCCTGGTCGTGGAGGCTACGTACGGCAGCGCCAATCTGGTCGTCTTCAAAGGAGGCGATGTCTTCCATGAGGAAGTCGAGCAGGCGCGAGTCGCGCTGGAGGATGGCGAGGAGTTGGAGGGCGTGGGCCGGGTTGGGCTTGGAAGGGGCTGGGGGCTGGGGGCTGGGGGCTAGGGGTTTGATCTCCTTAGGCAGGGGACGGCCGAACAGGATGGCGAAGAAGGCTCGGAAAGCTAATGAGATACGGCTCAATTGTTGTGCTCCAAGTACTTAGGATAACATCCGTGTGCGGCAGCGACCGGAGGCCGGCATTTGGGAGGGCTACGTGCCGGCTGTGCGCGTGCACCGCTTGGGTACACACTGAACAACCCCGAACGCCGGATCCCGTAGAGTGTTGATGTTGCGAGGAGGAGCCGGATCCGGAGTTGCCGAAAGTGACGGCACTTGCGACAATGGATCAGCAAACGGTGAAGCACTTCGATCGCATCACAGTTGATCCTGCACAGATGGCCGGAGTCCCATGCGTGCGCCACCTGCGAATTCCTGTGGCCACGGTGCTGCGATTACTTGCCGGCGGCCTCGGGGAGCGTGAGATCCTCTCCGGGTACCCGGACCTCCAAACGGAAGATATCCGCGAGTGCCTGCGCTTCGCCGCGGCATCGGCTATGGAGCGGGAGATGCCGCTTCCGCACTCAGCTTGAGATTTCTTATCGACAACGCACTGCCGCCGCGGCTGGCGGACCTCCTCGTGGCCGCCGGTCACGACGCCTTCCACGTAAGGGCGTACGCCATGCAGGCTGCCAGGGATGAGGAAATCCTGGTGAGGGCGCTCACCGAGGACCGCATTATTGTTTCGGCGGATTCCGATTTCGGCGCGATACTGGCCGCCCAGGAAGCAGAGCATCCGTCGTTCATCTTGTTCCGCGATTCGAATCTCCTGGTTCCGAGCGACTACATGGACACGCTGTTGCCCGCGCCCTGCCAATACTTGAGCCGGAGCTGGCGAGCGGATGTGTCGCCGTCTCTCGAAGCCAGCGGCTGCGGGCCCGTAGGCTGCCTTTGTCGGCATGAGAACGCAGGCGAACCGTTTAAGAGCTGGGTAGAGCCCGCCCTCCGGCGCTAACCGAACAGGCTCAAAACGCGGGCGTACAACTCTTCCATTTCGGCTTGGGAGCGGGCCTCGGCGGCAATGCGCAGCAGCGGCTCGGTATTGGACGAGCGCACGTGGATCCACGCACCGGGCAGTATCAGCTTGAGGCCGTCGGAGCGGTCCGTCTCGACGCCGGGGAAGCTCTCTTCGAGCGCTTGCATCAGCGAACCGAGGCGGCCGTGCTCGTAGGCGACCGTACCGAGCTTGCGGTAGAAGCGCGGCAAGCGGCCGGCCAGCGCGGAGATGGTCTCGCCGGTTTCGGCCATGCGCTCCAGCAGGAAGGCCATCCCGGTATAGCTGTCGCGGCAGAGGTGCACGGCGGGGAAGATGATGCCGCCATTGGAACCTTCGCCGCCGATCACGGCCTTGACGGCCTGCATCATCTCGACCACGTTGGCTTCGCCGACCGGCGTGCGGTAGACGCGGCGGCCGTGCGCGGCGGCAACTTCGTCGATGACCGAGGATGTGGTCAGGTTCACCACCACGTCGCCGGGCAGGCGGCGCAGCGCGGCGTC
>JBEKPZ010000208.1:0-13704 GCA_049520215.1 Bryobacteraceae bacterium | reverse complement strand
CAAATCATGTACGCCGCGGGCGCGAACGAAACCATCCGGTCACACTTCGAATGCCCCAAACACGCGCCAGCTCGGCTGCCAACGCGACACGTTGACCTACCGTAAGCCATTGAAAACAGGGTGTAACGTTGCCATGCAACCGTTGCAATGGAGCTTGCAACTTCACAAGCGGGCGGCTGCTGCCGTATTCTGCCCATGTGCCCGGTTGGCTGACGCAACCAAACAAAATGGCACTTGGAGGATGACGATGCAAACGTTGATCGAATGGCAGGAACTCGGCCCGCGGGTCGACTCGGTTTTACAGGCTGCGAGTGTGGTCTGGTGGTGCGGCGTGATCCTGATCATGCTGTCTCTGCTGGTGGTGCTTGGGTGCGCGCTTCGAGGGTATAGGGGTGTGGGATTGAGTCTTATCCTGCCATCTCAAAGCGAGTTCATGGGCTTCGGACTGCCGGCTCAGCGCGGCAACTTCATCAGCCACACAGAGGGATTGCCGGTCTCCTCCCGCCCGAAAACCAGTCCCGGACCGCGAACCGTCCAGGGGTCGCCAGGTTTCACTGTCGCTGTTGAGCCCGGTACGAACTTGACCTCGCGTGGCGCGCTGAAGGCGGCCGTGTGAGGATCGAAGCGGACCGTCATGAGTCTCGATCCCTCGAAGTAGTAAAAGAAGTCGCCGGTGGGGGAAACTCGCCAGGGGCGGGATTGGAAGTCTCCCTCGGGCAGCGGGCTTTTGATCCACTCCGATTGCGGGACCGGTTGTTCCCTCCATGGGATGAAATACCTCTGGAAGGAAAGCGATCCCACCGGCTGAAGCCCCAGCCAAAGCCATGCGGAATCCGGGCCGAATCTGCCGCTGGCGGTGACGGATGCGCTGGGGTGTTCCAACCAAGGCCGGTCTTTGCCGGTAGCCACCTCCAAGAGGTGCGCCCTGAACTTCGTCTTGTGGTCGTCTTTGACCTTGGTGCCGGGATCGTAGAAGACGAATCGCCCGTCCGGGGAAAACCCATTCGTCAGCAAACCACACCCCTTGCAGAGCACGCGTGCATCTGGCGAACCGGCCTCGGCATCGCCAGCCAGGATCGAGAACGAATCGCCTTCGGGGACGGAATAGGCATACTGGCGGCCGTCCGGAGAGATCGAAAGATCGACCGCGGAAGCAGGGAGGGTTGTCATCAGCGTTTGCCTTCCACTATCCAGATCCAGAGCGTACACCGAGTTCCGCGCGTACTGCAACTGAAAATACGCGTTGTGGGCGTCGCCTCCGACATGCCAGAGGAGGATCTTATAGCGTGAATCCTGGGTGAGCCGCCGGACGGCGCCATTGGGCTGGCCGTTCTCAGGCGAGAGCGGAATCAAATAAAGGTCTACCAGCCTGACTCCGACCTGGAGCGCCACCGCACCAGTTGCGCTGATGCTGGTGGGTAGTTCAACCTGCGTTCCAAAGGTGAGCTGGCGCGGAGATCCCTGTACGCGAGCGCCGGGCGATAGGCGGATTTCCCAGGTGTTGGCTCGCGTTGGTGTTCCACCGGCGAACAGAACGCGATCACCCGTAACCAGAACTGGTATGGCTATTGGCAGGCCCGCCTTGTGCAATGCGTCGCCGGCTCCCGTGGCCACCGGGCTGCCCCCATCCGCGGGAAACGCAAACCACTCAAACTGTTCTGTGTTGTTGGATTTGGACTGGCTGACCAGCACGCAAAGAATGTACCGGCTGTCGGAGGTCCATGCGGTACACATGTGCAGTGAGCCGGACATGCGTGAAAAGGCCGGCAGCTCGCGGGGCGGGCCCCCGTTGGAAGAGATGGTCATCAGGCGCTCGACGCCTTCGTCAACCACGGTGTAAGCAATCAGACGTCCGTCCGGGGAAAGCCTCGGCATCAAGCCCCGAGCCAGCACGCGAGGCTGCCCGCCCAAGGTGGAGATCACCTCGATGCTGCCATCCGCGCGGTTGGCGTTGAGGGCGTTATAGAGGATTTGCTTACCGTCGGGGAAGAAAGCTGGAACGTCCACTTTTTCGCCCGAATGCGTCAACTGGATGGGATCCCCGCCTCCCACCTGCTGCAGCCATAGCTCGTCCTTGCCGGAGCGGTCCGAGAGGTAGGCGACGAACGCGCCGTCGGGCGAGATAGCCGGGAAGCTGTAGGAGTGCCCGTCATCTGGTGACACTCGTACCAGGTCCGGGCCACGCGGCTGTGCTGCGCGAAACCCGATGTACATCCAGGCGAGCGCGACCGCCGCGGCCGGCACGCTGGCAATCGCCAAAGCTGGCCAGATCCAGCGGCGCGGCTGCCGTGCGGCGGGCATCGCGGCCACAGTAGATGTGTGCTTCGAATCGCTGTCGCGCTTCAGCCGTTTCAGATCCGCGCGCAATTCGGAGGCGTACTGGTAGCGGACTTCGCGGTCTTCCTCCAGCGCTTTGGCGATGATGCGGTCTAATTCCGGCGGCGCTTGCGGGTTTCGTTTCGAGGCGCTCTCGGCCAGCCGGGCGGGGAGCGACCCCGTGGCCATCTCGTAGAGGACCACGCCAAAGCTGAATAGATCTGTACGGGTGTCCAGTTTCTCGCCGCGTGCCTGCTCGGGCGACATATATGTTGGCGTGCCGGCGACCAGGGTGAGGGTATTGTGATCGGCATCCCCGCGCAACATCGCTAACCCGAAATCCAGGATCTTGGCCTGGCCGCGCGCGGTCACGAACAGATTCGCGGGCTTCAGGTCGCGATGGATGATCCCGCTGGCGTGGGCGGCGTCCAGGCCATCCGCGATCTGGATAGCCCAATCCAAAAACATGTCCAGTGGCACGCGCGTGTTTTCCAAGCGATGCTTGAGCGTTTCCCCATCGAGCAATTCCATGGCGAGAAACGGGCGCCCGTCGCGCTCGCCGACATCGTAGACCGTGCAGATGTTGGGGTGATTGATGGCGGCGGCCGCACGGGCTTCGCGTTCGAAGCGTGCCACGTTGGCGCGGTCTTGAGCCAGATTTTCCGCAATGAATTTCAGGGCCACATCGCGTTCCAAGCGCGTATCGCGGGCTCTCCAGACTTCTCCCATGCCGCCGCGGCCCAACAGTTCCAGAATCTCGAAGTGGCTTGCGCCGCCCGGCGGATGGCTCGGTTCCATCGCATCGAAGACTACCCGGTAGCCGCCGGTGGGAATGCCGAAGCGCAGCGTGTCGGCCTTGCCCGCGTTCAGGTAGTGGCGCTCAAGCCGTGCACGAAGCCTGCCGACCTCGACCCGCACCATGGAATGAATGCGCGGGTCGAACGAAACGCTGCGGTCCCACACTTCAGCCGCGATGGTGAACTCTTTCAGGCTGTCGGCCTCGCCCTTCAGGGTGGTCTCAACCAGAAACTCCAGCAGCCGGCGGTGCCTCTCGCTCTCCTGAAAGGAGGGGCTGGCCAGCAAGGCGGCCAATTGCGCGCGAATGGCGTCCGGATTGGCGGGGGTTTCGTTCATGGGAGGGATCGTTTATTCATATTGCAACAGAACCCGGGCGATTGCAAACCGCGCGCGGCATCTTGGAAGTGATTGAAAACAGGATGCAACGTTGCTATGCAACAGTTGCAAGTCGATCTCGTACTTCTCAAAGACGCGCACGGGAGCAGGGCGCTCCGCGGCGATTTCACCAACGGTTCTTTTCTTCGGTCAAGAGTGGGCATACTTCGATTGTCGCTGGAGCGGCGGCGTGGGTCTGTGACTGGAGTCACCACGCCGCTCGATTCGTGCATTACAATCGTCACTTATGCATCGATACATGTTGTGCGGAGCGGCGATACTGGTTTGCGCGGCGGCCTGCGCGCAGCCACCCCAGGAAGGCCCGCGGCCGCCCAGTCCGGGTTCGCAGGCTCCGGCCAAAGAGGAGAAGGGCAAGGAAGACAAGAAGCCGCCTGAAGAAAAGGTCTCGCAGACCAGGCACACCATTCAGATCGGCGGCAAAGACGTGAAGTACACGGCCACCGCCGGAACCATGCTGCTGAAGAAGGAAGACGGCACGGCCACGGCCAGTATCTTCTACATCGCTTATATCAAGGATGATGTGCCGGATACGACGAGGCGGCCGCTGACGTTCGCCTTCAACGGCGGCCCGGGCTCGTCGTCGGTGTGGCTGCAACTCGGCGCGTTGGGACCCAAGCGCGTGGCGATGGACCCCGAAGGGAACGCGCTGCCGCCGCCTTACAAACTGGTGGACAACGAGTATTCCATCCTGGACCTCACCGACCTGGTTTTCATCGATCCGGTCTCCACCGGATTCAGCCGCGCGATTCCTGAACAGGATGCCAAGAACTTCCACGGGATCAACGGCGACCTGGAATCGGTGGCTGACTTCATCCGGCTGTATACGACGCGCAACAGCCGCTGGACGTCGCCCAAATTCCTGGCGGGCGAAAGCTATGGCACCACCCGCGCGGCGAATCTTTCCGGCTATCTGCAGCAGCGCATGGGCTACGCGCTGAACGGCGTCATTTTGATTTCGGCGGTGTTGAATTTCGGTACGATCAGTTTCGACCGGGGCAACGACCTGCCGTACATTCTGTTCCTGCCGACCTACACGGCCACTGCGTGGTATCACAAGAAACTGGCGCCGGATCTGATGGCCAGCCAGAGCAAGGCGCTGGAGGAGAGCGAGCAATACGCCTCGCACGAGTACACGCTGGCCTTGATGAAGGGCGACGCGATCTCCGGCGAAGAGCGCGCCCAGACCGCGCAGAAGCTGGCGCGCCTGACGGGCCTGTCCGCCAAGTTCATCGACGACAGCAATCTGCGCGTGCCGATCTTCCGCTTCACCAAGGAATTGCTGCGCGACGAGCGCCGTACCGTGGGCCGTTACGACAGCCGTCTGGAGGGCATCGACCTGGATCCTACCGGCGCATCTCCCGACTACGATCCGAGCTACGCCAGCGTGTATGCGCCGTTCACCGGCGCTTGGAACCAATACGTGCGCGCGGAGTTGAAGTGGGAGAGCGACTTGCAGTACGAGATCCTGACGGGGCGGGTGCATCCGTGGACTTGGGGAGATTACGAGAACCGCTATGTCAACGTGTCGGATAGCCTGCGGGAGGCCATGACGCAGAACCGCGACCTGAAGGTGTTCGTGGCGAACGGGCATTACGACCTGGCCACGCCCTTTTTCGCCACCGAATATACGTTCGACCACCTGGGGCTCGATCCGACATTGCGCAATCACGTGAGCATGGGCTTCTTCGAGGCCGGCCACATGATGTATACCTACAAGCCCGCGCTGGAGAAGCTCAAGGCGGACCTGGCGAAGTTTATTGGGATGGCGGCGCCGTAGGGGTCATATCCGCTTAGTGCGGCGCGGGGCGCTTGTAATGGCGAAGGAAGGCTTGCACTTCGTCGTGGGTGCCCAGAAAAACAAAGAGGGCCGAATCGTTCTTGTGAAAGAAGAGGGCGCGCAGCTTCAGGCCCACGCGTACTTCCCAGAGTTCGAACGGATGCAGTTTTCGAAGGCCCAATCCGGTGTGATGTTGCGGGCTGGAAAGAGCCGTTCTCAGGTTCGCGAGGATATCAAGGACGGCTGCGCTTTCCTCCGCGCTTGCGCTCCGGCAGCGTCGAAGGAGCGGCTCCTCTAAAACGATCTTCATCGGATTTTGCGAACTCCTTCTTGAGGTACTTCGCGGCTGCCTCCGGCGAATTGAACGTCATGGAGGGCTGTGCCTCGGACCATTTCCAAAGCGCCTGTACCTTTGCGTCGGTCAGTTCTGGCGCCAGATCCAGGTCGGTATCGTCTATCGGCCGCAGCGCCGCCACCGGCCTCGAATCCTTGATGATGACGACATCCTGGCCCTGGCGGGCCATCTCAATTAACTTGCCGAGTTCGCGGCGCGCTTCGGAGATGGATCGTGTGATCATAAGGGTACTTTAATTGTACATGAAACGGGCATTCAAGCGGCAGGGAACTTCGCCATCTTCCGCTCGTACGCCCAATCTTCGATCCGCAGATAGGCCCGGATAGCGTGCGCGGCGGCGCTGCGCAAGGGCTCCGGCGGCCAGGGGATGACGCGCCGGTTCACGAACGGGCACGCCGTGTTCTCCGTCTGGCGCTCCATCAGCAGGTCCGTTAGCGTGATGGCATTCTGGTGCGTGGTAGAGACGCCGTGGCCAATGCAGCCGAGGCTATAAACGGCGCGCCGGTCGCCCAAGTAGCCGACCGCCGGCGTGAGATCCAAGGTCACGGAAAACGGACCGCCCCAGCGATGTGTGATCTTCACATCCTTCAGGGCGGGGAAGAGCAGGCGGGTGTGCTCTTCCAAATGGCGCCAGATGGGTTCGCTCGAATCTACATCCATGTTCGAGCCGGAGCTGAGGCCCACCGGCCCGCCGCCCATGACCAGGCGGTTGTCCGGTGTGATGCGGTAATAGTGAATCAGGTTGCGGGCATCCTCCACGCCGTTGCGCTCCTGCCACCGGATCCCGGCAAAGTGCCGGTCGCTGAGAGGCTCGGTCGCAATCATGTAAGTCCAGGCGGGCGCCTGCCGGTTCTTCAACTCGGGAAGGAGATGCGAGTAGGCGTTGGTGGCGAGGAGCATTTTTTCGGCGGCGACAGTGCCACCGGGCGTCCGCAGGCTGAACTTCGCGCCGCGCTGGATTTCGAGGACGGGCGTCCGTTCGTAGACCTGAGCGCCGCGCGCCATGGCCAATCGCTTCTCCTCACGCACCAGTTTGGCCGGGTTGAGCAGGCCCAGCCGCGGTTCCCACCATGCGCCCAGATATAGCTCAGAATCGACCTTGGCGCGCGCGGCATCGCGATCCAGCCACTCAATGCCCTGAATGCCCAACTGATTCACCAGATCGATATCGTGCCGGATGCGTTTGACGTAGCCCGGCGTGGTGGCCATGCGCAGAAAGCCGGGGCGGATGTAATCGCACTGCAGCCCGTTGTCGCGGATCAGGGATTCGAGCCCGTCGACGGCGCGCTCCATGTAGGCGTGGGCTGCGCGCACGAATGGCTTGCCCTTGAGCATGGCAGTCGGCCCGATGCCGAGGCCCACCACGGTCATGGAGAAGGAGCCATTGCGGCCGCTCGCGCCATAGCCCACGTATTCGTGCTCCAGGACGGCCACGCGCAGGGCCGGATCTTCTTTCAATAGGGTGTGGGCGGTGGCGATGCCGGTAAAACCGCCGCCCACGATGGCCACGTCGACGGTGGCATCGCCTTGGAGCGGCGGACTGGGTTCGTACGGTCCGTACTCCGCCAGCCAGAGGGACAGGGGCGATTGGGGAAGTGAGTGAGTCATGGCCATGAGACTTGCCGTATCGCTAACTGGAAATCGCCTCCATCCCCTTCACTTCCTGTCCAGAAAATCGAGAATGACCGGATTCAGCCATTCCGCCCGCTCCCGCAATGCGCCGTGCCCGGCGCCTGGCACGATGCAGAGTTGCGCACCCGGAATGCTGTGAAAAATCGTGGCCGCCTCTTCAATACTAGTAAAGTCGCGATCTCCAAAAAACAGCAGCACCGGAGCCTGGATCGTCGCCAACTCCGGCTTCGAGATGCCCCATCCAGGCTTTGCCCACATCGCCTTGACCTTCTCGAAGATTGTGAGCCAATGCTCGGCCCCGTCGGGGGACACGCGATCGTAGTCGCTGCGGAACACCTTCGGAAGGCGGTCGGCGGACAGAGCCAACATCGCCTTCTGTTCTTCTACGCTGACGGGGCCGAATCCGACGCCAGACACGATGACTCGCCGCACCATCTCCGGATGCTTGAACGCGAGCCGCAGCGCGATCTGGCCGCCATCGCTGATTCCGACCACATCCGCCTTTTGGATTCCCTGTTGAACGAGAAAGGCGAACGTATCCTCGGTCATGCCTGCATAGGACAGTTCGCGTCCTGCGATATCGGCCGTGTGCCCATGCCCCATCTGTTCGATGGCAATTACACGATGATTGCGTGCCAGCGCTGGAATCTGCGCGGGAAACGAGAATGAAATGGTGGTCATCCCGCCGTGCAGAAGCACCACGGGCCGCCCCTCGCCATGCACCTCATAGTACATTTTCAGGCCGTGAACCTCAGCGTATTCGCCGGCCGCAGGCCATGCCAATAGGAAACTCAATAGGACAGCCAAACGCATCGGGAGAGTATATCATGGAAACCGAGTTGGCTCCCTTTCGTCACGCTGGCGTACACAAGCAGCAGCCAGGCTAAACTGGATTTCAAAACGATAGAGTGCCGGAGCGGGGCTCTTCTTCGGAATTAGGCAGATAGAGTGTCTTGCAATGCTCGCAGCGATACACCTCCGCCTCAGCGCCGAACTTCTGTTTCACTTCGTCGCCGAAGAAATACCAGCGCTTGAGATGACCCGCGCAGAGCTTCCCTTTGGCGTCCTTCTCGTTGCAGGCGCGCATGCGCGGGACGCGGCGCTTCACTTTGGTCCCATCGCTGAGCGTAGCAACGAGTTCGGAAACCGGGACCGGCTTATCGGAGACTGCGTATTTCGGATTCGCCATAGAATTAAGCCGAAGCCCGAGTATAACAATTCCAGGCCATGACTTCTACAGAACGAAGGGGATGAGCGCCTTCACTTCGCGCTGGTACCGGGTATACTCGGCGCCGAACTCCGCGGTCATGAAGGCTTCCTCGCGGCGGGACTTCATGCGCCATCCGATGGATGCCAGCGCCAGCGCCGTGCCGAGCAGTCCCAGCAGGAATCCGGAGTAGATCGGGTGGCGGACGATGGCGTAGGGTCCGCGGCGGATGAGCCGATGATCCTGCTTGACGGTCACGCTGGAGCTCCAATTGCCCCCCGGCAGCAGGCGCGCCCAAATGGCGAACGCACAGCCAGCGGCGGTGAGGGCCAGACCCGTCCAGGCGATAACGGGCGAGTCCGGCACGAATCGCCAGGCGAGCGGTCCCACATGCAGCCTGGCGCTGAAGGGCAGCGCGAAAACCGCGGCCATAATGGCCATGTGCAGCAGGCGGGAACTGGTGGGCTCGCGGCGCGCGGTTTGCTTGGACACCAGCGTGCCGATGAGCCAGACGACCCCCACGGCGGCCCAGATCCATTCGATGTATCCGTATACGGGGGCTGGCATGTTATCGTTCTAACACGCGGGCGGCCTGAGAGGCCGCCACAGGCTGAGAGCCTGCCCCACAATTCAATGGACTACTTCTTGGTGCGCAGGTAGATTTTTCCGTTGAAAGTGGTGAACTGCATTTCCGCGCCGCCGCCGTTGATAGACCCGTACATGACCTTATCGAATTGCACCCGGAAGTGTCCGTCCTTGCCGTGCGTCTCCACCATTTTGGGACTGTTCACACCGGCTTCCGTATGTACGTCGAAATCGCTATAGATCTCGCCGTTTTCGGATTTCAGCTTGACGCGGGCTTTCACATCGGCCGGCAAAGTCACGTCCACGTCGCCATTCATGGTGCTGAAGGACATCGCCTTTCCCGGAGTCACCTGGTCGAGAGTCACAACGACATCCTCGTTGAGGGAATGCGCCACCACCGTGCCCGAGATGTTCAGCAACTTCACCGCGCCATTCAAATCGTCCGCGTCGACTTCGCCGGTCACCCGCTCCACCTTGATATCGCCGTCGTTGAGACACCTCAGCTTTAGAGAAGTATGGAACGGCACCTGGATGGTCAGGTCCACGGTGCGGTTCATCGTGCTCACTCCGATGTGGACCTGGTTGTCCTGCTCGTCCACGCTTAGGCCGCTGCCGCGGCTGTCCAGGCGGTGCATGCCTTCGGCCTTGCGGTCGGGCTTGGATTCCCGCGCGCCTTCGCGGCGGGGGCGCGCCTCCACGATAACTTCCTTGCCGTTATAACCGGTCACCGTGATGCCGCCGTTCATCAGGGAAGCTTGTACCACTGCCGGCCGCGACGGATCGGTGAGAGGAACATTGACCCGGTCGGGTGTTTCCTGCGCGATGCCGGCCAGGCTCGCCGTCAGGAGAAGTGCACATAGGTTAATTGGTGTTTGCATGATTACTGTCCTCGATTGAGAATTCGAATATTGCCGTTGAATGCGTCAAAACTAAGCTCCGGCCCGCCGTGGCCCACACGCGCCGCGGACCACTCACTGCTCTTATAGACAAACTTTCCGTTGCGCCGTTCGCCCGCCGCGACCGGCTGAGGCAGGTAACTGACCGGATAGTCCGTATAGACACCGCCGTTGAACGTCTTGAAACGCAGGTCGGCATTCAGGTCCGGCTGGAAGCTCACCCGCACTTCTCCGTTCAGCGAGCCGAAGGTGCTCTTGCCGCGCGGGTTCTCGCGGAACGTCACTTTCACTTTGCCGTTCAAGGCATAGATCTTGCCCGAACCCGACAGCCCGGTCATTTCGATGCCGCCGTTGATGTTGTCCACTTTGTAATCGCCCGCCACCTCCGCGACCTTGATTTCGCCGTCGTTAACGGTCTTCAGATCGATGGCCGTGTCGTGCGGCACCTGCAGCTCGAAGTCGTACTTCACCTCATAACCCGGGTCGCCGTGGATATGTATGCCGCCGTCGCGGCAGCGGAACGGCCCGTCCACATAGAAGCGCACGGTGTTGGCATCCTGCGAGATATCCAGCTTGACGTCGCGCCGCGCTTGTTCCGCCGTCTCGGACGAATCGGCGCGCAGGCGCTTGTGAGCTACCAGCCGGACTTCGCCGCCCGCGTAGCCGGTCACTTGGATGGATCCGTTGACGTTGTCCACAATGACTTTCTTAGGTGCGGCGCCAGAGAGCGGATACGTTTTCTGGATGGTTTCGTTCTGCTCCACCTCGGCCGCGGACGCTGCCAACGGCAGGCACGCGAGGAGCAACCCAATCGCGATGGGAAATCGATTTTGCATGGCTTCTCTCCTTACTGCGGCATTACTGCAATTGGGACAAGCCCCAGAGGGCTTTTTCCTTGACGTTCTTGTCCGCGGTGGGGCTGCGCTCCAAAGCCGCGAGTGAGCGAACCGCCGTCTTGTCGCGCGTGTCCACCAGGAAATCGATCAGCGCCAGTTGCACCAGCGGCGAATCCTGCTTGTTCAAGGATTGATCGAGCTTGCCCTTCATCGATGGGCTGGCGGCGAACTTGCGCAGCGCGTCCACCGCGGCCAGGCGCACATTCACGCTGGGATCGTGATTCACGGCATACAGCAATGCCGCCAGCACCTGCGTATCGGACTGGTCCACGCGGCCCGAGTAGTCCACGCCGCGCAATCGCTCGCTGGCGGATTGCTGCTCCAGCAGCGAGAGCGTAACCAACTGCCGCATGTGGTGCACCTCATCCTGCAGGCCCGCCAGGTCGGCGCGCCCGCGCTCACGCACTCCCAGCCATTGGCCGACGCCTATTCCCACGATGAGCAGCGCCGCAGACCATGCCAATCCCCGCCAGCCCCAATCGAAGAACCGGCGCTGGGCCGGCGCTGGGGCCGCGGACTCCAAGCCTTGACGGTAGGCCTCCAGAGATTGATAGAAGCGGGGCCGCAGCTCTGCGCTGGGCTGCTCCTGTTCCAGCAGGCCGAGCATTTCCCAGGTCTCCGACAGGGCCGCGGTCTCCTGCTTGCACGCGGCGCACCGGGCGAAGTGCTCGTCCAACTCCTCCGCCTCGGGGCGACCTAGGGCGCCCGCCAAATAATCGGCGATGTGTTCCTTAACCTGATCGCAAGTCATGACGCTTTCTCTCCTGCTAGTTCAAAAAAGATCTGACTGAGCGCCTTGATGGCGCGATACACGCGCACCTTTACGGTTCCCACGTCGCACGCCAGGATGTCCGCGATCTGCTCGTACTTGAGGTTCTGAAACCGGCTCAGCACCAGCACTTCGCGCTTCTCCACGGGCAGAGCCGCCAGCGCGCGGCGCAGCAATCCCAGATCCTGCCGGCGGCGCAGGATCTCGCTGGGATCGGGTTCCGCGCTGACGGGTTCTCGCATCGGCTCTACGGACAAAGGCGCTTCCCCCTTACGCTTCTGCGCCCCGTCGAGGTGCGCGTTGCGAGCCACCTGGTACATCCAGGACGTGAAGGGGTTGCCGTCGCGATATGTGTGCCGGTATTTCAGCATGCGAAAGTACACGTCCTGCACCAGATCTTCACTGAACTCACGATTGCCGGTGAGCCGCAGGAAGTAGCGGAACAGTGCGCGGTGATGGCGTTCGAACAGCACCGCCATTTTCGCCAAGTCGCCATCCCGGACCTTCTGCATTAATACGTTGTCGGCCCGCGTTTCCGGCATTCACCCAATAATACCGGGGGACGGGGAAAAGGTTACAGGCTGAGTGGGCGAGCGGGGGAGGGGGCGAGCGGGCGATCCGTTGTGCCAGACTGGGAGAAAGCGTTGCGAGTCCTTATCATTTCCACTTACGAACTGGGGCGCCAGCCGTTTGGGCTGGCATCGCCGGCAGCTTGGCTGCGCGATGCCGGCGCGGAGGTGGTCTGTCTGGACCTTGCCCGCGAGGCGCTCGACGAAGAAGCCCTGCGGACGGCCGACGCAGTGGCGTTTTTCCTGCCGATGCACACCGCCACGCGGCTGGCCATCCCGGTGATCCGGCGTACGCGCGAGATCAATCCCACGGCGCACCTGTGTGCGTACGGCTTGTACGCGCCAGTGAACGCCGAACTGCTGCGCAAATTGGGAGTGCGGACCATAGTCGGCGGCGAGTTCGAAGAAGCTTTGTTGACGCTGGTGCGTCCCGGCCCGGCGCCCTTGATCTCGCTTGCCCGGCAACGGTTCGTGACGCCGGACCGTAGCGGCCTGCCGCCGCTAGCGCAGTACGCGCAACTGGTGCTGCCCGGCGGAGCGCGTCGCACGGTCGGCTACACCGAAGCCAGCCGGGGCTGCAAGCACTGGTGCCGGCATTGTCCGGTGGTGCCGGTCTACCAGGGGCACTTCCGCATCGTGCCGCGCGAAGTGGTGCTGGAGGATATTCGTCGCCAGGTGGCGGCGGGCGCGCAGCATATTACGTTTGGCGATCCCGATTTCTTTAACGGCATCGGCCACGCCGTCGAACTGGTGCGGGCGCTCCACCGCGAGTTTCCGCAGGTCACTTACGATGCGACCATCAAGGTCGAACACCTGTTGCGGCACAGTGAGCATTTGCCGCTGCTGCGCGAGACGGGCTGCGCGTTCGTGGTATCCGCGGTCGAATCTGTGGACGATTACATATTGTTCGTGCGCGTCGCGCGAATGTTTCGCGACGGCGGGCTGGTGCTGGCGCCGACCTTCGTCCCCTTCCACCCTTGGATGACGCTGGAACGTTACGCTGACCTGCTGGCCGAGATCGCCAGCCTTGACCTGGTGGAGCACGTCTCGCCCGTGCAGCTCAGCATCCGTTTGCTGGTCCCGGCGGGGTCGCGGCTCCTCGAATTGCCAGAAGCGCGCATGGCGATCGGCGAATTCGACGAGGGCGCGCTGAGTCATCGCTGGGTGCATCCCGATGCGCGGGTGGATAAGCTGCAGCGCGAACTGGAAGCGGCGATTGCGCGCACGGTCACGGCCAAGGAGGATCGGCGCACGATTTTCCGCCGCGCCTGGGACATGACGCACGCGGCGATGACCGTCCCCGCGCGCCCCCTGCCGGATGTGCCGCCGGGCCGCCCGCGCGTGACGATCCCGTATCTGACGGAGCCTTGGTATTGTTGAGCGGAGCCTATCGAGGAGCAGTTAGCTCCTGTGTGAGTAGGCGCTAGCTGAAGGTCTTTCGCAGCGTCGCGACGGAGATGTGCGGCCAGCCCAACGTTACCACTTTCGGTAGCACCGTAAGTATGGGA
>JBEKPZ010000207.1:0-13363 GCA_049520215.1 Bryobacteraceae bacterium | reverse complement strand
GCCACGGAATTGAAAATCGCCGGCAACCGTCCGTCGGCGTTCGCCAATATCAAGGTCGGGGCCAAGAAGGATGGCACCATCACCGCCTGGCAATCCATCTCGTGGGCCACCGGCGGCATGGGTGGCGGCGGCATGCCTCCCATCCCTTACGTCTTCACCGAAGTTCCCAACAAGCGGCTGAACCACACGGCTGTGGCCGTCAATGCGGGTGGCGCGCGCGCCTGGCGCGCTCCGAACCATCCGCAGGCATCCTTCCTGACCTGCTCCGCGCTGGAGGATCTGGCCGCCAAGCTGCGTATGGATCCGCTCGAATTGTTCAACAAGAACCTCGGTTACACCGCGCGCGAGGCCACCTACAAAGCTCAATTGCAGAAGGCCGCCGAAGTGATGGAGTGGCAGAAGCGCTGGCATCCGCGCGGCGAGGGCCACGGGCCGGTGAAACAGGGGCTCGGTCTGGCGATCAACACCTGGGGCGGCGGCGGACACGCCAGCCAATGCCGTACCACCATCAATCCGGATGGCTCGGTGGTGCTGGAAATCGGAACCCAGGATCTGGGCACCGGGACGCGCACCGCCATCGTCATGGTGGCGGCTGAAACGCTCGGCCTGCCGCTGGGCGCGATCACGTTGCGCATCGGCAATAGCGACTATCCGCCGGATGGTGCATCGGGCGGCTCCACGACCATAGGCGGCGTCTCGCCATCCACGCTGAAATCCACCACCAACGCGCGGGCGAAATTGTTCGCCGCGGTGGCCCCGGCCCTGGGCACGACGCCCGATCGGCTCGCGGCCGTGGATGGCCGCATCCAGGTGCAAGGCGATCCGTCCAAGAGTTTGCCCTGGCAGGACGCCTGCCGCAAATTGGGCAGCAGCAAGATCTCGGAAATGGGCGAGAACAACCCGCGCAATCCCGGCGGGTTGATGTCCAGCGGCGTGGGCGGCGTGCAAATGGCCGACGTCTCCGTGGATACCGAAACCGGCATCGTCAAGATGAACAAGTTCGTGGCCGTGCAGGACTGTGGCCTGATCATCAATCCATGGCTCGCCGAAAGCCAGATCCACGGCGCGATCATCATGGGCATCTGCGGGGCGCTGTTTGAAGAGCGCATCATGGACGAGCAAAGCGGCAAGTACCTGAATGCCGACATGGAGTTCTACAAACTGGCCGGTATTGCCGATATCGGCGAGATCGTGGTGCACCTGGACATCACGCCGGAGAACGATAAACGCGGCGTGATTGGGCTCGGCGAGCCGCCGGCCATAGGCGTGATCGCCTCGATCGCAAACGCGGTGGCCAACGCCATCGGAGTCAGGGTGCCGCACGTGCCGCTCACCGCGGACCGCGTGCTGGCCGCACTGGATGGAGGGCGGGCTTGAGCCCGCGTGGGGCTTCAGCCCCGCTCTCGTGCCTGGTGGCACAGGCTTTAGCCTGTGGAGCACCTGCAAGGAGGACACTCTAATGCAAGCCTTCGAATATGCCAACCCCGCCACCGTCCGCGAGGCGGTGGGCATGCTGGGCGCACGCTGGGGCGAAGTGGATGTGCTGGCCGGCGGTACGGACCTGCTGAGCCTGATGAAGGAGCACATCGAAACGCCGCAGCGCGTGGTGAACATCAAGAACATCAAGGAGCTCGGCGGCATCAAAAAGCACGGTGCGGAGGTGCGCATCGGCGCCGCCGTCACCTTCGATGAACTGGAGCGCAATCCCGACATCCGGCGGTTTTATCCGGGGCTGGCGCAAGCGGCGCGCGGCGTCTCGAGCCCGCAAATCCGCAACATGGGAACGGTGGCCGGCGACCTGTGCCAGCGGCCGCGCTGCTGGTATTACCGCAACGGCTTCGGCCTGCTGGGCCAGGATAAAGACGGCAAGTCGCTGATCCCAGGCGGCGAGAATAAGTATCATGCCATCCTGGGCAACGCCGGTCCGGCTTATTTCGTGAGCGCTTCCAGCCTGGGTCCCGCGCTGGTGGCGCTAGGCGCCAAGATCCGGCTGGTTTCGGCATCGGGCAGCCGGGACGTGGATGCCGCGAAGTTCTTCGTCACGCCGCAGAACGCCGCCAGCCGCGAGATCGCGCTGCTGCCCAACGAACTGGTCACCGAGATCGTATTGCCGTCCATCGACACCCACAGCGCTACCTACGAAGTGCGTCAAAAAGAAGCGCTGGATTGGCCGCTGGCCACCGCTTCCGTGGTTTTGAACATGGCGGGCGACACCGTCTCCAGCGCCCGCATCGTGCTGGGACACGTGGCCCCCACGCCGTGGGTTGCGACCGAGGGGCAAGTCGCGCTGGCGGGCAAATCCGTCACGCAGGCAGTAGCCGCGGAAGTGGGCAAAGCGGCGCTCGAAGGCGCAACGCCGCTCAGCCAGAACCGCTACAAGGTGCAACTGGCGCGCGTCGCCGTAAAGCGCGCGCTGCTCATGGCAGCAACAGGAAAGATATAAAATGGAACTCCCAGGATTAACCCACATCGGCATGGAGCGTTGCCAGAACCTCAACTGGAAAGGCCAGTTCATCGACGCCGAATGGGACCCCACGGTCCAGCACGGCAACGACCGGCTTTTCTGGTGCCAGCACACTTACAACTGCCTCGGCCCGGACGGCAAAGTCGTGGACGACGAAGAATGCAACCCGGCCAGGGAGTGCTATAAGGCGCTATAAGTCTGGAGGGCGGGCTTAAGCCCGCGCGGGGTTTTAACCCCGCTGCCGCCTATAGCGTATAATGGTAGCCATAGGAGGGCAGATGCATCGAACAATCGCGTTACCCGTCGTGTCGCTGGCGATGGCCGGTCTTACTTTCGCCGCCGCAATTCCCACGCACAACATTTACGGCAATTATGTGGAGGCCCGCACGGCGGACGTCTACACCGGCCCGTGCTTTGCCAACGCCGAAGTCGGGCTGGTCGGCCAGTTGGCAGTGTTCGGCTGGAAGGTGACCAAAGGCTCCTGGCAGGGCGTCGATCTCGACGGCATGTCCGTCGTGGGAGTGGTGCGCGCGCATCACACGCTGGGCGATGTCTTCGAATCCGCCTATCCCGTCAAAGCCGTCATCATCGTGGATAGCCGCGCCAACACGGAGCAGCGCCTGGCCTTGCAGAGCTTCGCCAAACACATGGCCGGCGATCTATTGCAGGATGTGGTCCGCGTGGATTATGAGCCGGTCGAGTTGACCTTCGCCGACGACAACATCCACAGCATGAAAGCCAACCTGACGGCCGGCAACCTGGCCAAGATCACCACGCGCGCGCTAAGCGAAGGCGACCACATCTGCCGCAACGAAGAAGTCTGGTACCGTCCGCTGACCAAGCTGGACCATGCCATGCCCGCCTACGCGCTGGCGAACCAGTTCCAGGGGCAGGGTCTCGATACCACCTGGCGCAGCCCCGACAAGCGCAGCGCCTTCATCGGATCGTTCGTTACCGAGTCCGAGTAGGAGAATGGAGGGCGGGCTTGAGCCCGCGCGGGGCTTAAGCCCCGCCCAGATACCGGCTGGCCCACTCCAAAAAAGTCGGCCAGTTCGGGCCTGCAGTGTGCCCGCCGCTATGTTGCCGGAAAGCCACCTCGCCGTCGGTGAGCGCGGTCTCGATGGGAGGCATCTCGGTGGTTCCCAGATCTTTCTTGCCCAGCAGCTTGTAAACCGGACCCGCGCCCACGGCCGCCAGGAACATGCCCTTGGCGTCCACCCACGCGTCACCCTTGAACGCCCCGGCGCTGATGAATACCGGTCGCGGCGCGCACAGCGCAACGAGCTCGTGCGAATCCACCGGCAGATCGTTCCAGTTCAGCGGCCCGCCGTACTTGATGAAGTTGCCCGCCATCCAATGATATTCGCCGGACCCTGCCAGATTCTCCACGATCTCGCCGTAGTTGCGGCGATGCAGCTTCGCCCCGCCCTCGCCGGATGAGGCGACAAACCCGATGGCGAAGCGCTGGTCGTAAGCCATCGTCACAATGGCGGCCTTGCCGTAGCGCGACAGGCCCTCGATGCCCACTCGCCTGGCATCCACGGCTTTCTCGGTCTCGAAGTAATCGAGCGCGCGGCTGGCGCCCCAGGCCCACGCGCGCAGTGCGCCCCAATCGTCCGGCTTGCGCGGCTGGACCTTGTTCACCAGGCCGATGATGCCTTCGGTCAGGCCCGCGCCGTTGTCGGCCTGCACGCTGCCGGGGATCAGGATGGCGTAGCCCCACCCCTTGGCCAGCACCTGCTGTTGCCAGGGCAACCCGCTACCGGCGGGTGGCGGCGGCATGCGGCGCCCAGCGGGGAAGACAAACCCGAACTCCATGATCACCGGCACCGGAGCGCTGGCGTTGGCCGGCGTCGTCAGGGTCAAGTCGATGTTGACGGCGATCGCCGGATACGCGGAATTGTCCACGTGCCCCACCAGCTTCTTAACCACCACCGGCACGTCGCCGTTCTTCTCCTGCGTTGTGCCAGTCACTTCCCACGTCACCTTCGGCGTGGCCTTGGGCACGCGCCCATAGACTTCCCGATCGAAATCCTCCACGATCTCCGGACGCCGCTTGCTCCACCAGACCTTGGCCGACTTCACCTTCTTGCCGTTCTTCAGCACCAGCGGATCGGGCAGTTTGGGATACGGATTGGCTTTCGCCTCGTCGTAGTTGGCGGCGTTCGGCGCTTGCGGGTGATTGCCGTCCGCGCCCGGCCGCAGCGAGGTGATGTGCAACTGATCCATCATCTGCTGATGATCCTGCTGCGCCGTCATCTTGGCGGGCGCTGGCGTGTCCTGCGCGCCTGCCGGCAAAGCGACGAACGCCATAAGAACGAAAACCAGCCATCGACTTTTCACAACGTCATTATAATTGGCGGCCGGCCTCCAGCGCCGTCACTACCAGCGCGACCCACAGTAAGTCCGCCAGCAGCAGGTGCAGGATCTGCATCCAGACCGGCGCGAGCAGAACCAGGTTCACGGCTCCGGCGGCGAGTTGCAAGAACACCAGCGCCGCGACCACGCCGCCCATCCGGACCGCACTCGCCCGTGTGGATCGCATCGCCGCCGCGGCCGCCGCCAGAAGGATGGCCGCACCCAGCACCGCCAGCACCGGGTGTACGGCTCGCAGGCGCAGCAGCGCGCTGGCCGTTTGCGAGAACTCCTGCCGCATCCCGGCGGCCACGGAAGCGGCCGGATACAGCGTGTCGCCCAGGGCCGCAATGGCGCCGCTGACCGCCACCACGATCGCCACCGGCAGCGCGGTCACCACCAGTTTCGGCGCGCGCGGCCATGGGCGCGACACCGGATCGCACCCAAACCACGCCGTGAGGGTCAGCATGGCCAGCAGGACCTGGGTGTTCACCAGGTGCGCGGAGAGATAGGCGGCGCGCCCCGCGGAAGCGTTGTGCTCCACATATTGCAGCAGAACCAGGCCCGCTCCCAGCAGCGCCTCAGCAATCAGGAACACCACCGATAGCGCCGCACACGTGCGCGCGCGATGGCCGCGCGGGAACAGCCGGTAGGCCCACAGGCAAAGCGCGGCGACCGCCACCAAGGCGAGGCCGCTCGTGGCGCGGTGGGTGAATTCGATGACGGTTTCGATGCGCGGCGCGCGCGGCACCATCGCGCCATTGCACAGCGGCCAGCGGTTGCCGCAACCGGCTCCCGACCCAGTGGCGCGCACGAACGCGCCCCACAGGACCACCAACATGTTGTAAGCGAGCACGCCCCAGGCAACCAGGCTGAATCGCCGCGTGTCCGCCACTGGGTGAGACATAAGCCTCAATGTACCAAGTGCTACCCTGAGGCACATGCCATCCCTCATCGACCTGAGCCACACGGTGGAGCATGGCCTGATCACCTACAAGGGTCTACCCGCGCCCATCGTCTGCGACTTCCTCAGCCGGGAAGACTCGCGGCGCATCTATGCCCCCGGAACGGAATTCCATATAGGCAAAATCGAAATGGTGGCCAACACCGGCACCTATGTAGACTCGCCGTTTCACCGCTACGCCGATGGCCAGGATCTCTCCGAACTGCCGCTGGAGTCGCTCGCCAACCTGGAGGGCATCGTGGTGCGACACGCCGGCCGCGCCATCGGCCGCTCCGCATTCGGCGATCTGGAGCTGCGCGGCAAGGCTGTGCTGATACACACCGGCTGGGACCGCCATTGGGCCACGGACCAATACTTCGAAGGCCATCCGTTCCTGACGGAGGAAGCGGCCCGGCACATCGCCAACTCCGGCGCCGCACTGGCAGGCATCGATTCGCTCAATATCGACGATACGGCCGACCTGTCGCGGCCGGCGCATTCCATCCTGCTGCGCGCCGGCATTCCCATCGCCGAACATCTGCGCAACCTGGGATCGCTGCCGGCGGCAGCCTTCCGGTTTTTCGCCGTGCCGGTAAAAGTGAAGCGCTTCGGCACTTTCCCCGTGCGGGCGTTTGCGATTGCGTAGGCTGTGCTCGGGTGCGGCGTAGCTGGGCTGCAGCTTCCCGAGCATGGGCGCCATCCGTTAAAGTGAGACCTGTCTGCCCAACTTCCGGATTTGCCGTTAATCAGGCTTCAGGATTTGTTTCAGGCATGGATCTCTTGTTAAGCACTGTAGTGGGCCACGACTCGTGCCACTTTTCCAATCGCTGACAGCTCCATGAACTCTCCCGTACGTGAACCCTTTTGGTTCGTGTAGTAGAGCACCAAGCTGTTTACGCCCCAGAGCACGTCCTCAAGGTGAAAGCGGAGTTCCGGGTATGCTTCCAGTCCTCGCCGAAAGTAAGCTCTCAAGCTTGCCTT
Organism: Bryobacteraceae bacterium; assembly: GCA_049520215.1. Classification (GTDB taxonomy): domain Bacteria; phylum Acidobacteriota; class Terriglobia; order Bryobacterales; family Bryobacteraceae; genus Bog-159. The sequence continues at coordinate 6,620 of JBEKPZ010000207.1, read as the reverse complement.
TCCGACCACCTTGCCACCGGACGTACCTAACAACTGGGCGGCAACCGGCGAGGTCAACTCGATTGCCTCCTCATAATGAGTCATGATCAAGTCCAGATCATGAGCGTTCCAAGCCGCAACCCAACGGTTTGCCAGATTCCAAGCCTCGTCTCGCGTCACTGCCGTTCTCCAGTCGAAGTTCGTCCTATTCTGCGATGCATGACTCCCGAGTTGTAGGGCAACCGGAAAGTGGTCGGCTCCGGCGCAGGGAACGCGCAGGTCCGCGTAATCGATCCGGAGAAGCGCTCACGACCTCCCTGATGCCCTCCGATCCGCAAAGGCCAGGCGTCAGCCTGCCTCGACGCTTTTACCCCGGGTCAGTTCCCCGCCCAGAGGGCGCCACGGCCGAAACTCCACCAGCCATCCCTCAATGCAAAATCTCCAGCGCCTTGAGAATCTGCGGGTCGCGCTGCGCTTCCACTTCGTCGCCCTTCTCCACTCCCAGCGTCAGGTTGAAGATTTCCGTCTTCAGCCGGTTGGTGATGAATTCGCGCTCGATGGACCACTCGCCCACCCCGGGCTGGATGTCGCGCTGCGAAAGAAACACGCGAAAATCGTCGAGTAGCGCGGGAGTCACTTCGAAGTCTTCCGCGACCTTGTGATCGGCCACATAACCGGTGGCGAATGTTGTGAAGGAGCCGCTGGCATCCAGCACCGCCCGCAGGCGCGTCTCGGCCGGCGGTCCCACGAGGTAGTCGGGCACGATGCCGCCCCCTCCGGTGACCTTGCGGCCTCCATCGGTGTGAAACTCGGAGGTGCCATTCGGATGGGCGGTTGCGGCCGCCAGCGCGAACTGGGAAGAGTCCAGCGGCTTTTGAATGGAGCGTCCGCTGGGCGTGTAGTAGAGCGCGGTGGTTAACGCCAGTCCCGTACCCTCGGAAAGCGGGTAGACGCTCTGCACCAGTCCTTTGCCGAAGCTGGCCTCGCCAACCACCATGGCCCGGTCGTGATCCTGCAGGGCGCCGGTCACGATCTCCGACGCGCTGGCGGTTTTTTCGTCCACCAGCACAACCAGCGGAAACTCGTAGGGAGTCGCCCCGGCGGGAACATCTTCGGATTTCTCCGCGACGTTGCGCCCGCGCACGGTCACAATTCTGGCGCCGGGCTTGAGAAACAGCGCCGCGGTCTCCAGAGCCGATGTCACCAGGCCGCCGGGATTCTTGCGCAGATCGAGCACCAGACCCTTCAGATTGTGGCCGCCAAGCTTCTCGATGGCGTCCCGGATGAGCCTCCCGGTCTTTTCGTCGAAGCTCGAAACGCGCAGGTAGCCGATGCCCGGTTTCAGTAAGAAGGCGCGCTCCACGCTGGGAGTCTGCATCTCCTCCGGGGTCAGGACGAAGTTCAGCAAACGCACGTTGCCGGGCCGCCGGACCACAAGCTGGGCCTGCTGCTGGCGCGATTGGCTCAGCAGGGCCACAAGCTGCTCCATATCCAGGCGGCTGAGCTGGTAGCCGTTGACCGCCAGGATTTCATCGCCTGGCGCGATCCCCGATTTCGCCGACGGCGTGCCGGGTAGCGTCTGCAGCACGATCACGCGGCCCGGAAGCACCGACACCACGCTGCCGAAACCCTTGTCGGTGGACGTCTGCAGCTTCCTGAGCTGCTCGAACTGGCCGGGATCGAAGAACACGGAGTGCGGATCGAGGCGGCGGAGCATGCCCGGAATGGCGCCCTGAAAGAAGGCTTGCTCGGCGGAAACCGGCTCGGCCTCGTTATCTTCGACGATGGCGTAGGCTGTGGTGACGCTCTTGACGCTGGGCTCCAGCCCGTCGTCCGACGCCAGCGAGGAAAGGCATACTAAGAGTGCGAGAATCGCGGCCCCACGGAGATGATTGCGCATGCGGTAGTGGTATATCCATTCTAGCGCTAGATATTACCGGGTTGAAAAAATGCATAAACACCGCCCATCCGGGCCCCAGACTAAAGTCTGTGCCACCGGTTATCAATGACTTAGCGGCAGTTGGTGGCACAGGCTTCAGCCTGTGAGAGCCTTTTTCAGCATCCTGCCAGGACACTACCTGGGGCCGCTGTCCTTCTTGCCGTTTGCGCCTATCTAGATCAAAGCCATCGGGTACTTGACCCGTTCCGTGTGCGCATCGGGCGAGCTATCTGCCTTACGGCGTTCCCGGCCGCGTAGCCACTCCTCGCACTCTTGTTGTGTATAGAATCGCAATCGGCCTCCGAGACCCAATGACCCTTCCCTCACCCGCCCAGAGCCTTCAGGATAGCGTCGGTATCGTACACGCACCCGCCCCACGTGCCGCCGCTCACCTGCTGCAGCGCCGCCCAAAGCCGGGTCTCGGGAGGCAGCGCGGGATCTGGCTCGAGGTCCGGCCGCAGGGGCCGCGCGGCCAGCACCCGGGCGGCTTCCGCCGCGCCGAACAACTCCGCGCCGTGCCCCACCAGGTTCACCGAGCCTTCCAGGTTGACGCGGTCCACCACGATCTCGATGATGTCCCCATCCAGCACCTTGCCGATGGGTCCGCCGGCCAGCGCTTCGGGTGAGATGTGCCCGATGCACGCGCCCGTGGAAACGCCGCTAAAACGCGCGTCGGTCAGCACCGCCACGTGCTTGCCGAAATCCAGATACTTCAGCGCCGATGTGATCTGGTAGGTTTCCTCCATGCCGGAACCCATGGGGCCGCGGCAGATGAGCACGATCACATCGCCGGGATGCACGCGCTCCGTCCCCTGGCTCTTGATGGCGGCGATGGCGGCGGCTTCGGTGCGGAACACGCGCGCCGGGCCGGTCTTGCGGTAGACTCCATCGGGACCGACCACGCTGGGGTCGATGGCGGTGCTCTTGATCACCGAGCCTTCCGGCGCCAGATTGCCGTGCGGGAAGGTGACCGTGGAGGTCAGGCCGGCGCGGGCGGCGCGGGCAGGGTCCATGATCACGTCGTCCGGATCGATGCCATCGCGCTCCCGCAACGTGCGGCGCAGCATGGTGCGGCGCGCGGATGCTTCCCACCAGTCGAGCGTGGCGTCCAGCGTCTGGCCGCTAACGGTAAGGACGCTGGTGTCGAGCAGACCGGCGCGCCGCAGGTGCAGCATGACTTCGGGGACTCCGCCGGCCAGGAAGACCTGCACGGTGGTGAACGAGCGCGGGCCGTTGGGGAGCGCATCCACCAGGCGCGCCACGCGGCGATTCGTAGCGGTCCAATCGGCGGCGGTGGGGCGCCGCAGTCCCGCGGCGTGCGCCACGGCGGGCAGGTGCAGAATCAGGTTGGTGGACCCTCCGAAAGCGGCATGCACTACCATGGCGTTGCCGACCGAGGCGTCCGTCAGGATGTCGCGCATCGTCAGACCGCGGGTCTCCAGCGCAAGCGCGGCGCGGGCCGAGCGGCGGGCCATATCCAGCCAGATGGGGTGTCCGGAGGGCGCCAGCGCCGCGTGCGGCAGCGACATCCCCAGTGCTTCGCCCACAACCTGGGAAGTGGCCGCGGTGCCCAGGAACTGGCAACCGCCGCCGGGAGTCGCGCAAGCACGGCAGAGATTTTCGGCGGCCGCCTGCAGCGTGATCTGGTTGTGGGCGAAGCGCGCGCCGACGCTCTGCACGCGCGCGGCGTCTTCGCCCTCCTCGGCCGCGAGCGTAACGCCGCCGGGCGCGAGCACGCAGGGCAGATCGTGCATGGAAGCCAGCGCCATCATCATGGCCGGCAGTCCTTTATCGCAGGTGGCCACCCCGATGACGCCGCGCCGCGTGGGCAGCGAGCGGATCAGACGGCGGAAGACCGTGGCGGCATCGTTGCGATACGGCAGGCTGTCGAACATGCCGGTGGTGCCCTGTGTGCGGCCGTCGCAGGGGTCCGTGCAATAGGCGGCGAAGGGGATTGCGCCCAGCACCTTGAGTTCCCGCGCCGCCGCCTCCACCAGCAGGCCGACCTCCCAATGGCCGGTGTGAAAACCAAGCGCGATGGGCGCGCCCGCGGCATCGCGGATGCCGCCATGGGTGCTGAGGATCAGGATTTCCTTGCCGCCCAGCGCGCGCGGGTCCCAACCCATGCCGGCGTTCTGGCTCCATCCGAACAGCTCGCCGGAAGGGCGCGTCAGCAGCATCTCGGGCGTTACGGGAAGCGCGCCTGCGGGGCCGGGCGCGGTGGTGCGCACATCGAACAACGACGGGTCGCCGGAATCGAGAATCGGGTTGGGTGTCATCAAGGATTCGCAGGCGGGGCGAACAGCTCATGCGATCCAAGCGATCGCCAGAAGGCGAAGATGGCGATGCCCAGCAGGAGCACGAAAGTGGCCAGTCCAAACGGGGCATACCAGGTCTTCCAGTCCGTGCCGAGGGTGATCATGTTGACGCTGTCGATAAAAAACACGGCCGCCATGGTAGCCACCAGCCCAAGGCGCAGCAAGACAAAAACAAGCACGGAATACATACCGATATCGATGGCGGCGATCAACTTCCAGTCGGGAGAGGAAAATAAGCCGCCATTGGCGAGCATCAGCAGCAGGGCAGCCAGGATAGCGGCAGGCACATCTTTTCTAACCATGAGGCGCAGGCCGCAGATCGAAAAAAAGACTACCAATCCGAAAAACAGCGATCCTTCCAGGGTGACGGCGTGCGCGGCCAGCCACTGACGGGTTCCCAAGGTGGAACCAATCCCGCCCAAAGTGCCTAACGCGCCCGATTGCCAATCGCCAAACCATTCCGCCATCACCCAGACCGCCGCGCCCACCGCCGCGCCGATCAGGATGTGGGAACTCACCTGCGCATCCAGCCAGCGGCCCGCCAGCAAGCGGTTCCAGGTAACGATGGAGTGCGGCCAGCGAGCGCGGACCAGCGGTTCCAGAGCCACGTAGAGCAGCGCCAGTGCTGCGCCCCACATAAGCCACGCCGCGCAATTCGCGAAAAAGAAGAAGATCATCGACTCATCGGGGACCGGGTGCACGGTGCCGATCCACGCGACCAGGCCCAGCAGGCAGCGCGCCATCCCGATGCGCAGCACGCCTTTACGGTCGACGTGGCCCAGTCTCCAGTTGCGCCGCGCCAGCAGCACCATCGCAAGCAAACCCATCACGTTGAGAACTACCAACACAGCGCCGCGCAGGCGGGAGGCCCAGGAAGCCGTGGGCGTGGCTGCGGCGGCCGTCTTCGGCCAGTCGAAGCGGACCGCGATTTGGGTGATGCGCCCCTTCCAGGACGCCAGATCCACAGTAAGGCTCAGGCCCGGGATGCGCGGATGCGGCCCCTTCCAGGAATGCACCTCGCTGGAAGCGCCCGACGGCACGAACGTCGCGGGGACTTCGGTAAACGCAGCCCTGTCGAGGCCCGCGGCGTGGAAGACGGCTTCGGGCGCAACGGGAGGCGTAAGAGCTTGCGCATCCTGATATGGGTTGGCCTGAAACTCGCGCAGCCGGCCGGTTCCATCCAGCGCTACGCGCGCCATTCCCGGCCGGGTGGGAGCCGGATTGTCGGTCGTCACGTCGCCATAGGGGTCGGCGGACAACGGGGATGGGCTCTCGCGATAGTTGGCCATAATGGGCGCTTCCGCCGCGAGCCATTCGTCCCATCGCTGCGGCTGCGGGAGTTGCTTCAGATGGTCGAGCAGGTCGCCGCGATTGTCGATCCACAACGCGGAATCCGCCGGCTTGGTGGGATAGCCGAACGACGAAGCCATTTCGCGCGCTTGATGCGCCAGCACTTCCGGTGGACTGTCGAGGGGAGTGTGCATCGCGGCGGCGTACCGCGCGCGCAACGCCACCGACGCACACAGGCAGACGACGATCGCGACGAGGCAAGGGATCGAGTATTTGGGGGCGAGCCCTTCCAGTTTGCCGGCCGACGCCACCAGTTCCGGCGAGGGCATCTCCCCGGCGGCCAGGGCTGCGGCCAGCGGATCTCCGCCCGGCAGGGCCGCCGCGACGGATAGGACATTTGCCGGACGCCGGGCGGGATCGGGGTCCAGGCAGCGGCGGATAGCTTTCTCGACCCCCGGATCGATATCGGCGGCGATGGAGGTCATGCTGGTCAATTGCGCCGATTCCTGCTGGCGCAGCATGGCCTGAATAGTGTTGGCGTCGAACGGCCGCTTGCCCGTGAACAGTTCGTAGAGCACCAGGCCCAGCGCGTAGATATCGCTTTTGGCGGTGACCTCGGCGCCCCTGAGCTGCTCAGGTGCCATGTAGGCGGGCGTCCCGTTGTGCACCTCCGCGCCGGAAAGCTGATCGGCGATGGCGGCCAGGCCGAAGTCCATGATGACCACATCGCCACGCCTGTTCATCATGATGTTCTGCGGTTTCAGGTCGCGATGGATGATGCCGCGGTCGTGCGCGGCGGCCAGTCCAGCGCAGAGTTTGCGCGCCGTTTCGAGAGCCTTATCGGCGGGTAGGCGCCCGATGCGCATGAGCAGCGACGCCAGATCCTCGCCATCCACATACTCCATGGAGATGAACGGCATGCCCTCGGCTTGGCCGATGTCGTACACGCGACACACATTGGGGTGTGAGACTTGGCGAGCGATGCGGACTTCGGCGTGAAACCGCTCCAGCCGGTGCTGGTCTTGCGCGGCTTCCGCGGGCAGGAACTTCAGCGCGACGGATTGGCCTAGAGCGAGATCGGTGGCGCGGTAGAC
>JBEKPZ010000206.1:0-22357 GCA_049520215.1 Bryobacteraceae bacterium | reverse complement strand
CCCAAAGCTACGGAAAGGCGCACCGCCAAATTGATCCGAGCGCTTCGCGGCCTTGGCTACCAAGTCATTCCCCCCACGGCCAATGTCGTAGGGTAGTGCGTTTTCGACGGTGCCCCACAGCACATGACCAGAGTCCAGGGACAGGCCAGGAGGCCTGTCCCACGTCAATTCTCCGTCGAGTGCAGGCCGCCGGCGCCGGCGCGGAAGGCGACGTTGGTACGCACCGGATCGTCGTCGAGCGGCTGGCGGCAGTTCCAGAGACACGCGCCGCAGAAGACGCATTTCTCGCGGTCGAACAGCGGCACGCCGTTCGGCCCCGGCGTGAGCGCCTGTCCCGAGCACATCTCGATGCACAGCTTGCTGGAACAGCGCTCGCAGAAATCGGGATACAGGAACGTGACATGGTCGGCGTATCCGGCGGGCGCCTGCACCTTGCCGCCCACCAGCAGCGCGTCCTGCTGGGACATCAGCAACTGGCCATCGTGGGGCACCGCGGGCCAGCCGCAGCGGTCCATCAAGGCATCGTGCATGGCAACGCCGCGCCCATAGCACTGGTGCCGCACCTCGTCGAGGTCGGCCGGAGTGAGTTTGCCGCGGTAGTATTCTTCCAGGTTGGGGAGCAGTTGCGGCTCTCCCGCAATCGAAAAGCGGCCCTTGGTGGCGCCGGCGATCGCCATGCCTACCAGTCCCGTCACCACGCCGTGATGGAAGCCGTCGCGGGCCTTCTCGGCGACGCGCCCTTCCGCCTCCACCCAGCTCGCGCGGCGGCGCGCGACGTAGGTCTCTGCCAGGTTGGCCTTGGTGAAGGGCTTGCCAGCGGCGCGCAGTTCTTTCACGGCCTCGGCAAGCTGGATGCCGGTGGTCCAGGCTTCGTCCACGCCCGAGCCGGTCAGGACGTTGGTGCTGCCGGAGCACTCGCCGATGCGCGCGTATCCATCGCCCGCCAGAAACGGCTCGCCGCGCTTGCCCGCCTCCTGCAGCGATTTGGCGCCCCAGGAGCGCAGCCTGCCGCCTTCGAGATAGCGCCAGAGATACGGATGCAGCATGTAGTGCTGCAGATAGCGATAGGACGTGCGCACCGGATTGTGGAACCAGGAAGGCACGAAGATGCCGACGGAAGCCACGCGGCCGGGATGCACATAGAAGAAGCCGAAGATCTCCGGCTCCGGGTAGCCGAAGGTATGGAAGACCGTGCCCGGCTCCAGATCCACGTCCTCGCGCAGATCCACCACCATCTTGGCGCCCACGGCCCACTCATGCTGATGGTGGCCGCCGGGCAAGCCGAAGAGCGCATCGAGTTGGCGGCCCACCGCGCCCACGGGTCCATCGCCCACTACGGTGAGCGCGGCGTGCAGGTCCATGCCTGGCATGTAGCCGGCATCGGGGTGGCCTTCGCGGTCGGTGCCCTGATCGAGCAGCCGCACTCCGACCACACGTCCGTCTTCCACGAGCGCCTCGGAGACGGGCATGCCGGGCCAGATCTGGACTGCGCCGGTGTTCATGGCCTGCGCGCCGGTCCACTGCATGAACTGGCCTATGGAGAGCAGCAATCCGCCCTCTTTGTGCAGGAAGGGCGGGGTCCAGGGCAGCTCGAAAGCGGAGTTGCTCGGCAGGCGGAGCAGGCGCAGCATCCGGTCGGCGGCGCGCAAGATGGGTGAGCGGCGGCTCGCCCCGATGGGGTCGAGCAGGTAGGCGACCTTCTCCTGGCGCACCGGCGCGGCCATGGGGATTTCGGCCGGATCCAGATCCGGAAAGCTGGCGCGAATGCCGCGCGCGCGAGTGACGGCGCCGGAGACGCCGAAGCCGATGTCGTCGGCGCGCTCGTAGCAGACCACCTGCAGGTTGGGGTCGGCGTCGCGCGCCAGCGTGGTCAGGAAGCCGCCCATGGCCGGCCCGAAGCCGACGCAGGCGATATCCACGTCCATCGATAGGCGCGGTGGCGGCGATTCGGGCTCTTCGTTCATGCGGGATAGTCCAGCGCTTCCGGAATCATGACGCGCTGCAACGCCTCGGCGGCACGATCCTTGGCTAGATGCGATCCGGTGAGGCAGCCATCCATGCGCACGCGCAGGCGGCTGAACTGGTCGTAGCCTTCGAAGCGCGCGCACGGTCCCGCCTTCGCGGCATGCGAGCCGTCGTTTTCGATCACGTCGGTATAGCCGCGCGCGAGGCTGGCGATGCCCGGGATCAGGCCTTCCATGGCTTCCAGCTCTTCGCCGTGATAACACGTGGCGCAGCCTTCCGCATCCCAGGCCGGGTGGCGGTTGTAGCCGAACACGAGTTCGGCGCAGATGCGGCCGACTTCGCCGGCGGCGCGGGCGCTTTGTACGTGGCAGAGATCGGTAAAGAAGGCGAGGGTGCTTGGCGCGGCCGCGTCGCCGCCTTTGGCCTCGAGTTCCAGCACGTCGAGGATCTGGCAACGGGAAGCCAGCAGCCAGCACAGCGCATCGGCCAGTGGGAACGTAACACCATGGCGGGAGCTCTGATACAAGCGGGTGCCCTCGGCATCGTTGGCCTTTTGCAGATGATGGAGCGACCACAGCCACATCTGCATGGCGGTGGCCAGGGTGCAAGCGCCGGTGCCCGGATGGGTGGACGCGATCTGGCGCATCTCGCCGATCCAGGTGCGGAACTGCGCCAGGAACAGCTCGTCGGTCATGGTCAGCGTCAACTGGCGGCGCTGCACGGACTCGGGGCCTTCGTAGGTGGCTTCGAGCTGTGCGTCCATCCACTTGTGCCCCAGGAAGCCGGGACAATCTTCGGTAATGCCGTAGCCGCCCATGAGGCTGACGGCTTCGCGCATCATGTTGGCGCCGTGGCCCGTGTTCCAGAGCTTGCAGGCGGGGCAGAGGACGTTGGCGACGGAGTCGAGCAGAGCGAATTGGATCATGGGATCGACAGCGGGGCTTAAGCCCCGCGCGGGCTTAAGCCCGCCCTCCAGATGCTCCAGCGCCTGCTTCTGGAGTTTGCGCATGGCTCGCAGGGTGCTGGTGCCGCCGGCGACTCCTTCGGCGGCGAACTTCTCATTTTTGAGGCGCTCCAGCGGGTCGAGCTCGTCGAACAGGCGGGCGGCGGCGAAGCCTAGCGCCGCGCTGGCTTCGCCGGTGGCCCAAATGTCGATCAGGCGGTGCAGCGTATCTTCTTTAAGCTGCAAACCGAACTCGTAGCGTGGCGAACCGGGCGTGGCGCTTTCGCCGCCGCGGAAGCGCCCGCGCTGATAGCGAATGATGGGCTCGATGGCGGAGAGCAGCTTGGCGGCGGTCATCACCCCGACCGTGACGCGCGTGCGGCGGAAGACGGCCTCTATGATCTCGCCGTGGCTGTAGCGCGGCACGATCACGCCGTTCTTAACCGAATAGCCTCCCACGATGCGACTGGCGGGCACGCGCAGGCTGAAGATGGGATCGCTGGTGGAAGACAACTGGTGCACCAGCTTGCGCGTGGGGACCCCGCGGTCGAAGATGCCGGGATCGGTTTCATGCAGGATCACCATACAGGTCTTGCTGATGCGCGGGTCGTCGGTATCCACGGCGGCGGTGACGAAATTGGCGAAGCCCATGTTGGTGATGAAGCGGCCGCGCTTCTCGACTTGCAGCATGGGTTCTGCGCCTTCCACCCACTCCACGACCCGGACCTTTCCGGCGAGTATGCCGGTTTCGACGCCCACGTAGGGGATCGGCTCGGTGAGGCAAAAGGCACCGCGCCAGGGTTGTCGGTCCTCGCCAGGCTGGGCGGGCGCGCAGAGGCGCATGTAGGTGTCGCGCTGTTCGGGGGTGCCGCGCTCGTGGATGGGGGACAGGGCCAGGCAGCCGGCCAGACTGCCGGTAGCGGCACCCGCATCCACCCATGCCAGCTCGAATGCCACCAGGGCCAGCGCCAGGTTCTTGGGGCCTTCGACCAAGCCACCCTGCTCGGGATCGAGAAAAACTCCGGTGATGCCGGATGCATCGAAGTGTTCGAGGAGGGATTGCTTGGCGGGGGTCCAGGCGTGGGTGTTGCGCGCGCCTTCGGCGACCAGGCGCGCCACGGGACCGCGCGCCACCGCGCGGGTGGACTGCACCAACATCTGGAGATCGTACCGATCGGCGAAACGCCATTGGATCTGCCGGACATCGTCGCCGGGCAGTGCACGCAACGTCTCGGGCTTGGGCTCTACGGCTGTGGCCATTGGGGGTATCCTTTCCGATTGGGTTTCGAGTGCAATCGCGATGCCAGGGGGAATTGCCCCCAAAACGTTGCAATTAAGGAGGAAAGAGTCTAAAAAAGCGGGGTTGCGCGGGGGCGAGTTGGGTGTAATCACCCCTACGTGGGCGCCGGGCTGGGTGCTGGTGGTTTGTGGGTTCGGGGTTCAAGGTGGCCCGGCCGCTGTCAATTTGTGCATCGTTGGGCTAAAATGTGCGTTTTTGTGCACGTTTGGAGTTGTCTCCTGAATCTGAACGAACGGACCCATTTGGCATTTGAAATCAGTGAGTTAACCATGTGGGATTCCTGAATCGGACCGATGGCCGAGGGGCCGAGCCGGCTGCGGGTGGCGCTTGGCTGTCGACGGCGAACAATAGGCGAACGGCGCAAATGCGAAACGCGGTGCAACCGGGGGCGATTTCTTCGATTCCCGGTAATATCCGTTCACAGCGTGTTGTATTGTGTTGCATCGAAAGCGATGGACCCCTGGGAACCGCTGGATGCTTCCTTTCCGGCTGCGGTACGAGGCCCGGTAGATTTCTTCGCGTCCTCACGGTTCGCATTGATCTGGGCCGCGGTGGGTGTGGGGGGATGGTCGGTTTGTTTCATGTGCTTGTCTCCGGTTACATAATACGCCAACGGGTTTGGGAAATACGGACCTGATTTTGTTTAGATAGTTGAAAACATGAGGGAAACTTGTTTGGCTCGGGCTGTGGCTGGATGAGCATAAGCCGGCCAAGTCCCGAAGGACAGTCCCACGCTCGCCGAAACCGCAATCGCCAATAAAGCCGCCCACGCCGCCGACTCGGTCCCTACCGCTTGAATTCCCCGCCGAGCTCGGCAATTTGAGAGAATTGGCAGTGGAGATACGAATGAGTTCAGCGTCGATCTTTGATCTAAGCCCCTCCGAGAAGCTCCAACTAGTCGAAGATCTGTGGGACGACCTTGCGGCCGCGCCGGAGGCGGTGCCAGTCCACGATTGGCAAAAGCAGGAGTTGGCGTGCAGGAAGGCGAACCTACTGAAAAACCCGGCATCGGGGCTGGCCTGGGGAGAGCTGAAGCGCAGGGTGCGTGCCCACTATGCCCGTTGAGCTGGTAATTCGTTCCGGAAGCCGAGTTGGACATTGCAGAAGCCTGCGTCTGGTACGAAGGTCGCCGAGTCGGGCTTGGTGAGGAGTTCCTGGGTTCGGTCGATGCGTGCGTCGAAAGCATTCCGCGTCGACCCGAGATGTACCGCGTTATTCACGATGGCTACCGTCGCGCCTGTTTCATAACTCTCGTGACCCGACAAAAATGGCGTCAGCGCCTTCCCTGATTCGACAGCATTGGGACCTACGACCAGCGCCCTCGCCGTATAGGACGGCAGCGTAGTCGACACCCGTGACGACCCAGTGCAAGGACGCATCGAGCGTTCTATTTTACGTCCTCCTCGTAGCGCTTGTGGTCTACACTGGAGCAAGCAATAAGACGGGCCGAGGCAAGCTTGCTGGTTGCCTCCGGCCTATAGTCAGTTAGAATAGGGCAAGTATCGGAACCGCCGCATGGCTGACGACCTCATTTCCGTCAGAGACTTTGCCGAGACCAATGGTCTGATCCCCCAAAACGTCTTTATCTAACTCAAACTTGTTCTGGCGAAAACTGACCTTGACAATGGGGAGTACCCAGGGGAGTACCCTAGTGTACCCTGAGTTCCAAAAACGGAATTCTATTGTTAAAGATTTTGGTGTTGGTTCCGAAATCAGGAGGGTTCATGTGTAAGAATTCGATTACGTTTCTTGACCCGAAGGCATGGTGCAGGGTGGTCGCCTGCTTGGCCGTTGCAGCAGCGGCCGCGTGGGCACGGCCCTTCACCCTCTTCAAGGGCTATTCGGTCCCGTCGGTCAATCTTAACGGCACGGTGAGCCTGTATTTTGGGATTTCTCCGGGCGTGCCACTTTCAAACTTCGCGCTTACCGATTTCCTGCCGGCGAACCTGGTAGTCGCCGGCAATCCGGAGCTGATCAACGGTTGCGGAGGAACCCTCATCGCTATCCCGGGTACTTCTTTGGTGACCTTGACCGTCCCGGCTCTATCTTTGGGATGTACCATACAGGTGGCCGTGACGGCGATTGCAGGCGTAGCCTTCGTCAATACCGTTACCGGGACCTCGGATCAAGGGACGGGCCTCCCCGCTACGGCAACCTTGACGGTCAATGCGCCTCTGGCCCCGGTAATCACCGAGTCGTTTGCCACGGGCACGGTCGGAATGGAATCTGCAACCGCGATGACCCTGACGATCACAAACCCCAATACCACTGCAACCCTTACAAATGTGGGTTTCAGCGATACGATGCCGGCAGTCCTTCAGATTTTTAACGCGCCGGTGGTACAGGCACAATGCGGCAGTCCCGCCTCTTCACTCGGAAATCTGCTTGTTCAGCTCGGTTCTCTCGTTCAGACCGGAGGCACGCTTGTCCCCCTCGATTCTTGCATGATCACGACGGCTGTCATAGGCCAGACTCTGGGATTAGCGACCAACACGACGGGCAATGTGTCGTCGGCTAACGGCGGTACGGGAAATGATACTTCCGCCAGCGTGATAGTGGTGGCCCCTAGCGGACCGCCAACCTACCTCCCCTCATGGATCGTGGCATACATGGAATCGCGTACCCCCTGTGTACGCGTTTGTGAGCGAGTCGAGGCGTCTGAGTTCGTATGAAGAAGCATTGGCGACGAAACCTTTCCTGTCCGACTTTGCGGTCCAGGCCGGCGTAAACCAATTCTACGGTGGGCCGGTGACCAAATCCAGTGTTCTCTACACCGGACCGGCCCCAGCCCCCAAAGCGTTTTCGGGAGCCTGTGGCGGCTCAATTTACATCCCGGTCAGCAATTTTTCTATTTACACAGACTTGGGCGCAGATTGGGCCGGGCGCCCGCAATGCTACCGGATTCCTTCTCCTATTCCAGGCGCCGTCCAGCCCCAGTCGGGTGCGGGCGGCGTCAGTCAAAGCTACGCCGGGGGCGCTGGCGGTAACCTGATGGGAGGCCCGACCGGCGGCCTCACTCCAGGCTACTTTGGAGGCGCGGGCGGTTGCGGCGGTAGTATCATGTTAAGTCCGACGCACGGCTCAATTGTTGTGGACGGCGGCATTTCTGTGGGCGGCGACATCAATATATCGGATCGGGGCGGGAGCGGCGGCCTGGTACCGGGCCCCACCTGGGGCACTGGCGGTAGCGGCGGTTGCATTCCCGTTCCCGCCAGCCCGAGCTTGACCATCCAAGGCACAGTCAGAGCGGCAGGCGGGCAAGGTCGGCAGAACCATGATTGGACGGTAAATACCCTAACCGGAAGCCTATATTGGCAGTCGGATCCGCTTCAAACGAACGGAACGGAACTCACAATCCCTCTCATCTTTTCCCTTGATAGCGGAGCCAGCAACACCGATGGGCCTTTCGGTTTCGGAGCCAACTCTTCGTATCGTATGAAAGTCAACTCTCCCGTGCCAGGAACGTTTAATGTCGTCCGGGATAATGGCGAGCAAACCGTTTTCGGCTGTCCAGCAAGCGGCCCTTGCACCAGTCCGAACCCGGCGGATCACTTCAGGGCCTCCACTACCGCCGGCAACATGCTGGAACTTCAACAGACGGGGCCCAATTTCAACACCTCGGAGGTTAATTTAACCAACGGCGATCTAACCGCCATCGGTGGCAGCGCGGTTTCTCAAACCCTGACGTACGACGCGTCCGGCAACCTTCTTAGCGTGAACGACACCTCCGGACGCAGCCTTCATTTCGCAAGTGATGCCAACGGGCATGTCACCAGCGTCAAGGATTCGTTGGGGCGGATGGTCCTCTTTACGTACGACACCAGCGGCAATCTGAACCAGTTCACCGACGCCCTCGGCAATAACACGCAGTTCCTTTTTGACGCGAACCACCGGCTGATCCAGGTTGCCGACCCGCGAGGCAATCTGGAGCTACGCGCGAGCTATGATACGCAAGGCCGGGTTACACAGATGCAGGACGCCCTGAATTTCACCACAGGCTTCGCCTATGCGTCCGGAGGCACCACGATAACCGACCCATTGGGCAATACCACGCTGGATACCTACGACAGCAGCGGTCGCCTGATGGCGGTGACGGACGCGCTCGGCAACAGCACCACCGTCACGCGCGATGTCAACAACCTGATTACCAGCCTGACCGATGCACGCGGGAATACCTGGAACTTTACCTACGACGGTGACGGCAACATGACCGGCATGACGGACCCGCTCGGCAAGACGATATCCCAGACATTTGACGCCAACGACAGCCTGCTCACCAGTACGGACCAGCTCGGACACACCACGACCTTTACCTATGATAGCGACAATGATGTCACACAGGTGAAATATGCGGATGGCAGCACCGACAATTTCACCTATGCCGGACCGCACCGGGCGGCCACATGGACCAACGCCAACGGCGCCGTGACGAACTACTCCTATAGCGCGGCGGGAGATCTTACGGGGGCTACAGACGCGCTGAGCGGCATTTGGAAGATCGCCGTCGATGCCGCCGGCCGGCCCCTTTCAGTCACGGACCCGCTGTCCCACACGACTAAAGCCGTCTATGACAATGACGATGACGTCACCCGGATCGCCGACCCGCTAGGCCATACGACGGTGTACGCCTACGACGCCAACGGCAATCCTGTCTCCGTTACCGATATGGATGGCAACACGACAAAATACACGTATGACGCGCGGAATCAGCTCTCCACCACCATGGATGCGCTGAATAACGTCGCCACCCTCGCGTACGATTGGAACGGCAACCCGACGGGCTATTCCGATTTTGCCGGCCACAACATGACTTACATGTACACTGTAGTGAACCAGCTCATGGAAACTACCGACCCGCTGGGCAACACCAACCAGTTCGTCTATGACGCAGTGGGGAACCGCACCGCCATCACTGACGGTAACGGCAAGACCAACACCTTCACCTACGACGGGCTCAACAGGCAAACGGCGGCGAACCTCTTCGACAATACCAAGATCGCCTACACCTATAATGCAGTAGGTAATCTTGCGGCCATGACCGATACGACGGGGCAGACGTCATACACCTACGACCTCCTGAACCGGCTGACTAGCGCCGCGACGCCGGATGGCGCGACAGTCGGTCTCGGCTACGATTCCGTGGGTAACCGCGTTTCACTGACGCTACCCAACCTGACCGTGGACACGTACACGTTCGATTTACTGAACCGGATGACGCAGGCAATGGACGGCGCGGGCTCCAAGACGGCCTACACCTATGATGCCGGCAGCCGGCTGACGGGAACCACCTTGGCCAACGGCGCCAGTTCGGCTTACAAGTACGATGCGGCGGGACGTCCGACCTCCGTTGTCAACGAAGCAACCGGCGCGAAGGTGATTTCGTCCTTCAGCTATGTGCTCGACCCGGTGGGAAACAAGCTGAAAGCCATCGCGGCGGGAAAGACTACGACTTATGGCTACGACGTGCTCTACCGGCTGACCTCCTCGACTCCGCCCAGTGGTCAAACCACAACTTACACGTACGACGCAGCGGGAAACCGAACGCAGGTCGTCCCGCCTACGACCCCAACAAACTACGCTTACGACACGGCCAACCGCATGACCGCTGCGGGCGCTGCCGCCCTAGTCTCCGATGATAACGGGAACCTGGTGAACGACGGCACTCTGGCATATAAATACGATGCGCTGAACCGGCTGATTTCAGTAAAGGGGTCTAAGGTGAACGCGCAGTATCAGTATGACGGACTGGGCAGGCGTGTCGGGCAACAGGCCGGGGCGCAGACGATGCACTACGTGAACGACCCGGTAACCGGCCAGGTGCTGACGCAGAGCGGCACGGCAGGCACGGAAACATATTTCTTCGGTGTGGGGCGTGTTTCAGCCACCGGGACGAGTCCGCAGACGTATTATCAGTACGACGCCTCCCAGAATGTGGCCAGCGTGACCGGTGCCACCGGCGCTTTGTTGACGAACTATACTTACCAACCTTTTGGTCAGGCGACTGCAAGCGTGGCCGGCGTCGTGAACTTATATCGGTTTGCGGCTGAGCCGGTCGATCCCCAGACCGGCTTCATCTATATGGAAGGAAGTTATTACTCGCCTTCGTGGGGCCGCCTATTCGGCGGGGCCACCTTGGCCGGCAGCCCGAATGAGTATCTATATCAGGGCTCGAACCCTGTCCGATAGCCTCTATTTTGGATGAATTGATAGCATGGAATTCGCCGTTTCAAAGGACCGCAACAAGTGCTTCGGCTACTATTACGCCGTCTACGCTGTCGACATCGGGGTCGTCAGCGCGTTGAGTTGTTTCTTTGCGAACTGAGGTAGTCCGTGCCGGCCACAAGTTGAGCCGCGTGGCATCACTTTAGAGATGCCGACCGTGACTCACTCATATCTCAGCGCCTCCACCGGATCCAACCGCGCCGCCTTATACGCCGGCCAAATCCCAAAAAACAGCCCCACGCTCACAGAGACCACAATCCCCAACACCGCCGCCCACACAGGCACCTCCGCGGGCAGCGACGGGAACACCAGGCGGCTGATCAGCGAAATGATCCAACCGAACAGAATCCCCGCAACGCCGCCCAGGCTCGTCAGCACCGACGCCTCCAGCAGAAACTGCAAGATGATGTCGCGCCGCCGCGCGCCGATCGCCTTGCGCACGCCGATCTCCTGCGTCCGCTCCGTCACCGACACCAGCATGATATTCATCACCCCAATGCCGCCCACCAGCAACCCGATCGAACTCAGCGCCGCCATCACCA
Source organism: Bryobacteraceae bacterium (assembly GCA_049520215.1). Classification (GTDB taxonomy): domain Bacteria; phylum Acidobacteriota; class Terriglobia; order Bryobacterales; family Bryobacteraceae; genus Bog-159. The sequence continues at coordinate 11,385 of JBEKPZ010000206.1, read as the reverse complement.
GGAACGTGATCGCCGTAATCTGACGGAAGTCGGCCACCATCTGGTCGGCGGTCGAAAGCGCGAAGTTATCCGGCTTAGAGTAAGGCACCCGCCGGTCGATGCGCAGGATGGTCCGCACCTCGTCCAAAGCCTTGGGAAGCTGGCCGTCTTTGGCAGTAACCACGATGGCATTCTCCCGCGCGTTCGGGAACATCTTCTGCATCATCCAGTATGGAATCAGAACGCGCGTGTCCTGGTCGCCGAAGAAAGACGCCGCCGGGCGGATCATAGTGCCGATCACTTCCAATTCGTGGCCGTCCACGGTGATGGTCTTCCCGATGGGATTCAAATTCGCATACAACCCCTTCTCAATGTCCGCGCCGATCACCGCCACGGGCGCTTTCCGCCGGCTCTCTTCTTCGGTGAAGAAACGGCCCAGGTGCATGTCCACCTGACCGCCCCTGGCATAGGCCTCCTCCACGCCCATGAGATTGATGTCGTACATGTCGTTCGCTTTGTAGTGCGCGTTCAGGATCTCGTCCGGCCCGAAGAGCATTGGCGAAACGTCTTCGACCGATGGGCAGCGCGCGCCGATATCCACCGCATTCTGCCAGGTGAGGTCCTTGCGGGTGCGCTCCTCCGCGCTCAAGCGATGCGTGCGCGGTCCCACGGGAAACTTGAACACGATGATCGAATTGGGCCCGAAGCTGCGCAGCACCGCGGTGATGGAGGTGTCGAAGCCGGTCATGATGGCGCCCACTCCGATGATGGTGCCGGTTCCGATGATGACTCCCAGCACGGTCAGAAACGCGCGCAGCTTGTGCGAACGGATGGTCTGGAGCGCGAGCACCAATCCGTTGAGGAAAGCCAGTCTGGTCATTGGCTACTCATTGGCTACTTCTCCACGCGGAGGGCTTCGATAGGGTCCAACCGGGCCGCGCGCCGCGCCGGATAGATTCCGAAGAACAGGCCCACCACGCCCGACAGCCCCACGCCCAGAAACACGGAAGACCAGGGCAGCGCCATGGGCACCGAAGTCACATTGCGCACCAGCACGGCGAGCGTCCAGGCGATCAGTACGCCGGCCAGGCCACCGGTGGCCGCCAGGCACGAAGACTCCACCAGGAACTGGTTCAGAATGTCGCGCCGCCGCGCCCCCAGCGACTTACGAATGCCGATCTCGTGGGTGCGTTCGGTCACCACCGCCAGCATGATGTTCATGATCACGATGCCGCCCACCAGCATGAACACCGACACAATACCTACCGCCATGGCGGCAATCGCGGATGTGAGCCGCTCCCAGAGAGTGACAAAGGCCTCGGAGGCGAAGATGGAAAAGTTGTCGTCCTGGCCTGGCCGCAGATGCCGGTAGGCGCGCAACAGGGTGCGGGTCTCGTCCTGCGCTTCGGCCAAGTGCTCCTGGTCGATGGCTTTGGCCACCAGCCGAATTCCCGTGTGCGCGCCGTAAGTCTTGAAGTAGCTCTCCACCGGAATCATCACGAAGTTGTCCTGCGAGTTGCCGAACACGCTGCCCAACTCTTTGGCCACCCCGACCACCTGGTATGGAGTGCCTTCCACCTGGATGGTTTTATCGATCGGGTCCACGCTCTGGAAGAAACGCGCCCGGACGTCGTTGCCGATGAAGATCACCGGCGCGTGACGCCGCGCTTCTTCTGGCGTGATCCCGCGGCCGATGCCCACCTGCACATTGTTAATCGCCGGGATATTATCGGTGACGCCCTCGACGTCCACATCCTCCATGGAGTCTCCCTTGTAGGCCACGCGCGCGCGCCGCGAGACCATCATGCCGACGCCCTTCAGCAAGGTGGCGTGGCTCTCGACGAACTCGTATTCGTCGCGCTTGATCTCCGGGTTGCGCTTCATCATTTCGTAGAACTTCTTGGGGTCCCAGGGGCCGAACCACGCCATGCGGACGATGCGGAACCCGTCGGCGCCCATGTTGGACACCTTGTCGGAGATGTACAGATTCATACCATGGATCAGCGCGGTGACGGCGATCAGCGTGGTGGTGGCCAGAATGATGCCGAGCAGCGTGAGGAAACTGCGCAGCTTGTTCTTGTGCAACGAATTGAAGGCGATGCGGGTTGCCTCCCAAAAGGAGGCGCTGGGGCGGAACTTGCGCGTATGGCTCACAGGGCTCACTAAACAGACGGCGGCGAAGGCCTCATTGTTCCTGACGAAGAATTGGCCCAAACATAACGGCGCGATATGTTAAAATCGGATTGTTATCTCAATCGCGGATCGCCCGATTGACCGCCAGGCTTTCCGTGGGGGCGCAACGGATTCGACGGGATTGAATCGTGGTGGGGAGGCGTGCCGGGTTCCGAGCTCCCGTAAAACGATCGGAAAAACAGAACTGCCAACACACAGTTCGCATACGCCGCCTAATTTAATTAGGTAGCCGCTCCAGCCGTCGAGCCCGCGCGGCGGTGAGTGAGCGTCATATAGCGGGATAGGCTGAAGGCTTCGGTCCGGAGCATAAGGCCGAGATCAATCGGGCTAGGCGGCCGCCACTCTTGCCGATTCTGAGGCGGAAGCTGAAGTTGTCGAATCGTGCTACGCACGTAGTTCTCTTCATTGCGGGCTTTCTCGGACGCGGGTTCAACTCCCGCCGCCTCCACCACGCTTAAACTATTTATCCGCTCCTTCCCGGCTAACCGGGTTTGGGATGCGGGCCATGGCGCGCACCCCGGTATCGTGGCAGAAAACGACCGCGTGAAGTTTGCTCAGGAGGACGCGCTCCGCCTCGGCGCCGACCATGCCGGCAGCCTCGACTTCATCCTCGACGCCGTCTCAGCCGGGCATGACATCAACGCCCATATCAACCTGCCCGGCCGCGACGGCGCATGCTGAAAAAGGCTCTCACAGGCTGAAGCCTGTGCCACCAACAGACTTTAGTCTGGTTGCCCGCCCTCCAGCGACGACTCGTCCGAAGCGGACCAGTGGTCCGATTTGTCCCAGTCGATTTGGATGCGCGCGGTTCCCGGTGTGTACTGGTAGGCGTGAGGGAGCCGCGCGAATGATCCAAATCGATAACCCTGTGCAGTTGGCGGAAGATCTCTGCAAGTTGGGGCTGGACGCCTGCCATGAGATCGTGTTCGGTCCGCGCGGATATCAGGAGGGGCTGGATGTGGGCAGCGACTTCTTCCCGCTCTGGGAACTGACGCTGCCCGACAACCGGGATGCGCTGGCGAGACTGGACTTCGCCGCGATTAAGGCGCGGCGGGCGCAGGATTGGTCGGTGGCTCCGCCGGCGCGGCTGAGCTGCGCGCGATAATCCGGCGGATGGGCTCGTTATCCGCGTAGACGCGCCATTCGGCGATCGACGGCCCGCGCACCACGGCGCGCCAGGCCGCGGGCGTCTGCCATCTGTTCTCCGGCTTCAGCGACCCCCCGGGCCCGTAAGTGCCTTGCGCGGTGCCGAGCATCGCCACCACTGACCCTTCGGCAAAGGTTTCGTCGACCGTGATGCTGTAATCCGGGACCATGCTGAAGTAGCCTTGCCATCCTTTCTGCATCTGTTGCCTGCCTGTGACACGCGTTCCCAGGGAGTCGATGAAGACATGATCTTCGGTCATGAGGCTGGCGAGTTCTTCGGGGCTGCGGTGGTTGATGGCGTCCACGAAGGCGCGGGCGACGGCGGCAGGGACAGGGATCGACATAGGCATAAACATCGGTCATTCGGACCACAGACTAAAGTCTGTGCCACCGGTTAGCAGATGGTGGCACAGGCTTCAGCCTGTGAGGGTCTTTTTCAGCATCTTGCTAGGGCTTCCTCTCGAATACAACCATGTACTGGCTGCCTTTGATGTGCTCGTGCTCGGACACCTTGCGGAATCCGTGGCTCTCGATCTCGCGCACCAGGTCGGGCTCGTCCAGGCGGATGTGCTTCACCGCGTCGCCGCCCGGCATGGCGTTGGGGCGCTTGTAATACTCCACGACCACCAGCCGGCCGCCGTCGCGCAAAGCCCTCGCGAAAGCCGCCAGCATCTTCTCCGGGTAGTCGTAATGATGGTAGGAATCGAGCGCGAGAATCAAGTCCACGCTGCCATCGGCGAGATGCGGATCGGTCTCGGTGCCCTTGATAAACGCCACGTTGCCGAGCTTCTGGTCCGCGGCGAGTCGTTTGGCGGCGCCCAGAAAATCGTCGAAGATATCTTCCGCCAGCACGCGGCCCGACGGTCCCACGGCGCGGCTCAGATACGGCAACATATAGCCGACGCCCGTGCCGATATCCGCCACGGTCATGCCGGGGGTGAGCGCCATCGCACGAACGAGCTCCTGCGGCCTCTCGGTGGCGTCCCGCTCCGGATTGCCCAAGCCAGCCGCGACGGCTTTGCGGCCTTCGGGGGTCTGATAACGGGTGTTGGCATCGGTGGCGACCTGCGCCCACAACATCGTGCAGCAGGCGCAGCAGGCAGCCAGCAGGAGTGCGCGGCGTATTCTCATAAGGCCGTCTCCATGGGCAGGGCCAGCGGCGGTTCCAGCAGAAAGTCGAGCTGCGACATCTGAGCCACCGCCTCGCGGATGGCGTGCTCGTAGGTAGGCTCGACGGTGATGACGAACGGCACGTCGTTCTTGGTGTCCACCGGCAGTTGCAGAACCGCTTCCAGACTGATCTGCTTGGCTGCCAGTATAGCGAAAAGAGCGGCCAGGATGCCCGGCTTATCCCGGACGCGGAAGCGCAGATAGTAGGCCCGCTTTTGCAGAACGACGGAGACTGGCCGGTATTCGCCCAGGCGGTCGTGGGCGAACGGCGAAACGCGTTCGGGGCTGCCGCTGCGGATTTCGCGCGCCACGCGCATCAAGTCACTTACGACCGCGACGCCGGTAGGGAGCGGTCCGGCGCCGCGGCCGTAATAGAAAGTATCCTCGCCATACGTACCTTTCACCCAAATGGCGTTGTAGGCGCCTTGGACGCCAGCCAGGATGGTGGAGCGCGGGATGAGCGCGGGCCGCACGGAGAGGATCAGCCCTTCGGGCGTTTGGCGCGCGGCGCAAATCAGCCGGATAGTGTGTTCAAGCTGATGCGCATAACTGAAATCCAGCGGCGAGATGCGGCGGATACCCTCCATGAAAATATCGGAGGGCGTGATTTTCTCGCCGAACGCCAGGGCCGCCAGAATCGCCAGCTTGGAGCGCGCGTCGATACCGTCCAGGTCGGCGCTGGGGTCGGCTTCGGCGTAGCCCAACTGCTGCGCCTCCGCCAGCACCGTATCGAAAGGCGCGTCGCGCTTTTCAATCTCGGTGAGGATGTAGTTGCAGGTGCCGTTCAGGATGCCGTAGAGGGCCGTGATGCGGTCGCCGGAGATGCCTTCGCGCAACACCGCGTGGATAGGAATGCCGCCCGCCACGCTGGCCTCCATGGCGACGTTGATGCCGGCGTGAATGGCACGATCCCAGATCTCCGGCCCGCACGCCGCCATGAGTTCCTTGTTGGCCGTCACGACCGATTTGCGATTGGCGATGGCGGCGTCCACGATCTCGGCGGCCACGGTGGTGCCGCCCACCAGTTCCGCCACGATATCCACGTCGGGATGGGTGACGACTTCGCGCCAATCCGGGGTCCGGAAGACGGGCCCCAGCGACTCCGGAATGGATTTGGACGCCACGGTTCGGCAGCAAACCGCCGACACCTTGAGGCGGAATCCCAGCTTCAGCGCGATCTGGTCCGCATTGCCCGCCAGAATGGCAAGTGTGCCGGAGCCGACGTTGCCCAGGCCCACTATACCTACGTTCACTTCCTGCATATGGGCATTATGGCATGCAGCGTGTGGGGCGGACCTCCAGGTCTGCGCGGGTCCCCCAGGACCCGCTCTTCGCGCAAGGGAATCAGCCAGGCCGACGTGGACGTCGGCCGCAGGACTGGAGTCCCGCCCCACTTACTCCAACAGGTACTTCTGGATAAACATCACCGTGCCCTTCATCCGCCGCCAACAAATACCACGCGCCCTGCCACGATGAACATCGGCTTGGTGATGTTGTCCACGTGCGTTATCGGCGAAATCGATTCCAGGAATTTGTGCATCTCCGGATCGCGCTCGTCGCCGTATTCCACGCGCCGCAAATCGCGCCGGTGCGCTTCGGTATGCTCCAGAAAGGTGGTCCAGTTCGAGATCCCCACCACATCATCGCAGCGTGCCGGTAGACGAAGATTCGTAAGTCTCGTCCCGCTAGGGAGCGAGAACAAATGAGAATACCGTGCCGCACCCCACGCCGCTGCAAACCACGCCATCCGATGCGGTCGTCCCGTAGAGAACTCCATCGCTCAGGAGCATACCCTCCACGGGATAGGACCCATCGCTGCCAGTGAAACTGTGAATCGGTGTATCGGTCCAAGCACCTCCGGGTGAGGCCGGCGGGGCAAGCATGAAGATCGACCCAAGGTTCTCGGACCCTCCGTAAAAGGTTGTGCCGTACAGCCTTCCGGTTCTCTTGTCGAGCGCCACGCCACCAAAAAGAAGAGGCAGATCGGCGGCGAGAGCGGCGTAGGTCCAAGACCCGCCTGCGGTCGCGGGAGGTGTGAGCGAGTAGACGCTGGACTGGGTGGTACCATAGAGAACAGGTCCAACACCCACTCGCAGATCCCCGATTGGATAGCCACCGCTCCCGAATGAAAGGAGAATGGACTCAGCCCACTCGCCCCCGCTAGAGGGGGGAGGCGTCAACCGAAACACAGTTCCTCCAGAACCAGCGCCGCCAAGGACTGTATTGCCGTATAGGGACCCGTCATGTCCGATCAACAGGCTGCTGGCTGGGTGATAGCCATCGCCAGGCGCGCCGAATGTGTAAAGTATGGCTTCGGTCCAAGCACCGTCCGGCGCTGCGGGCGGCGCCAACGCGAACACGGTGCCACAGCTCCCTTGCGAGCAGACATTTGGCCCCCCGGTAGTTGTCGTGCCATACAACACGCCGTGCGGGCCAAAGACCGGAGTTCCATACGGTTGAGACCCGTCGTGGGCACGCTCCCCAAAACTGTAGACCACGGTTTCGGTCCAGGCCTCTCCAGGCACCGATGGCGGCGCTAATGAGAATACTGTGCCATGGCCGTATGCGCCACCACCTTCCGTCGTGCCGTACAGGAACCCATCGCTGCCAAATGCCAGGCCCGAATATGGCAGCGCCCCATCGGTGGGCCCGCCGAAACTGTGCAGCACCGCCTCAGTCCAGGCGCCGCCCGGCAATGCTGGCGGCGTCAATGAATATGCCGTGCCACTGCCGTAATCTCCCCCCAACGCTGTAATGCCATAGACCACGCCGCCTGTACCGATCGCGAGGGCCGGTACCGAGTCCGGATCGGAGCCGTCAGGAGTCCCTGAAAAACTGTATAAGGTCTGAAATCGCTGCGATGCGTCCTGTGCGGCGCAGGGCAGCATTGAGAGCGCTAGAAGAAGCGCTCTTCGGGACTTCACTGCCAGTCGGCGTTTGCGCACGATGCCCCCTAAATAAACATGCCAATCGTAATTCCCGCTCAAGCAAGGAGTGTACTACGAAAGGCGGGTGGGTTCTATTCTAGCAGTCGATGCTTTGCGCAGAAACGGTACTGTACCTGTTAAGGTACCCCCGTAACTGCCGTTAAGGGCTCTCGTTCCTACCGTAGGGGCCCGCCGCTTACTCCAACAGGTACTTCTTAATAAACATCACCGTTGCCGCGAACTGAAAATCGCGATTGCCTTTCTTCGCGAACCCGTGCCCTTCATCCGCCGCCAGCAGATACCACACCGGTACGGCGTGCGCGCGGATCGCCGCCGTCATCTGCTGCCCTTCCGTATACGGCACGCGCGGATCGTTGCGCCCCGCCACGATAAACATCGGCTTGGTGATGTTGTCCACGTGGGCCATCGGCGAAATCGATTCCAGAAATTTGTGCATCTCCGGATCGCGCTCGTCGCCATATTCCACGCGCCGCAAATCGCGCCGGTAGGCTTCGGTATGCTCCAAGAACGTGATCCAGTTCGAGATCCCCACCACATCCACGGCGCAGCGCAAGCGATCGTTGAAGTGCGTCATGCTGGCCAGCGTCATGTAGCCGCCATAGCTGCCGCCGGTCACCATCACGCGCCTGGCATCCAGATCCGGGCGCGTTGGAATCCAATCCAGCAGCGCGCCGATGTCCTTCACCGAATCCTCGCGCTTGCGGCCGTTGTCCAGATTCAGGAACGCCTTCCCATAGCCGGTCGACCCGCGCACATTCGGGAAAATGATGGCCGTTCCTAATTCGTTCAGCAGGTAGTTGGTGACGCCCAGATAGCCGGGCTGAAACTGTCCCTCCGGCCCGCCATGGATGTTCACGATCACCGGCCGCGGCCCCTCGAAACGCTTGGGCGGCCGATACAGAAATCCCGAGATCGCCAGTCCATCGAAAGACTTCCACTGGATCAGCTCCGGCTCGGCGAATTGCGACGCATCCAGGCCCCCGGTTTCGCTGTATGTCCAGCGCTCCAGCTTGGCCGTAGCGGTATCGACCGAGTAAACGTCCGACGGCGTGCGCGCCGACGCAATGGTGAATCCCAGGTCGTGCCCGTTGGCGTGCCAGCGCACATCGCCGATGCTGCCGTAGGGAAGCTTCGGCAGGGACATTTCCTTGCGTGTCGCGGTATCCATCACGTGCAGCGTGTCCGACCCGTTTTCGTTCACGATGTAAGCGATGCGCCGGCCGTCGCGCGTGAGATCGAACGCGGTCACGTCCCACTTCAAGCCGGGGCGCAGGATGGTAACGCGGTGCGTCGAGACGTCCATCGCGGCAAGCTGTTCGAAGTCGGAATCCTGGTTGGTGATCAGGTAGAGGGTCTTGCCGTCCGGCGTAAAGCGCGCGTGCCGGTAGGAAACGCCAGGTTGCCGCGGGGTCAGCGTGGTCTGCCGATCCGACGTGGTATCCACCAGCAGCAGGGCCGCCTCGTATGCCGACACCGCGCGGATGACAGCCAGGGACTTGCCGTCGGGCGAGAAATCTTCCGCCTCCCAGCCGCCGCTATCGGCCTCCACCACGCGGCGCGCCTCCTCGGGATGCTCCGGCACGCCGATATAGATGTCCATATCGCGGCCGTTGCGGCGCGTGGAGGCGTAGGCGAAATGCGCGCCATCCCGCGACCACAGCGCGCCCATGTTGCGCGACTTGCCGTCGGTGAGCAAGGTCGCGTGCCCGGTGTGCGCGTCGTAATTGTAGATCTGGTACCACTCGCCGCCGCCGATGTCTTTCGAAAACAAAAACGAGCTGCCATCGGGCCGGTAGCGGATGCCTTGCACCCGATCGGCATAGAAGGTGAGCTGCGTGCGCGCGCCGCCTGGCTGGGTGACGCGATGGATCTGCGGCGCTTGCCCGAAGCGCGTGGAGATGAGCATCTCGCGCCGCGTGGGATGCCAGTCGATCAGCGAGGCAGTGCGAAATTCGGTGTAGGGCGCAAGCTCCTCCACCAGGCGTGCGGGAATGGCGGGAATCTCTTCCGCCGTGAGGTTGGCGGGAACGGGCAGCGTGGGTTCCGCACCGGGAAGGAGACAGGCATAACCAAATAGGAGAATGGGAGCGAGGCGTCGCAGCATAGGGACGATTCTATCGCCAATGCGGGCCAGGTTGCGCCACGGTCGCCACTCACGATAATCTCGGAACCAGCGCCGCGCCCTGGTGGTCCAATAATAGTTAGATGCGTATCGGCTGGATGCGTGCAGTTTCGGTTTGGCTGGCTGCGCCGGGCTTGGCCTTGGCTCAAGCCCCCGCGCCAGCGCCGCCGTCGCCATTCGCCGCGATCAGCGGCGTGGTACTGAATGACGCCACCGGCTCCCCCATCCGCCGGGCCGCGATCACGTTGTCCACGGTGGATACGAGGCCGCTGGAGGCCCTCACCTTCAGCGAAGCGAACGGCGAATTCGGCTTCAACACCATTCCCCCCGGCAAATACCGTTTGCGCGTGGAACTGTCGGGCTTCCAGAGGGCTTCGTTTGGCGCAGCCACGTCCACCCGCGCGCCCGGCACGCTGACGCTGGCGCCCGGCGACGTCCGCTACGGAATCACCTTCCGGCTGCGGCCCCTCGGATCGATTTCCGGCGTGGTGCTCGATCCCGACGGCGATCCGGTTACCAACGTGCAACTGCGCCTGCTCAAGTCTGCGTGGGACCGCTTGAAGCCTTCCTACCGGTACGAGGGGTTTGCCAGCACCGACCATCTCGGCCGCTACCGTTTCCACGATGTGACGCCAGGCCAATACCTGGTCATGGCCGCGCAAACATACACTCCGGCGTTGACCATCCAGCCCGAAGCCGTGGCGGGACAACCCCCAACGCAGAAAATGTACGCGGTCCAGTTCTATCCCGATGCGAGCCGGCCCTCTGCGGCGTCGCCCTTGCAACTCGCCGGCGGCCAGGATCTCGAAGGCATAGAGTTCCACCTCACCGCTCAGGCGGTCGCCCCGCTGCACGGCAAAGTTGTGGTTCCCGGCGATTTGCCTGCCGACGCGCACGTGCAAATCAACGTCTACTCGCAAGAGATCCCGGGCAGCGGCTACCAGAGCACGGGTGCTCGCGCGTCTCCGCCCAATTTCGAGTTTCAGGTTCCAAACCTGATCGCTGGCGCGTATGTGATTGTCGCGTCCTTTTCCGCCGGGGGCCGGGACTACCGCGCCACGGAGCGCATCGAGCTGCCACCCGGCGGTCTGGAACTGACGCTGCATCCGGACCACGGCATCGAGCTCGCCGGCCGCGTGGACCTCGAAGGCGGGTCGTCCACCGGCCCGTTTCAAGTCTCGCTGATACCCGGCGGCGATCCTCCCGGCAGGCGCCCGATCCGGGTCGAGGCGCATGCGGACGGCACTTTCGTCGTTCCGGATGTGGTTCCTGGAATTTGGGACATCGGCGTGAATCCGGTGCCGCGGGGCGGCTACATCAAGGCCATGCGGCTGGGCGATCGGGATGTGCTCACCGATGACATGATCGTCGATGCCGGCACGCACGAGCCGTTGCACCTGGTGGTCAGCACGCGCGGCGCGGTGGTCACGGGCTCGGTCGCGGTGCCGCCTGGCGTGGCCCGGTCCGCGCGCGCGGTGCTGCTGTTGGCGCCTGTTGGCAAGTATGCGAACGTTTTGAGCTTCTATGGCCGCGCGTCTTCCGACGATGCGGGACACTTCGAGTTCACCGGCGTCACGCCGGGACGCTACAAGCTGTACGCATTCGAGGAAATGGACTCGTTGGCGTACCAAGATCCTAATTTCTTGAAGCCGTTCGAAACACTCAGCGAGCCGTTCGACGTGGCGGAAGGCGCGCGGGTCGAGCGGCAAACGCAGCTCATCCTGGCCGGGACTCAGCCGGCGGCGAATTGACGGGCATGAAGCGCGCACTCTACATCTGCTTACTGGCCGCGACCGCGATGGCGCAGCTTCGACGCATTCCGCAGGC
>JBEKPZ010000205.1:0-19944 GCA_049520215.1 Bryobacteraceae bacterium | reverse complement strand
GGATCGGCGATCGCCTGCCGCACTACCTCCTCGGGGATCGAATGAATCGCCACCATCCCGCCCTGCCGGCGATAGCGCGCGAACGACTCGGCCGTAAGCCGCTCGCCCGTCAGCGCCCACTGTAAGTCGCCGAAGCCGATGCCGCCCTGCTTCGCCTGCCAGCCTTCATCGAAAACCGCCGAGCCGAGGTCGGTCATGCCCGCCGTGTACGGATACATCTCCGTGGTTACGTCCAGTCCGCTGCGCCGCGCGCCTGCGATCATTTGCAGGCACAGGGCCGTTTCCCGCAAACCCATGCTGGTAATGTGTACCACGTGCAGAGACGCGCCCGTCGCCGCCGCATCGGCGATTACTTCCTGTAGCGCATCGATTACGCCCGGCTCTACCGGTCCGCCGTTCCGTATACCGGTCCGCCGTTCCGTATGTGAACGTAGACGGCCGTCTTCCGCTCGGCCGCCAGGCCGAACAGTTCCAGAATCTCGGCGCGGGTTGCCAGGGGCACATAAGCGATCCCCATGCCGATGCCTAGCGCGCCGTCGTCCAGGCCGCGGCGCACCAGGTCGAAGGTCTGGCGGCGCTGCTCGGGAGTGGCGGCGCCTTTCGCGGTGTCGTGCGGCAGCAGCGTGCCGCTATCGTGCATCGCCGCCATGCGCGCGGGAAGGAGCCCGGAGGTGGCGCCGAAGTTGATCTGCGCCTGGCCTTCGCGCGCGCGGTACCATTCCGGCACGGGCGAAACACCCACTTCCATTTCGAGCGCGGTGGTCACGCCGTCCCTGGCTTTGAAGCGGTAGTTCTCCGGCGTCTGCCCGTGCGAGTGCAGGTCGATAAAGCCCGGCGCGACCACTAATCCGGCAACGTCCAGCACCGTGCGGCCCGCGAGAGGAACATCCGAGATCGCAGCGATCTTCCCGCCGCGAATCCCCACGTACCGTACGCCGTCCAGGCCGGAAGCCGGATCGAGCACACGGCCGTGCGCCAGGACGACATCATATTCCTGCCCATAAGCGGCTGTCCCAAGCAGCACCCCAAACAATACCGCTATAACGCTACTCATCATGACTTCTTACCCTCCAACTCGGCCCACCGCGCATACAGCTTCTCCACCTCCGCCTCCGCCGCTTGCATCTCCGCGTATCGCTGCTGCAACGCCAACCCGTCGGAAACTACTTCGGGCGCGTGCAATGCTGTGCGGGCCGCCTCCAGCGATTGCTCCGCCTCCAGGATCTTCTGCTCCATCTGCTCCCACTCGCGCGCTTCCAGATACGCCAGCTTCTTCGGCCGCGCTCCGGCAACCGGTCGCGGCGGAGCCTCTCGCTCGGCCCGTGCAGGCTTCACCGCGCGCGCCTGCTCCCATTGCGAGTAGTCCGCGAACACCTCCGCGCCACCCTCGCCATTGAGCCCCAACACCACTGTCGACACGCGATCCAGCATGTAGCGGTCGTGCGTCACCAGCACCAGCGCGCCCTCGAAATCCGTCAGGCTCTCCTCCAGCACTTCCAGCGTAGGGATGTCCAGATCGTTGGTCGGCTCGTCCAGCAGCAGCACGTCCGCCGGCTGCAACATCAGCCGCGCAATGACGATGCGCGCCCGCTCGCCGCCCGAAAAGCGCCCCACCGGCGTGTCCAGTTGGTCCGGCCGGAACAGGAAGCGCTTGGCCCAACCCGCGATGTGCATCGAGCGGTCGCGATAAATCACGCTGTCGCCGTGCGCGCCCAAACCCTCCCGCAGCGGCGCGGCTGGATCGAGCTGTTCGCGGCCCTGGTCGAAATAGACGATGCGCAACCCGTCGGCGCGCTCGACCGTCCCCGCGTCGGCGTCCAGTTCGCCTTTCAGCACGCGCAACAGTGTGGTCTTGCCGCTGCCGTTGGGTCCCGCGAGGCCCAGCCGCATCCCTGGCGAAAGCGAGAAGCTCAGGTCGCGAAACAGATCCCGGCCACCCAGCCGCTTCGAGATGCCCTCCGAATGGATCAGCTTTTTGGTTTTACGCCCGGAGGCCGTGAAGTCGATGCGCGTGGCAGCCTTCCGATTGCGCTCCGAAACTTCCGCCAGCTCACCCATCAGCTCATGCGCGGCGTCGATGCGCGCCTTCGACTTCCCCGTGCGCGCCTTAGGACCGCGCCGCAGCCACTCCACCTCGCGCCGCACCCGGTTGGCCAGCGCGGCCTGCTGCTCCGATTGCGCCTCCAGAAAAGCCTCACGCTTCTCCAGAAAATCCGCGTAATTGCCCTCCGCGCGGAACATGCCATCCGGATACGCGCGATTGATCTCCGCCACCTCGGTCGCGGCATTTTCGAGGAAATAGCGGTCGTGGCTCACGATCACCGTGGCAAATGGCGCGGCCTCCACCAGCTTCTCCAGCCACAGAATGCCTTCCAGGTCCAGATGGTTGGTGGGCTCGTCGAGCAACAGCACGTCGGGATTCCGAATCAGCTCGCGCGCGATCGAAAGCCGCCGCTTCCAGCCGCCGGAGAGCGACTCCACCGGGGCGCTCCCGTCGGCGAAGCCGGCCTTTCCCAGCGTGACGCTCACGGCGGCCGCGCGCTCCGCCTCATCCATCCCATGCGTCCCACGCGCCGGGAGCGCCTCCTCCAGCACCTTACCCGCCGTCATCCCGGCCGCGAACTCCGGCTCCTGCGGCACGAAGGCGATGCGCGTCAGCTTGCGCACTGTGCGCGTGCCGGTGTCGGGCTCCAGCATCCCGGCCATGATCTTCAGCAGCGTCGATTTGCCCGAGCCGTTGGGGCCGATCAACCCCAGCCGCTCGCCCTCGGAGATGTGGATGGAGATATTGGAAAACAGCGGAGCTGCGCCGAACGACTTGCCGGCGCCCATCACGGAGAGTAGCGGCGCGGGCATCTGTTTTCAGGATACCCTAGTAAGGTGCTCCGCCTCCTGTACACGATCGAGTTCCTGATCGCCATCATCGCAACTTACACCGTCTGGAGCCAGGTTGGCGGGCAGTACCATCTCGACCTGATGGCGTGGTATTGGAAGCTGGGTCTTGGCGCCGGCGTCGCGTTTGCCGCGGTGAAAGCCACGGCCGCCGCCGTCGCGGGCCAGCGCGCGTGGAATTCCCGCACGCTCAAATGGATCTCCCTCATCGTCGCCCTGTCGCTGGCCTGCGGCGCGGTCACCTACTACTACCACTTGACCGAGCCGCCTGCCGACGAGGAAGACCAGGAAGATACCGCGCCCACCTCGCAAACGGCTCTTTGAGTTGGTGGGGCAGACCCCTGGTCTGCGCGGGTCCCCCGGACCCGCCCCTCCTTGCCGGCTAAAGCCACCCGCCATCCCCGCCGATAGAACAGACATGCAGCGACCACGCGCTGAGATTCGGATGTTATGCGCCGATATGGTTGAGGTCTGTTGGAAGGAACCGGCGGGCCGCACCTGTAAATCCACCGCATTGCTGGAGGATATCTCACCATCCGGGATGTGTTTGCAATTCGAGATACCGGTCTCCATAGGCACGCATGTGGAAGTACACTGTCCCGGCGACCATCTGTCCGGCACCGTGCGCTACTGTGTCTACCGGGAGATTGGCTATTTCGTCGGGATCCAACTGGAGCCATCGAACAAGTGGTCCCGGCAGCATTTCGAACCACAGCATCTTCTGGATTTGGAAGAGTTGGTATTGCGCAGTGCCCGGAAAGTGGGTGAAACCGTTCACTAGCGGCCGGGAGGCGTGTACCTCTACTGTACAATGGAGATTCCCGCCGCCATGGCAGCCCACACCCTCTCCATTCTGATCCCTCTTTACAACGAGGAAGAGTTCGTCGGAACCCTGCTGGAGCGCGTGCTCTCGGCGCCCTTACCGGAGGGAGTCGGACGGGAGATCATCGTGGTGGACGACGGCTCCACGGACGGCTCGTCCGCAATCGTGGAGCAGATCGCCGCGGCCCACCCCGCCGTACTGCGATTCATCCGGCAACCCCGCAATCAAGGCAAGGGCGCCGCCATCCGGACCGCCATCGAGCACGCCACCGGCGAGTTCTCCATCATTCAGGACGCCGACCTGGAATACGACCCGCGCGAATACGGACGCCTGCTGGCGCCGCTGCTGGAGGGCAAAGCCGACGCCGTCTATGGCTCGCGCTTCGTGATCTCCGGCGAACGCCGGGTGCTCTACTTCTGGCACTCGGTGGCCAACCACATTCTGACGCTGATGTGCAATATCGTTGCGGACTTGAATCTCACGGACATGGAGACCTGCTACAAAGCCTTCCGCACTTCACTGCTGCAGAGCATCCCCATCCGTAGCGACCGCTTCGGACTGGAACCGGAACTTACCATCAAACTGGCCAAGCGACGCGTGCGGGTCTACGAAACGGCCATCGATTATCACGGCCGGACTTACGAAGAAGGCAAGAAGATCGGGCTGAAGGACGCCTTCGAAGCCGTCTATGTGATCCTGCGCTATGCCTTCACCAGAGACCTCTACAAAGATTCCGGACCGGATATCCTCGATGCGCTCGCTGGCGCCAAGCGTTTCAATCGGTGGTTGGCCGGCGCCATCCTGCCTTACATCGGCAAGCGTGTGCTGGAGACCGGAGCGGGCATCGGCAACCTGACGGGCATCCTGTCTCCGCGGCGCGAACGCTATATCGCGGGAGACATCGATCCGGAGTACCTGGCGCGGCTGCGGGCGCGCTTCCAGCACCGTCCCAAGATAGAAGTGCGGCACTGCGACTTGTCGAATCCGGTCGACTTCGAGGCGCTGGCCGGCACTGTGGATTCCGTGGTTTGCGTGAATGTGCTCGAGCATGTCGAGGACCAGATGGCGGGCCTGCGCAACATTTACGCGGCGCTGCGGACCGGCGGCCGGGCAATCGTCCTGGTGCCCCACGGGCAAGGGATCTACGGCTCGCTGGATAAGGCGCTAGGCCACTTCCGCCGCTACTCCCGCGAAGAATTGCAAGGCAAAATGGAGCAGGTGGGTTTCCGCGTGGAGCGCATTTTGGACTTCAACCGCATCTCGCGTCCCGCCTGGTACGTGACGGGCCGCCTGCTGCGGAGAAAGACCATCAGCCGCTTCCAGTTGCGCGTCTTCGACAGCCTGGTGTGGCTGTGGAGACGCATCGACCGGCTGCTGCCGTGGCCGCCCACCTCCATCATTGCTATCGCCGTGAAGAGCGAGTAGAGCGCCTCCGCGGTATTACAACTGGTCAGGTTTTTTGTGGGGCAGGCCCTCGGCCTGCGGCGGCCTCTCAGGCCGCCTCTTCTGGTTGCGGCTATGCTGCTTTGTGGGGCAGCTTGGTAAGCTGCGGCCGATTGTCAATCGGCCAACTGCCGCGCTCGCGTTAAGACAGCGGCGGTACCCAACCGCCGCGCAGGCTGCCAGCCTGCCCCACATGACGCCAGCTATTCCACCGCGATGGTAACCGTGTTCGAGGTCGCCCCGTCCATCGAAATCACCACCGGTACGGCGCTACCCGCGGCGACGGTGGCCGGCACGGGGACGTTGACCTGGTACAGCCCCACATAACCCGGCGCCAGGCCGGAGAAGGATGGGGTGGCCGTCACACCGCCGATGGTCACTGTTGGCATCGTGACCGTGGGAGCCAACGCGGTGGTGGAAGCGGCGGCGCCAGTCGCCGGTTGATTCGCGCTCACCGCTCCAAGGCCCGTACAGTAGATCAAGATGGTAGTGGTGCCGGGGGTCGCCGGGTTGTTGGCATCCACCAGATTAAACGAGGAGTCCTGGATGGCGCCTTGGCCGGTACCCTGGGCATTGGTGGTGAAGATGGCCGGCGCGGCGGCCGCGACCGTCACCGTCTGGGTAGCGCCGGCCGTGCTATTCAGCGTGGCGGCGAGGGTAGCTGTCGTCTGACCAGCTAGCTCCCACGGCACTTGCAGGTTCACCTGCGGGCCGGAAACGAAATATAACGGAGCCGCGGTGCCGCCGCTAAACTGGAACGAGAGATTCTCAAGGCTGGTTTCGAGCGGCAGGGCCGTGTCTACCGATGTGGAGGTCAGGTAGAAAGTCCCGAAGACCGCGGCGATACTGCCGGGCACTACAGGCGCCGTGTAACTGGCCCCGTTCACCACGCCACCGCTGCCGATCGTCGGGACCTGCAGCGCGGGAGTCAGCAACCGGATCGCGTTGTTGCCGGCGTCCGCGATGTAGACATTTCCGCCCCGAATCGCCACGCCGGAAGGAAAGTTCAGTTCCGCGCCGGTGGCCAGGCCCAGATTCCCGCTCGAACCTGGCGTGCCAGTGCCGGCAATCGTGTAAATAGTGCCGTTCGCAGCGCCGGTCGGTCCGGGGGTCACCATGCGGATCACGGAATTGTCGGTGTCCGCGATGTAGAGATTGCCCGAGGAATCCAGCGCAATGCCCTTCGGGTTGTTGAGTTGCGCCTGGAGAGCCGGCCCGCCATCCCCGGAATAGCACGACGACAGTGTCACGCACGGGCCCACGCCGACGACTGTCGAGATGATGCCACTCGTGTTCACCATGCGGATCACGCTGTTGCCTGAGTCGGAGATGTAGAGATTGCCGGCCGCATCGAGCAACACGGCCGTGGGATTGTTGAGCAGCGCGCCGGTCGAGATGCCTCCATCGCCGGTATAGCCCGCGCCGCACACTACGGGTGAGTTGCACGAGTTGACGTCGCTTCCGGCGAACGTGTTGATGTCCAAGGTGACCCATGCGACCGGGCCGGTGGTGGGAGAGGTGAAAGCGTTGTTGGTGCAGGCGGTCGGCGTTTGGGTTACGCACACCACGCGGACTACATTGTTGTAAGGGTCGGCGATGTAGATATTGCCCGCGGCGTCCACGGCCACACCGGAAGGATCCCAGAGCGATGCGCTGGTGGCCAGGCCCAGGTCCCCTGCAAAATTTGCGCCCCCTCCGTTATTCCCGGCCACCGTGTTAATCGTGCCGCTAGTAATCTCCCGGACCTCGTAATTGCCGGTGTCCGCAATGTAGAGATTGCCATGGCTGTCAAACGTCAATCCCGAGGGGTGGTTAAGCCCGGCTTTAGTGGCCGCTGCCTTGTCTCCCGAGAAGCTTCCGGTGCAGGGCGTTGTCGGGCAAGTCCCCGCGATAGTGCTGATCGTGCCGCCGGAACTAACCTCGCGAATCAGATCGTTGTCGGCATCCGCGATGTAGAGATTGCCCGACGAATCGAATGCAATGGCGGCCGGGCCCCAAAGAGACGCGTTAATGGCCGCGTTTCCGTCGCCGGTATAACCGCCCACGCCGAGCTCTCCAGCTACAGTCGTAATGGTGTATTGCGGAGCCTGCGCCCGGCACAAGACCGGCGCCAGTGCAAACAGGAAAGCCAAAGCGAATGAATAACTTCCGCGTACCCTAGTCAATTGTCGAATCACCTCTATAAACCCCTTGTCTTCTGCGCGCGCGATCTTGTCCCAATTCCATCATAAGCCTTGACGGGTTCCACCCGCTGCGGGTTGCGGCGGCCCTGCTTACTGGACCACGATGGTGACCGTGTTCGAGGTCTCTTCGCCGATGGTGATCGTCACGGGCACGGCGCTGCCCAAGGCAACCCCGGCGGGCACCAGGGCGTTGACCTGGTACAGGCCTACGAAGCCCGGCGCAAGGCCGGAGAACACCGCATTCTCCGTGATTCCGCCGATGGTCACCGATGCAAGCTCGGTTGTAGGAGCCAGTTGCGTGCTGGAAGCGGCGGCGCCGGTCGCGGGTTGGTTCGCGCTCACCGGTCCCAGACCGGTGCAGTAGATCAGGATGTAAGTCGTGCCGGCGACGGCCGGGTTGGAGGCATCCACCAGATGGTATGAGGAGTCCTGGATGGCGCCCGGGCCGGTACCCGATTCATTAATAGTGAAGATTGCGGGAGCGTAGGCTGCGACATTCACCGTTTGGCTTGCGCCGGTCGTACCGTTCAACGTGGCAGCCAGAGTAACACCCGTTTGTCCGCCCGCCTCCCACGGCACTTGCAGATTCGCTTGCGTGCTCGAAACGGAATATAAGGGAGCCGCGCCCACGCTCCCGAAGCCCGCGGAGCCGCCAAATTCGAACGAGAGATTCTGCAGGTTGGTTTCCAGCGGCAAGGTAGTGTCTATGGATGTGGAGGTCAGGAAGAAAGTCCCGAAAACAGAAGCGATACTGCCAGGCACCACCGGCGCGGTATAGCTGGCCCCGTTCACCACGCCACCGGCGTTGATCTGGGGGACCGCCGCAGGGGGAGTCAGCAACCGGATCACGTTGTTCTGGTTGTCCGCGATGTAGATCTGTCCGCCATACGCCGCTACGCCGGATGGGAAGTTCAGTTGCGCGCTGGTGGCCGGACCTCCGTCCCCGGTGTAGCCGAACGTGTGGTTGCCTGCAATCGTGTAAATAAAGCCCTTGGTCGGCTCCACCATGCGAATCACAGAGTTATCGTGGTCCGCGATGTACAGATTGCCGGCGGAATCCAAGGCAAGACCCTTCGGGTCGCTCAGTTCCGCGCTGGTGGCCGCGGCGCCGTCCCCCGAATAGCCAAAGTTGCCATTGCCGGCCACTGTGGTGATGATGCCATTTAGTCCGGGGGTCACCTTGCGGATCACGCTGTTGCCAGAGTCGGAAATGTAGAGATTGCCGGCCGGATCGAGCAGCACCGCCACGGGATTGTTGAGCAGGGCATTGATCGGGGAGAATCCATCGCCCGTATAGTTGGCGCCTGTCGCGAAGTTTCCGGCGAACGTGTTGATGTCCCCGGCGGCCACTCCCTGGCACGCTTTCGGCGTTTGATTGGCGGTTTGGTTGCCACATACTACCCGAACCACGTTGTTGTCGGGGTCCGCGATGTACATATTGCCAGCGGAATCGACAGCCACACCGGCAGGCCTCGAGAGCTGCGCGCTAAGAGCCGGGCCCAGGTCCCCTGCAAAGCCGGCGCCCAGGCTGTTATCCCCGGCCACCGTCGAGATAAGACCGCTGCTCGCATTCACCTCACGGATTACATAGTTGAAGTAGTCCGCAATGTAGAGATTGCCGCTGCTGTCAAGCGTAATTCCCGTTGGGCCAAAAAGCTCAACCGTCCCCCCCCCGACGAGCGCGACCGCCGTTCCGTCCCCGGCATAGCCCTGGGTGCCATCACCGGCGAACAAATTAATAATGCCCGTGGTGAGATTAACCTGGCGAATCCGATTGTTGACGGTGTCCGAAATGTAGAGAAGGCCGGAGGGATCGAAAATAACGTCTGATGGGCCAAAGAGGAACGCGGTGAGGGCCTGACCTCCGTCGCCGCCATAATTGCCTTGACAGGGCGACACAATCGCAGTATCACAAACCCCGGCAACGGTCGAAATGGTGTATGCCGGCGGAGCCTGCGCCAGGCACAGGGCCGGCGCCAGCGCCAATAAGAAGGCGAGAGCGCCTGGCCAGCGTCCGTGTACTCTATCCGAATCAATCGATTGTCGAATCAGCTTCATGAATCCCTTGTCTCGTGCCGCCGCTCAACGGAACCGGTACTTGCGCAGCAACTCCGCAACCGGCGTCAGCCGATCGCCCACGCGCTGTTGTTCCGGCAGGGAAAGCGGGACGAGTCGAATATGCTCCAGAACTCTATCATAAGCCTTGACGAGTTCCACCGCTGCGCGCGCGGCGGCCAGGCGCTCGCCCGCGGCAGCCAGCGTCTCGGTCGAACGCGCCATCGCCACACAGCGTTCGACTTCATTCGGAACGTTAAAGCCCGCAATTCCTGGTTCAGATGGGATTGGCAAGATTGCCCCAACCGGCTATTGGCCGGTCGCCCGCAAGGCGGAGCGCGCGCCATCCCGGAACCGGGCCGGCCGTTGGCTCTCCAGCCGATCCAGCGCCGTGCGTTGCTCCGGCGTGAGGATCTGGTAGAAAGCGGCCCGCGCTTTCGACTGCGCCAGAGTCAACTGGCCCGTGAGACTGCCCAGGGTGGTCGAGAGCTGCTCGATACCGACGGTGTTGTTGCTCTTCACAGCGTCGTTCAGGGCCTGGTGCGCCGTCTTTAGGCTGGCGCGCAAGGAAGACTCGGTGGCTTGAGCGTTGCTGAAAATCGAGGTAGCCTGCGATTGCTGCTCGGCGGTGAGGCCAAGCTTCGCGGTCATCGATTTGACGCGATCTTGCGGGCCGTGCGGGCCGCCCGCCGTTTGCCCCATTAACGCCGCCGCCACCGCGGACGACAACAGCAAGGAATACAGTGCGTTTTTCACGATTGCGAATTACCCCTGGAACGGAAACGCGGCTCGGCGCAAGTGCGTTACGGCTTTGCTGTTAAGGCTTTGTAAAATCTGGCGACGGGCCCACGCGCCGGCGCGGTCAGCGAGTCAGGGAGTAGATCACCGTGGGTCGCGCGGCGAGGCGCGTCTCTCTCTCGAACTTCATGCCGAGCCGCTCCATGACGCGGACCGAGGCGCGGTTAGGCACGTCCGTGCGCACGTAGACCCGCGTGAACAGGGCCGCGTCGAAACCGTATGCGAGGGCGGCGTGGGCCGCTTCGGTGGCCAGGCCTTGTCCCCAATAGTCCGGCAGCAGGCCGTATAGCAGCTCGATGTCGGGTGTATCGTCGATGTAGCGAAACCCGCAGAACCCGGCTAGCGCGCCGGCCGGCTTCGGCAGCACACACCAGAGTCCCACACCATTCCGGTTGGCGGCGGCCAAGCCGGTTTCGACGGCGGAGGCTGCCCGCTGACGGGAAATCACCTCGTCATCCCAAAGGTAGCGGCGGACCTGAGGATCGGTCCAAATCTGGTGCAACGCGTCGATGTCGTCGAGCGACCAGGGGCGCAAGATCAGGCGCTCTGTTTCCAGGATGGGCAAGCCCATGCGCTCCCATTTTAGCGCCGGGCGGCATGCGGACCGACTTGCAGCACGACGCCGCTGCTGGGTGTTTTCACCCACCGTGCGGGGCCTGCGGCGCGCGCAAACCCTTATATTTCAATGGCCGAAGGGTGGCTGTGGAATTGCACTGACCCCTGCATCCAGTTGCATTAGGAGGAGACCCGATGAATTTCGACCAAGCGCCCATGCTTGTCATTTGGGAAGTAACCCAGGCGTGCGACCTGGCATGCGTACACTGCCGCGCATCCGCCCAGTCGAGCCGGCATCCACAGGAGCTGAACACCACGCAAGGCTTCGAACTGCTTGACCAGATCAAATCGTTCGGGAATCCGCTGATGGTTTTTACCGGCGGCGACCCCCTGAAGCGCCCGGACCTGTATGAACTGATCCGCCACAGCGTCGAGATCGGGTTGCGCACGAACGTCACGCCCAGTGCTACGCCCCTGCTGACCGAGGAGGCCATCGACCGCTTCCAGGAGTGCGGCGTTTCGCGCATGGCGATCAGCCTGGACGGACCGGACGCGCAGTCGCACGACGATTTCCGCGGCATTCCGGGCACTTTCGACCGGGCCATGATGGCGCTCTACCACGCCAAGAAGATCGGCCTCGAAACGCAGTACCAAACCACCGTGACGCGCCGCAATCTGGCGCGGCTGCCGGAGATGGCGAAGATCGCGGAAGACGTCGGCACCAAGATGTGGAGCCTGTTTTTCCTGATCGTGACGGGGCGCGCGCTGGAGAACATGGACCTGGCGGCGGAAGAATACGAGCAGGTATTCGATTTCATGTACGAGCTGTCGAAGACCGCGCCGTTCGCCATCAAGACCACGGAAGCGATGCACTACCGCCGGTATGTGGCGCAGCGCATGAAGGCTGAACATCGCTCGGCGCCGGAGAACGAGAAGACCGGGGCGGTGATGTGGCGCACGGCGGGCGTCAGCGACGGCAAGGGCTTCGTCTTCGTTTCGCACACCGGCGAGATCTTCCCCAGCGGGTTCCTGCCGATCACGGCGGGCAATGTGCTGCGGGATTCGCTGACCGACGTGTACCAGAATTCCAGCCTGTTTCGCTCGCTGCGGGACATCGATCAGCGCGAAGGCAAGTGCGGCATCTGCGAGTATCAGAAGGTGTGCGGCGGATCGCGCGCGCGCGCTTATGCGCTGACCGGGAACTACCTGGCGGAAGATCCGCGGTGCACCTATCAGCCGCACCTGGCGGAAGCGCTGGCGGGGTAGCGGGTAACTTCAGGGAGCGGTCTGCCGGGAACTATCCGGCGGAGGGTTGCGTATACTCAAGAGTTCAGGAGGCTATTGTATGCAAATGCAACTCAGCCGCAGGGACTTCCTCCTTACTAGCACCGCTCTAGCGTCCGCTCTCAAAGCCGGCCCCAAATCCGTCCCGAAGCCTGTCGTCGGCATCGTTTGCATCCAGAACGACAATATCGCCAAGGCCGTCGAGAAGGCGATCGACCTCCTGGGCGGTATCCGGCACGTGACGAAAGGCGTCAACACCGTGATGCTGAAGCCCAATCTGGTTTCCACGCAGGCGGCGGCCACCACCAAGCTTGCCGTAGTGCGCGCGCTGGCGGAAACCATGCAGCGCGCCGGCAAGCGAGTATCGATCGGCGAAGGATCGGCAGCCGTGCCCAACTTCAACATGAAGGGGATGGCGATTTACCGAACTCGCAAGCGCGAGATCCTGGACCCCATGCAGCAGTACGTCTTCGAGCAACTGGGATATGCGGATCTGGCCAAGACGCTGCACATCCCGCTGGTCAATCTGCACTCCGGCGAGTTGGTGGACGTGGCCGTGCCCGGCGGTTTCGTGTTCGACAAAATCTCGCTGCACAAGAGCCTGACCGAGGTCGATCTGCTGTGCTCCGTGCCCATGATGAAAACGCACCAGCTTGCCACCGTCACGCTGGGTATGAAGAACCTGGTCGGCGCATTTCCGGGGACGGTCTATCAGTCCGTGCGCGGCCACATGCACGATTTGGCATCGAAGGTGGAACCCACGGCGGCGTCGGCGGTGGTGGTGGACATGGTGCGCGCCAATAAACTCGGCCTGGTGGTGATCGACGGGTCGATGGCCATGGAGGGCAATGGCCCTTCGCTGGGCAAGACGTTCAAGATGGACGTGATTGTGGCGGGGACGAATCCGGTGGCGGCCGACATGGTGGCGGCGAGCGTGATGGGATTCGCCCCGGCGGAGATCCCGACGTTCCTGTGGGCGAACAAGGCAGGCATGCGCCCTGCCGCGCTGGACGAAATCGAGATTCGCGGCGAGCCGATCCAGCGCGTGCGGCGGCCTTTTGCGAAGCCGCAGCTATATGCCTGGAACGCGATTCGTCCCTACTGGGGCAATCAGGAGATCGCGCGCAACCTGTACGGCGGCGCAGCGGAGACACCATGCATTGCCACATAGAGAGGCTCAGCGGGTCCTGGAGGACCCGCGCAGACCTGGAGGTCCGCCCCACTACGGGTGCGTGAATTAGCGGGTGTGCGGAATCAGGTCGAAGTACCGATCGCCAGGCGGGCGCGGTGCAGCCGCGCTTTGATCACGTCGACGTTCAAGTCCCGCACCTGCGCGGTCTCGTCGGTAGACAGATCTTCCACGTCCCTCAGCAGGGCCTGGTCCAGGACATGACGTGTCCGCCGTCGCGGCCGAGCGCAGGCATGTACTCGTCGAGCGAGAGTTCCTCGGTGGGCGCGAATTGGCTGCTGCGGCGTTTCATCAGACAGAAATTCTTGCGATGCGCAGCACCCACGAGCGCACGAGCTCGGGCTGGCGAAGCTGGTTGAAGTTCTCTCGAAGACTCTGAGCAGCGTCTCCTGGGAGACCTCCTCGGCGTCCTCGCGCTGGCCGCACATCAGCCAACTGTACTGAAAAATCTTGGCGGCGCCAGTTGGATTTCGACTTCCTTTTCCAAATAGGGCTCCGCTATCCGATTGTAGCGGGAACACGCGTTTCCAGCGCAATCTCGATGGCCGGTGCGTGCAGCAGCGTGTTGTGAATCAGGCACGCCTTGACCGCACGCAGGACGCCGGTCTCATGCCGGGGATCGAGATCCGGCACGGTCACTTCGACGCGGAATGCGGCCAGGCGCGCAGGTCCGGTGGCCTTTTCGGCGGTCACACGCACTTCCAGTCCTTCCGTGGGGAGGCCGCGCGTGCGCAGATATTCAGCGGCGTAGTAGCCGGCGCACGTGCCGAGCGAGGCCAGCATGAATTCGGGCGGCGTCATGCCGGTGTCTGCGCCATGGTTCCCCGCCGGCTGGTCGCATATCACGCGATGGCCGCGCGCGGCTGCTTCGAATCTCACGCCGTCCAGATGATGAACGATTACTTCCATATGGCTCCTACCCACAGAGATGCAGTTGGCGGAGAGAGGTGACATGTCACGCTGGCGGAAATTCTGCATCCTTACAAACAGGATATCGCCATTTCAGACCCAGATGTGGAAAATGCCATTATGTATTTCGCTTCTCTAGCGCATAACCAGTCGGTCGCCGCCGCCTCGCCAGCGCTGTTTCAATCGGCCTTCACCATCTGGTGTCCGATGATGTTTTGCCTGAGCACGCTGGGCGTGCGACGATAAGAAGACAAGGCTGCGAAATCCGTCTTGAAAAATGGATGCGCTGACAATACATCGGCTACACTTCGCTTTCACCGTCACGTTCCACTACATCTTTCCGCAATTGACCATGGGCCTGGCGCTGCTGCTGGTAGTGCTCAAGACCATGGCGTTGCGCACGGGCGACGAGCACTACAACCGCGCGGCGCGATTCTGGGCGCGCATCTTCGCCATCAACTTCGCCATGGGGGTGGTGACCGGCATTCCCATGGAGTTCCAGTTCGGCACCAACTGGGCGCGCTTTTCGAAGTCGGCCGGCGGCGTGATCGGGCAGACGCTGGCCATGGAAGGCGTGTTTTCGTTTTTCCTGGAATCGAGCTTCCTGGGCCTGTTTTTGTTCGGCGAAAAAAAGCTGGGACCCAGGGGACACTGGCTGGCGGGATTCCTGGTTTTCCTGGGATCCTGGCTTTCCGGGTTCTTCATCGTGGCGACCGACGCCTGGATGCAGCATCCCGTAGGCTACGCGCTGGGCCCGCACGGCGAGATCCTGCTGTCGAGCTTAGGGGCGTTGCTGCTGAATCCGTGGCTGCTGTGGCAGTATCTGCACAACATGACGGGCGCGGTGGTGACGGCCGCGTTCGCCATGGCGGCGGTGGGCGCGTTCTACCTGTTGGTGAAGCGGGAGCAGCGCTATGGGCAGACTTTTGTAAGGGTCGGCGTGATCGCTGGTCTGGCATCGGCCTTTCTCATGTTGTTTCCCACCGGCGACGGGCAAGGCAAGAACGTCGCGTTGCATCAGCCGGCGACGCTGGCCGCCATGGAAGGGCTGTTCGAAACCGAGGCGGGCGCGCCGCTGGCCCTGATCGGGCAGCCGGACGTGGAGAAGCGCCGGCTCGACAACCCTCTGGAAGTGCCGCGCGCGCTGAGCTTTCTCACTTACCAGCGATGGAAGGCGGAGGTGAAAGGCCTCGATGCCTTCCCGCCCGATCGTTGGCCTGATAACATCCCATTGCTGTATTTCAGCTATCACATCATGGTGGGGTTGGGGACCATTTTCATCGGGGTGATGGCGCTGGCCGCGCTGGAGTTGTGGCGGGGCCGGCTGTTCGCCGAGCGCAAGCTGTTGTGGCTGCTGATGCTGTCGGCGCCGTTTCCCTATATTGCCAACACGGCGGGCTGGATCACGGCGGAAGCCGGCCGGCAGCCGTGGTTGATCTACGGGTTGATGCGCACGCCCGAAGGCGTGTCGCCGCATGTTTCCGCGGGCAACGCGCTGTTCACCCTGATGGGGTTCATGGGCATGTATGCGGTGCTGGCCATGCTGTTCCTGCTGCTGGTGTACCGCGAGATCGAGCACGGGCCGGAGGCGGCGTGATGGCGACTCTCTGGTTCATGCTGGTCGCGGTGATGATCGCCGTGTACGTGGTGCTGGACGGATTCGACCTGGGCGCGGGCATCGTCCAGCTTCTGGTGGCGCGCACGGATCGCGAGCGGCGGCAGGTGCTGCGCTCGATCGGTCCGGTTTGGGACGGCAATGAAGTATGGCTGCTGGCCGGCGGCGGCACGCTGTACTTCGCGTTTCCGGCGCTGTACGCATCCAGCTTCAGCGGCTTCTATCTGCCGCTGATGATGGTGCTCTGGCTGCTGATCCTGCGCGGCATTTCGATCGAGTTTCGCAATCACATCGACAGCCTGGTGTGGAAGCCGTTCTGGGACGTAGTGTTCGGAGGAGCGAGCACGCTGCTGGCCATCTTCTTCGGTGCGGCGCTGGGCAATGTGGTGCGCGGCGTGCCGCTCGATGGGGCCAACGAGTTCTTCCTGCCGCTGTGGACCAATTTCGGCATCGGGCGCGACGTGGGCATTCTGGACTGGTACACCCTGCTGGTAGCGGTGGCGGCGTTTGCGACGTTGATGGTACACGGCGCCCTATGGGTGGCGCTGAAGACGGACGGCGAGTTGGAGCAACGCGCGCGCAAAGTGGCGCAGGCTGGTTGGTGGGGCTTGCTGCCGCTAATCGTGGCGATCACGTGGTCGAGCTTCGCGATCCAGCCGCGGCTCAGCGCGAGCTTTGGTGCACGGCCCTGGGGATACCTGTTCCCGTTGATGGTGGTGGCCGGCCTGATCGGCATGCGCGCGACCGCCCGCCAGAGTCTCGCGCCGTTCTTGTGTTCGTCGCTCTTCATTGTGGGGATGCTGACCAGCGCGGCGTTCGGGTTGTATCCTTATGTGCTGCCGTCGAACACGGACCCGCGGCTCGGGCTGACGGTCTACAACGCGGCCGCCGCGCCGTATGGGTTAAAGGTGGGCTTGGCGTGGTTCATTCCGGGGATGTTGCTGACGACGGGCTACTTCGTGTATACGTACCGGAGCTTTGCGGGAAAGGTGTCGCTGGAGGAGGAAGGGCACTGAGTCAGTCGACGTATTCCGCCGCCAGACGTTCTGCAACAACGATCAGATCGGCGAAGGCTCTCGCCTCGAATACCGATCTTGCCCCGGCGTTCCGCATGATATCCGGCAAACCTCGGCGCAGCGCCCGATAAATCGCAGCCATTTGCTTAACCGTCGGTTGGTGGACTGCCAGAACCAGGGCATTGCAGATCTCGCGGAAAACGCCGGCTGGCGTGCCATCGTGAACGTACACATCTGTGCCGCTCAGGTCGCTGAGCGATTTGCCGGCTCTCCAACTGCGCGATTCAAAGACACACCAAGTATGGGTTGGCTCGCGAAACCTTTGCAATGCGACGGCCAAGCCCAGTTCGAATGGCATGTTGAAGCGAGGCGTGGCGGGCCGTTTCCGATTCAGCTCGACACGGGACAGATCGTGGAAGGAATAGCGGCAACCGCCGATCAGATCGAGAATCCGATCAAGCCGGCGCTGGCCGCCAGGAATCTGGAGTGTCGCTCTTGGCTCCAATCGAAAAGCACGTAGACCGGCGATATACGCCAGGTAGAGAGGCTCGAAGTCCTGGTCATACGGTATGTTGAGGAATACTCCGTATTCTTCAGCGGCCAGCGGTTGTCTTCGGTCGTTTGTGAGCACTTTGTTTGCCGGCGCGCTTTGATTGGCGCGGCGCCTCCGATTCAATCACATCGGCGACGATGACCATCAGTTCCTTCAATCGGCGCTTGGACACGCCCGCTCTCTTGGCGACCTCCTCGATGGGAAGTCGTGGATGCGAAATGTAGATTTTGGGCTTCATGCGGGGTCCCTACCCGATTGTTGCACACCATCCGTCGCGGGCGAACCTGTTACGCTGAGACGTGCGGGGCTGGTCCCAGCTGCCGAGTGATCGCCTGTTGGCTGACGTGTCTCTCTGGTCCGCTGACCTGGGCAACCTCGAAGCGGCCGTGCGCCGCCTCTCGCCCTGGGCCGATTCCTTCCATCTGGATGCGGCCGACGGCCACTTCGTTCCCAGCCTGCTCTTCTTCCCCGATCTCATTCGCGCCATCCGCCCGCACACCACAGTTCCTTTTCATGTGCACCTGATGGCCGAGCATCCCTCGCAACTCGCCGGCGAGTTCCTGGATGCCGGCGCGGATCTGCTCACGGTGCACGTAGAGAACGGCGAGCGCGAAGCCGGCGCTGCCATCGAACAAGCGCTCCGCCAGGGATGCGGCGCGGGAGTGGCATTGAAGCTCGAAACGCCCGTGGGCGCCGTGCTGCCGTATCTCGATGCGGTTGAGGTCATTATCCTGTTGGGCACGGAGGTGGGGGTGAAAGGACGCGGCCTTGCGCCGCTGGCATGCGACCGCCTACGAGAGGCGCGCGGCCTGCTGCGGGAGCATGCCAAGCGCAATGTGCGCCTGGTGGCCGACGGCGGCATCCGCACGCACACCGTGACTGAGCTGTGCGCGGCCGGCGCCGACGCGATCGTGCCAGGCTCGCTGGTCTTCCAATACGCTGATTTGGAATCTACGTTTCGCTGGCTCCGCGGTCACTCGGTCCCGACCGTCGTGTAAGGGACCCAGACTTCCATGCGGGAGGGCTCCCGATTGGCCCATGCATAGTAAGGAATGAAGGTCAGCGCCACCACTTTCCCAGGGCGTTCGAACTGCTCTCGGAACGGCCGGTACAGCGGCTCGCTCGCGAACGAACGGTCCACCACGCTTCCCCGGTGTTTGAGCACCATAATGCCACCCAGCAAATCCGACTGAAAATGGCTGACAAAGGTGGTGCCGTCGTCGAGCAGGGCGGCATCAAACAGATTGAACGCAGGCTGATCGGGTTGCTCCAGGCAATAGACCAGCGGTCCGCGCTCCAGCGCCACGCGGCCGGCGTCTTCGCGCACCAGGGGATTGGCGCGCACCAGCCGCGGTTTCATTTCGAACTCGATATGCACCTTGTCGCCGGGCGACCAGCGGCGATGAATCTCGAAATACTCGCCAGCCTTGGGCGTGTCTTGCCGGGTCGAAAAAGGCGCGGGAACCTTGACCCCAACCGTGGCTCCATCCGACCAGGCCGGGATGCGCACGAACAGGCTGAACTCGGCCGCGTGCGCCGGATCGACCGATAGATCCACCGCGCCTTTCCATGGGTATTCGGTTTGCTGCGCGATGCGGACGCCCGTGCCGTCTTCAAGCCGCCAATCCAGCGTGGAACTGTGGAACAGATTCAGATACACGCCTTT
Source organism: Bryobacteraceae bacterium (assembly GCA_049520215.1). GTDB lineage: Bacteria > Acidobacteriota > Terriglobia > Bryobacterales > Bryobacteraceae > Bog-159. The sequence continues at coordinate 963 of JBEKPZ010000205.1, read as the reverse complement.
CGGGCCGGTGCTGTACATATACCCCGGCAACGATGCGAAAATGCGCTCCAGATTCGGCGGGCAGCAGGTGGTGTCATACCACTCGTTGCGAATCTTCTCGCCCGACGATTCCAGCGGATTGCGGTAGCAATAGAGCGTGCCCGAAAGCGACATGCCGGAGTTGATCCCGTTATAGAGCGCACGCTCCATGACGTCGGCGAAGCGCGATTCGCCCAGCGCCAGCAGCATGCGCCAGTTCCACATCATGTTGCCGATGGCGGCGCAGCTTTCGCCGTAAGCCTGCGCGTTGGGCAATTCGTAGGCTTCGCCGAACGCCTCTCCGGCCTCGCGCGATCCCACGCCGCCGGTGATGTACATCTTGCCGTTCACCAGGTCGCGCCAAAGCGTTTCGAGCGTTTTCAGATAAGCGGTGATCTGATCTGCAGTGAGGTGCAGGCGCTCGCGCTCCACGCCCGAGAGCAGATAGCCGGCGAAATCCAGATAGCGGCGGTCGCCCGTGGTACGGTACAACTCGACCAGGGCCATTTCGAACTCCGGATGTCCGGTGAGCGCCGGCCGCTTCCGCGGACCGAAATTCTCCACCATGTAATTGGCGAAGCGGATGCCGCCATCGAGCAACTTGCGGTCGCCGGTGGCGCGGTAATAGGCGATCGCGGCCTGGATCAGGTGGCCCATGCAGTAAAGCTCGTGGGAGCGATGCATTTCGGTGAAGCGCTTGGGCGTGCGCTCTTCGGTCCAATAGGTGTTGAGGTAGCCGCTGGGTTCCTGCGCGGCCAGGATGATGCCGGTGAGCCGGTCGAACTCCGCGCGTAGTCGCGGCTGCTCGCCGGACTGCAGCACGAACGCCACGGCCTCCATCCATTTGTACAGATCGGAATCGGTATAGAGCGGACCGCGCCGCGGAACGTCCTTCTTGCCCTCCAGGCGCCGGAAGTTATCGACCACGCCGTGCTGCTCCAGTTC
>JBEKPZ010000204.1:0-20753 GCA_049520215.1 Bryobacteraceae bacterium | reverse complement strand
GCTGCAGAGCAAGGACACGCGGCAGCACAGAATAACCTCGGTAGCGTGTACTACAACGGCGAAGGAGTCGCCCGGGACTACGCCGAAGCCGCGAAGTGGTTTAGCAAAGCGGCTAAGCAGGATGATGCAGCCGCTCAGTACAACCTCGGGCTTCTTCACCACTGCGGCAAAGGAGTCCCACTGGACTATGCTGAAGCTGCGAAGTGGTACGGAAAAGCTGCTGGCCATGGCGACGCCGATGCTCAGGACAGCCTCGGCGATGCATACTACTACGGCAGGGGCGTCCCTCAGGACCACGCAGAAGCTGCGACGTGGTTTCGCCGGGGTGCTGAGCAAGGGCACGCCGCCGCTCAGTACAGCCTCGGCTATGTACACCGCTACGGCCAAGGAGTTCCTCAGGACTACGCTGAGGCTGCGAAGTGGTATCGCCGAGCCGCAGATCAGGGAAATGCCGGAGCTCAGGACAAGCTTGCCTGGGCCTACCTGAGGGGCGAAGGAGTTACCCAGGATTACGCCGAAGCAGTTAAGTGGTTTCGCAAAGCTGCTGACCAAGGACAGGCCGACGATCGCTACAACGTCGGTCATGCGTACTACTACGGCAAAGGAGTCCCTCAGGACTACGGCGAAGCAGTAACGTGGTATCGCAAGGCTGCTGAGCAGGGACATGCCGACGCTGAGTACAGGCTCGGCGATGCATACTACAACGGCCAAGGAGTCGCCCAGGATTATGTCGAGGCAGTGAAGTGGTTTCGCAAAGCCGCTGAGCAGGGACACGCTTGGGCTCAGTGGCTCCTCGGCTATGTACATTACTACGGCCAGGGGGTTCCCCAGGACTACGCAGAAGCGGTGAACTGGTGCCACAAAGCTGCGGAGCAGGGGCACGCGATAGCGCAGTCCGCTCTCGGTGTTTCATACTACTACGGCCAAGGAGTCCCCCAGGACTATGCTGAAGGAGTGAAATGGTACAGCAAAGCCGCTGAGCAGGGAGACGCGACAGCGCAGTTCGCTCTCGGCAAGGCGTACGACCATGGCGAAGGGGTCCCCCAGGACTACGTGCAAGCGCACATGTGGATGAACCTGGCCGCCTCTGTTTCCACGGGAGAGGACCAGAATAAATATTCAGCTGGACGTGACGCGGTTGCCGCCAAGATGACTCCCCAGCAGATTGCCGAGGCACAGCGGTTGGCACGGGAGAGGCGATCTTAAAGCGCTGCTTGATCCAGGCTAAGTCCGTGAAATGTTCTCGGATCGGGAACAATGGTTCCAAGAACCCGAGGCCATGTGAATTTATCCATTCTGCTCCAGCTAGAGTCTGGATGCTCCCTCGATAAGTAACGCCGAGTCCATTTCTTTTCTAGCTCCGTATCGTATGGACCGAATTCGGCCGGAGGCGCATTCGTAACGATAACGTCGGAGGACTCAAATCCTTGCACTTTATAACATCGAGGAGTCATCGGAATCTGCCGGTCGAGTATCCATTTAGTCAGGTTGGGCGAGAGCTTACCATAGGCCTCGACGTACTCAATTATATGATGGCGTACGAAGCCCCCGGACGGATCGCTCGCCAAACACGTCAGGGCATTGTATATGTTCGTAAGAAACTCGCGATCTGGACCCGAGATCCGAAACTCGATCCAAGTGAGACCAAAGCGATCTCGCGTCTTCGGAGACTTCAGGTCCTCGTACCCCGTGGGCATAATCACGCCAAGCGCCTTCTGCCTTTGAGCGCGGTGAGCCCAAGGATGTTCGGAAAAATCCGCGAGTAACGGCGAGGCCGCCTTTTGCCCGATGGGCATCACGCAGATCCGTCCAAATTCGGCGTCACCGGCACCAGCAAAAGCCATTGCGTGACCACCGCGCCAGGTAAAATCGATCAGTTCTGTCGGCAGACCGTAGTGCTGTAGGAGCGCCTTGGCTTGAGCTCCGTTTAGGTTGTAGTCGTAGGCCAACATAAACCTTTTGCAAAGCGTCCGAAATAGGCGATCCCAAGCCCAAAGGTCCTCTTGACTGAGGTTTTGAAATGTCTGGGGTCGGCCCTTAGAAGCGACCGTCGTCTCAAATCCGCCGCACTCACCACGAAAAATGAAGGGTGGACCATCTCGCGGCAAGAGCAACCCAGACTCCGAGGGGAGCCAAAGCGACTCTCGATGACGGAAGCAGAACTGATCCTGGATGAAGGCAAGCGCTTCAGATACGGATTTGAACGACTTGTCAGCGCTCCATTTCATGGAATCTGTCAGGCTGTTCCAATGATAGCAAAAACCGCTGTGTGCAGCCGAAGTCGCGGGAACAATAAGGGAACATCGCCGGAGCGAAAATGGCCCAAATGATCCTAAACCATCCTAAATGCGATCGCGTATAATCTCTTTGCTGCCATTGACTTCCATTGATCTCAAGCCGCTTAGCGTTGCCGGTAAGCGGTCTTACTGCTGCTGGTCCTTGTCCTTGATGGTCTCCCCTGGACGCAGCAGGCTCGGCGCTTTCTTCTTTTCCTTCTCCGCCTTGGCTTCCTCGGCTTTCTTCGCGTCGCGCTCGGCGGGCGTCAACTCGGCCTCGCGTTCCTTCTTCTCCCGGGCTTGTTTGGCGGCAATCGCCGCGGCGCGCGCGGCGGGGTCCTGCCGCGCCAGGTCCAGGCTGTCGCTGGTCCCATCGATGGATTGCCGCAGGACGAAATCGTAGCGCGACATGTCCTTCGGCTGGCTGTCCTGGATCTTCTGCAAGCCGAGCAGCATCTCCGACTCGGCGGTGGCCACGGCGGTCAAGCCCACTTTGATATCCACGTGGCGCTGCAAGGCGTCGTCGGCCACCGTATCGATGGCGTCGATGATGTTGGAGTAATCGTCCAGGGCGTCGTGGATCAGGATCGAGCGGCCGGGCTTCTCCTTGGCCAGCCAGTGATCCACCTGGCTGAGCCGCTGCCGGGCGAAATGAATGTAGAGCGTCAAGCGCTCGTTGGGGTCCTGCGCTTCGCGGATCTGGTCCCCTTCGTCCACGGTTAGAAAATCACGCTGCTGTTGCGCCGCCAGCGGCGCCGCCAGCAGCGCGCAAACCAGCCAAGCCTTCATTTCTGTTTGCCCTCCAATACCCCCAGCAACAGATCGTCATGCACCTGCTGTACCTTGGCCTTCAGGGCATCGAGCATGGGACGATCCGCCGCATCCATGGCCTGCTGGAACGAATCCAACCGGCGCAACAGGTCGCGCGTGGAACTCTCGGCGCGCTTAAACCACTTGGGGCTCTTGCGCGGATTCTTGCCCGTCTCATCGAGAGACGTCTCCGCCAGCTCCACGGATTCCTGGATTTCCTTGGAGAACGTCTCCACTTGCGCATTCTCGCCCTTGGTATACGCATCGCGGGCCTGGGTCAGCGCGTTGAAGGCATTGTCCAGCGCCAGCGCCGACCGTTTCCCCAGGTTGGGCTCGGCTTTGATCTCCTGGAGACCGGCGCGCAGCACGCCGCTCACAAGCACGATCGCCAGCAATAAGCGCGAGGTCACCGTTTGTTCAACTCCCTGTCGAGCAGCTTGGCGCGTTGCTGCGCCTTCCACTCTTCGTCCGGAAATTCGCCTTTGCTGCGGGCCAGAAACTCCCGGTAATAGTCGAGGGCCGGCTTCAAGGCGCGCAGCTTGTCGTAGGTAATGGCGTGAAAGTAGTAATTCCCCGGCGTGTCGTCGCCCAACTGGTGAGCGTGGTCGAGCGCCGCGAGCGACTCGGGGAATTTCTCCAACATGTACAGCATACCCGCCAACTCGTTCCAGGCTTCGCGCGAATCCGGCTTCAGCTTGGTGGCCTGGAAGAACTGCTGCGCCGCGGGATCGTATTTCTTCGCATCGCGCAGCCCGCGCCCGTACATCATGTGCAGCGCATAGTTGCCCGGTTCCGCGGCTACGCTCTGGTCGAGCAGCGGCAGCGCTTTGGCGAACTGTTTCTCGAACAGGTACGCGGTAGCCAGGGCCAGCCGGTTGGCCGGCGTGGGATCTTTCTCGTTGGCGGCTTCGAGCGGCGCGATGGCATCCGCCGAATGCCGGCTTTCGAGCAGCAGTTGCCCGACATGCTCCTGGGCGGCCGCATTCTCCGGGAACTGCTGGTAGATGGCGATGGCTTCGGCGTTCTGGTGATTCTTCTCGTATAGGCCGGCGAGTTCCAACAAGCTGTCGCGATAGGTCGTATCGAGTTGCGCGGCGGCACGGAAGTGTGGCACGGCATCCACCAGCCGGTCTTGGCCGGCCAGCGCATGCGCCAAACCCAATTCGGCCGCGGCGGATTTTGCATCCAGATTCAGAGCCGCACGGTATTGCTCTTCGGCTTTGGCGGCGTCGCCAGACCCGAGCAGCGCCTGGGCCCAATACAGCCGCGGCCGGAATTCTTTGGGCTTCTGGTCGACAGCCTTTTGCAGGTATTGCGCGGCGTCGAGCGGCTGTTTGTCGCGAATCAGCAGAATACCGGCGTTCAACTCGGCTTCGTACAGGCCCGGCTTCAGTTCCAGCACTTTCTTGTATTCCGCGAGGCTGTCGGCATCGCGCTTCAGCATGGTATCGGCCAGCGCCAGGTGGAAATGCGCCGCGTAATCCTTGGGATCGGCGGCGACGGCTTTGCCGAAAAGCTCGGCGGCCTGATCGTACTTGGCGGCTTCCAGCGCTTTGGTACCTTCGGCGATGTAGTCGGGCGCTTGCAGGAAGAAAAGAACCGCGGCTAACGCCCACATACCTTTATTGTACGTTGTGGGGCGGGTCTGGAGACCCGCCGCAGGCGTGGACGCCCGCCCCACGGAGGAATTGACCGGTGTAGGAACCCGGCGTCTGGGCGATCTGGGCGGGGGTGCCGACGGCCACCACGTAGCCGCCGCGATCGCCGCCTTCGGGTCCCAGATCGATCACCCAATCCGCCGCTTTGATCACTTCCAGGTTGTGCTCGATGATCAACAGGCTGGCGCCGTTCTCGATCAGACGCCCGAAGGCCGCCAGCAGCTTGGCGATGTCATCGAAGTGCAGGCCGGTGGTGGGCTCGTCGAAGATGTACAAGGTGCCCGCGCAGGTGGCCTGCGCCAGGTGCGCGGCCAGCTTCACGCGCTGCGCTTCGCCGCCGGAAAGCGTGGTCGCCGATTGTCCCAGCCGCAGATAGCCGAGGCCCACGTCGGCCAGCACTTGCAGCTTTTGCGTGAGGCGCTTGTGGCCGCCGAAAAACTCGATGGCTTCATCGACGGTCAGTTGCAGAACTTCGTGGATGTTCAGGCCGTTGTATTTGATCTCGAGGACGCCGGTCTTGAAGCGGGTGCCCTTGCACTCCTCGCAAATCAGCTCGACATCGGCCAGAAACTGCATCTCCACCGTGACGGTGCCATCGCCCTGGCAGGTTTCGCAGCGCCCTCCTGGAATGTTGAACGAAAAGTGGCCGGCGGTGTAGCCGCGCTTTTCGGCGTCGCGCGTGGAGGCGAAGATCTGCCGGATCAGGTCGAACACCTTGATATAAGTCACCGGGTTGGAGCGCGGGGTGCGGCCGATTGGCGACTGATCGATCATGATGGTCTCGCGGATCGGTTCGGCGCCTTCGATCTTGCGGCAGGCGAGCTTGAGCGCCGGCTCCAGGGCGTCTTCGTCCGGTAGGAGCGGAGGGGCGGTTTCGGTTGCCGGCGCTTTGTGCAGCGCTTGCATGGAGCGGTAGATGACATCGTGTACCAGCGTGGATTTGCCGGAACCCGAGACGCCGGTGATTACCACCATCGCGTCGAGGGGAATTTCAACGTCGATGTTCTTTAAGTTGTGGGTGCGGGCGCCGAAGAATTTCAGACGAGGGAGGCGGGCGGCCTGAGAGGCCGCCGCAGGCCGAGGGCCTGCCCCACTTAGTTCTCCTCGCAGATAGCGGCCGGTTAGCGACTGGCCGTGGCGCAGGAGGTCAGGATAGGAGCCTTCGTAAACGATCTCGCCGCCGTGCTCGCCCGCGCCCGGCCCCAGGTCCACGATGTGGTCGGCGGCGCGCATGACGTCGGGATCGTGCTCCACCACCAGGATCGTGTTTCCGATTTCGCGCAGTTCGTGCAGGATGCGGATCAGCCGTCCGGTGTCGCGCGCATGCAGCCCGATGGAAGGCTCGTCGAGCACGTAGCAGGAGCCCACCAGGCGCGATCCCAAACAAGTGGCGAGCTGGATGCGCTGCGCCTCGCCGCCCGAGAGCGTGGACGAGAGGCGGTCGAGGGTCAGGTAATCGAGACCCACATCGTTCAGGAACTTGAGCCGCTGCCGGATCTCGACCAGGATCTTCTCGGCGATGGCGGTTTCTTCCGGCGAAAGATGCAGCGCATCGAAGAAGGCCAGCGCCTCGCCGATATTCATGCGTACGACATCGTAGATGTTATGCTCGCTGACGCGGATGCAGAGCGCTTCTTTGCGCAGGCGCGCGCCGCGGCATTCCGGGCACAAGGCGTAGCCCCGGTAGCGGCTCAGGAACACGCGCACGTGCAACTTGTATTTCTTGGTTTCGAGGTATTCGAAGAAGCTGCGGATGGCCGCGAAGACGGTCTCCTGTTCCTTTTCGGTCAGGTCGCAAAAGGGCACGGTCAGGCGCACGCCCTTGCTGCGCGCGGTCTTGCGGAAGTTGCCCAGCCAGGAGCGATGTTTGGGCTTGGTCCAGGGGTCCACGGCGCCGCCCTCGAGGGTGCGGGTTTTGTCGGGGATGGCCAAGTCCATATCGAAGTCGATGGTGTTGCCGAAGCCCTGGCATCGCGGGCATGCGCCGAAGGGATTGTTGAAGCTGAACAGGCGCGGTTCGGGCTCGACGAAGGCGAGGCCGCATTGCTTGCAGGCGAACTTCTCGCTGAAGCGCAGTGGGGCGGCTGGCGTACCGGTTGCAGGCTCCAACAGGATTTCGCCGGCTTCGCGATAGCCGATTTCGACGGTATCGACCATGCGCTGGCGCAACTCGGGACCCTGCTCGGCGGGGATGGCGAGGCGGTCAACCAGCACGAATACGGGTTTCGAAAAATCGATATCGAGCAGCGATTCGGGCGTGGAGAATTCGAAGATGCGTCCGGCCTGAAACAGCCGGTTGAAGCCCTTCTTGCGCAGATCGAAGAGATGATCGCGCAGTGCTTGCGTGTTGGGATGGGCTTCCGCGCTCACGGGAAATAGCGCGTACCAGCGCGAGCCGGCGGGCAGGGCCAGCAGCCGCCCGGCCACCTGATCCACCGTGTCGCGCTCTACGCGCGTGCCGCAGTTGGGGCAAAAGGTGCGGCCCACGCGGGCGAACAGCAGCCGCAGGAAGTCGTAGCATTCCGTGGAGGTGGCTACTGTGGATCGCGGATTCCGGCTGGTGTTCTTTTGGCGGATGGTGGCGGATGGCGATGGCGGGCGCGATGCCGTCGATATCCTCCACTGCGGGCTTCTCCATACGCTCCAGGAACTGGCGGGCATAGGCGGACAGCGACTCGACGTAGCGGCGCTGGCCCTCGGCATAGATGGTGTCGAAGGCCAGCGATGATTTGCCGGACCCGGACACACCCGTGATTACAGTCAACTGGTTGTGCGGGAGCGACAGCGAAATATTCTTGAGGTTGTGGACCCGCGCGCCGCGAATCCGGATGTATTCTTGCAAGCCTGTTTCAGTATAGCAGCGAGAGCAAGGGTGGGCCGGTTGTTTTGGGTGGTTTCCGGGCAAGAATGCGAATTGGACAGACGAAACCAATTTCTTGTAAGGATCTTTGAATCATTCGTTTGCTCGGCTATTTTGAGCTGGGGAAATGAGCGGAGGGTTAACGGCCTACACATCCGAGATATATGTGACCGGTGGAAGGCTGCCGCTGGCGGGCGGGTCGGGCATGGCAGATGGGCGGCCTACGATGCGAGCTTTTTCTTCGTCTCTTTGAAGGCGAATTCCTCAAGTTCGATCCTCTCCCGGACGACCCTCTCAACCCACTGATCAACGCCGGCTTCGCGGTGCAACTTGGCCAGAAACGCTGCCCGCGCCGCCAGCTCACCGGGCAACGATAGGGCGGCCGAACCCGACCGCTTCAGTCGCGCCGGCGCATCCCAAGCCGATTCGTCGCTCGCCTGTGAGACCTGGAGCCGATCAATTCCTTCCTGGTTAAGCGTTTTGGCTTTCCTTTTCCCTGGTGTATTCATAGGGCCAGCCCGTGAACATTTTTGTACGAACTAAGCCAATAAGTAATTTGTTTACTTATACTTCCAAAAATGACGAAACCAATTTGCGGATGGGATCGGGGAGGTGCCTTTAGAGGGCATACGTCAAGGAGTCCGACGCGCCTTGTTGTTGAGCGGTCCGTGCCACATTTCAGTATACCAGCGGGGGCAACGGTGGACGGCGGTTTCGGGGATGGTTTGCGGGGAAACGCATTTCGGGCGAACGAAACCAATTTTCGGTAAGCCATTCAGAATGAGTTAATTACAGTCTGTTTTCCTGGCGGCGCCTGCCGACAGCGGGGTTATCGCGACACATATTTGAAAGCTGCGACCGGGTCCGAGCCGGGTCATCGCGGGGGCCGCGTTTCGATGGCCGCGAAGCGCTCCAGGCCGCGTAGGATTTCGGTTTGCATGTCGCGCATGGTCTCCAAGGTCCGCGCTTCCGAGTCCCGGATGGACTCGTGCAACTGGTCGAAACGCCGGTTGAATTCTTCGTCTGTCATGCCTGCTCGCCGGTTTCGCGCGCCCTCTCTTTTTCCGCCAGCCACTGCTCGACTACCTCAATCTTGTCCAGGCGTCTTTCATGCGCACTGGCTACGTGGTGCAGCTCACGGGCGGCATCCGCCAGTTTTGAGGTGGCTTCCTTAAGCGCGAGACAGTCTTCCTTGAGGGCAAGAGTCTCATCGTACAGGCGGGCCAAGGAATTCCAGAACTCCATCTTCTCGTGCTCGGTCATGCCTTCCCTCTGCTTCAGTGTACCGCTGCTACGGCATTGCCGTCCTGAAGGCGCGGGCAGCGAGTGCTTAACCGTTTTAGGGAAACCGCTCGGTTGAAGACGCGAACCGCTGCCGGCCTGCGGCCGGTGGACCGGCGAGGGCGCCGGTCCGCAGGCGGGGCGCCTGCCCCACTGTGTCGCGCATCTTCATCACCCTTGGTGGCACGCAGGGCCATGTGACCCTCCTTACGTTCGCGTACCCCTTTTCGGGCCGGCGGACCGCGATATCTTTATGTTTCGTTACGCCCCGAGATCGGCGTCCGCCTTAGGCAGAATATCGCTATCCCGGGCGATCCAGACATAGAGCGCCGGCAGAAGGAGAACACTCATCAGGAGTACGGCCACAAGACCGCCGACGATCACTATGGCAAATGGCCGCTGAGAATCGGAACCGATCCCGTGCGAAGTGGCCGCCGGCACCAAGCCGAGCGACGCCACCAGCATGGTCATCAGGATGGGCCGAAAGCGAAGTACCGCGCCGTCGTGCGCCGCATCCAGAATCGAATAGCCGCGCGAGCGGAGTTGGTTGATGTACTCTACCATGATCACGCCGGTCTGCACGCTGACGCCGAAGAGCGCCAGGAATCCGATGCCCGACGATACGCTGAAGTTGGTCCCGGTCGAATAGAGGGCGGCGATGCCGCCTATGGGAGCCATGGCCACGGCCGCCAGGATGAGGCCGGCCCACTTCATCGATCCGAACATAGAGTACAGGATCATGAAAATAACCAGCAGCGTGAGAGGAATGATGATGGTGAGCCGCCTCTGGGCTCGTTGCTGACTGGCGTATTCGCCGGCCCAGTCGATGTGGTAGCCGGCCGGCAACTTCACCTGCCGGTCGACCTTCCGGATAGCTTCCTCGACCGCGCCACCGAGGTCTCGTCCCCGTACGCCGTATTTGATGGCCACGTAGCGCTGATTTCCTTCGCGGTAGACTTCCGACGCGCCGTCGGCGACCGCCACATCGCAGAGCTGGGCTAAAGAGACGCGCTCGCCGGAAGGCGATAGCAGCCGGATGTCAGCGATAGCTTCCTTGGTGTCCCGGTACTTGGGCAGGTACCGCATCACCAGGTCATAGCGTCGTTCTCCTTGCAACACCTGGGTCAGCGCGTTGCCGCCGACGGCTGTTTGGATGGCATCCTGCACATCCGCTGTGTTGATCCGGTAACGAGCCGCGGCAGGGCGATCCACGGTGAAGTTCAGGCTGGGCTGCCCCAGGACGCGAAACAGTCCGAGGTCTTCAATTCCCTTCACTGTGCGCATGACGCCCACGACCTGAAGACCCGTTTCTTCGAGCGTCTTCAGATCGTCGCCGTAGACCTTGATAGCCAGCTCGCCTTTCACTCCGCTGACGGCTTCCTCCATGTTGTCCGAGATCGGTTGCGAAAAGTTCCAGATCACACCTGGAAGCCTGGCGAGCTCCCGATTCATGGCGGCGATGAGTTCTTCCTTGTCCTGTCGAAAGACCGGACGCCATTTGTTTTTCGGCTTCAGATCGACGAAATACTCGGTATTGAAAAAACCGGTGGTGTCCGTTCCATCGTCGGGCCGGCCCACCTGGCTGGTAGCGGTGGTCACTTCCGGAAAAGAAGCGAGCATCACGCGCGCCTGGTTTGCCAGGCGGATGCCTTCCGTGGGACCGGTGCTGGGCGCCAGGGTGCCGCGCACCCAAATGGCACCTTCGTCGAGATGGGGCAGGAATTCGGACCCGATGCTACGGCTCAGCAGGAAGGCGCCAGTCAGGGTCAGCAGCGCAACCGCGAGCGTGATCCACCGCCAGCGAATCGCAATTCCCAAGGACCAGGCGTAGGCTTTGGTCAGCAACTCCATGAGCGGGTTGCGCCACTCTTTGGCGCCCTTGGGAAATACCACGCTTGCCAGCACCGGTCCGACGAACATGGAGAAGAGCAGGGCGCCCAGAAGCGCGAACGACACAGTCCAGGCCATCGGCTTGAACAGCCGCCCTTCCACGGACTGCAATGTGAAAATCGGCAGATACGCGACGATGATGATGGCGATGGAGTAAAACACAGGCCGCTGCACTTCATGCGCCGCGCGGCCGATCTTCTCCGCGGCGGTCTCGTTGGCGAGGCTGTCCGGGTGCGACAAGGTGCGCACGATATTCTCGATCATGACCACGGCGCCTTCCACGATCATGCCGAAATCGAGCGCTCCCAGCGATAGAAGGTTCGCCGGGATGTGCCGCAGGTCCAGGCAGATGGAGGCAAACAGCAGGGCGAACGGAATGGTCAGGGTGACGATCAGAGCGGCACGAAGGTTGCCCAGGAAAACGAAGAGGATGATCGAAACGAGGCAGATGCCCTCTACGAGGTTATGCATCACCGTGCCGGTAGTCAAGCGCAGGAGATCGCTGCGGTCGAGAAACGGGACAACCTTGACGCCAGGCGGAAGAATGTGCCGGTTGAGATCCTCCACCTTGGCGTGAATGGCATCCAGCGTGGAGTCTCCATCGGCGCCCTTACGCAGAAGGACGATGCCGGCCACCACATCGTCGTCATCGAGGATCTTGCCATCGACGCGGTGAATGGCGCGGGCGAACTGGCCCAGGCGGATCTTGGATCCCTGCTGCACCACGGCGATGTCCTTCACCCGCAATGGGGTGCCGTTCTTGCCGGTGAGAACGGTGTTTTCAATATCGCCGGCGGTTTTCACCTGGCCGATGGCGCGCACGTCGATCTGCTGCAGACCGGCCTCGATAAAGCTGCCGCCGCCGTTGATGTTGTTGTTGGTAAGCTGCTGCTCGACTTGTGCGAGGTTCAAGCCATAAGCGATCAGCTTGTCGGGATCGACCCGCACCTGATACTCACGCGTGGGGCCGCCAAAGCTGGCAACGTCGACCACATTCGGCACGGATTTGAATTGCTTTTCGATGACCCAATCTTCGAGCGATTTCAGATCCATGACGTCATATTGCGGATTCGAGCTATGCAGGGTGAAGAAATAAATCTGGCCGACGGGACTGAAATCGGCGCCCATCTGGGGCTGTACGCCCGTTGGTAAAGTCACTTCCGAGAGCCGTTCCAACACCTTGACGCGATTCCAATCGTTCTCCGATTCGTCGTCGAAAATCAGCATCAGGCTGGAGAGCCCAAAAAGCGATACCGACCGCAGATGCTGCAGATGGGGTATGCCGTTGACTACATTCTCAAGCGGGATCGTGATTTGCTGCTCGATTTGTTCGGACGAGATCCCTGGCCATTGGGTGATCACCTGGACGTAGTTATTCGCGACATCTGGATAGGCTTCCACCGGAAGGCTCCGGAAGGAAATCACGCCCCAGATGAACAAGAGGATCGCGACGGCTAAGACCAGGAGCCGGTTCTTGAGAGCAAAATCGACGGCGCTACGAATCATTGCCGTTCCGCGGCGTTCGGCATCGTGTTCGGCATGACCGGCGCGCTCGAAACCGCCCGCCGCCCCGGCCTAATCCCGGAAACAATCTCCGGCAGTCGCACGGGAGCATGTTTGAAGCCGGCGCAGTGGCAATGCGTCGCTTGTGCCTCGCTGTGGAAAGTGACGGTCACAAAATACTCCGGTTTTCCGTTTCGTCTCTTGGCGTCCAGCACTATAACAGAAATCGGCCCGATGGCGCTTGACCGGTACATCGTCCAGTATGACGTTTGTGGGGCGGGCAATTTTGCCCGCAGCCGGCCTTCAGCCGGCCCGGCCGCCTGAAAAGGCGGCTGCGGTCAAGATTGGCCGCCCCACGGTGCATCGCACATTGCGGTCAGGCCGCGTTGAGCGCGGCGATATAGACGTGCATATCGTGATTCCCGGCGATCGATCCGGTGTGGGTGGTAAAGGCAACTGAGTTGCCGACGTGCTCGTAATTCAGAGTCTGCCCCAGGTTGTTCAGGAAGGTGAGGGGATTGTGGGGCAGCATGCCCGCGGAAGGGGCCGGCGAGGCGAGCGGCACGGTGGTGACGATGTCCTCGGTGTTGGCGACGCGCCATGCGGCGGCCACGCGGCTATTGAAACCGGCGGCGAAGGCCAGGTCGCCGACACGCGGTCCGGCGAAGCTATAGAGCGCCGTTTGCGCGGCTGCTCCGGAGGCGATGATGCCGGCGGCGGCCAGCACGGCCAGGGCTGCGCCGAGGCTGTGGCCGGTGACGATCACGTTGGGCTTGCCTCCGGCGCGCTGGATGGCGGCTGCCACCGAGTCCGCGGTCTGATCGTACACATTGGAGAAGCCTTCCTCCACATTTCCCAATGGATGGGGGGTTTGGGGAAAGGTGAAATCGGCGATCCAGTCCTGGGGGGATTCGGTACCGCGGTAGACCGTGAAGACGAGGCCGGAGGTACGGTTGCGAGCCACGAAACCGAAGGCCTCGGGCGCGGGCTTCCATTCCGGGCGGGCGAACAGGAGCCCCAATTGGTCGTAGTTGCCTTGGAGGCTCCAGGCGTTGCCTTGTTCGTATTGGGCGTAGGCCTGCATGACCAGCGCGCCGGCTTCCAACGCGACGGATTTATCGAATGCGGGTGGCAGGTACATGAGCGGCTCCTGGGAAGCAATTATACAACGAGCTGCAAGCGGCGGGTCTGGAGACCCGCCGCAGGCGTGGACGCCCGCCCCACACTAGAGCGTTTGGTACAATCGGGCAAAGGGGGACATCGGTTGACTAAAGCCACCTGGGATTTGCCCCGCACTCTGGGCGCGCTCCGCAACAGCGCATTTTCCGAGGACCGCATCGGCAGCCGGTCCGTCAAGGACGAACTCCGCAACAATCTGATCCGCAAGCTGCAATGTCCCACGCCTTTGTTTCCGGGCATTGTGGGCTATGAAGACAGCGTGGTGCCGCAGGTGGTGAACGCCATTCTGTCGCGGCACAATTTCATTCTGCTGGGATTACGCGGCCAGGCCAAGACGCGCCTGATGCGCATGCTGACCACGCTGCTGGACGATGTGCTGCCTTACGTGGAAGGCTGCGAGATCCACGATAATCCTTACCGCCCGATTTGCCGGCGCTGCCGCAACCTGATTCAGGAAGACGGCGACGACACACCCATTGCGTATCTCACGGCGGAGCATCGTTATGTGGAGAAGCTGGCCACGCCCGATGTGACCATCGCGGATATGATCGGGGACATCGATCCGATCAAGGCGGCGCGGCGCGGCCAGGACATCTCTGACGAGCTGACGGTGCACTACGGCCTGTTGCCGCGCGCCAATCGCGGCATCTTCGCCATCAACGAACTACCCGACCTAGCCGGCAAGATCCAGGTGGGCCTGTTCAACATCATGCAGGAAGGCGATGTGCAGATCAAAGGCTACCCGGTGCGGCTGCCCTTGGATCTGATGCTGGTGTTCACCGCCAATCCGGAAGACTACACGGCGCGCGGCAAGATTGTCACGCCGCTCAAGGACCGCATCGGCAGCGAGATTCGCACCCACTATCCGGTGACGCTCGACCAGGGGATGGCGATCACCGAACAGGAGGCATGGCTGAAGCGTGCGGCCCCCATCGACGTGCGCGTGCCGGTTTACATCAAGGAAATCGTGGAGCAGTTGGTCTTCCTGGCGCGCGAGGACAAGCGCGTGGACAAACGCTCGGGCGTTTCGCAGCGGTTGCCCATCTCGGTGCTGGAAAACGTGGTGTCGAACGCGGAGCGGCGCGCATTGCGGGGCAGGGAACTGGTGGCCGTGCCGCGCGTGCTGGACATCTACTCGGCGCTGCCGTCGATCACCGGCAAGATGGAGCTGGAGTACGAGGGCGAGCTGAAGGGCGGCGACGCGGTGGCACGGGAACTGATTCGCGTGGCGGTGGGCAAGGTTTACGACAGGTATTTCGAAGGCGCCAACGTGTCGCAGATCGTGCAGTGGTTCGATTTGGGCGGCACGTTGAAGCTCGACGAGGGCCAGGATGCGGCGGCGCTGGTGGAGGCGCTGGGATCCATCCAGGGCTTGATGGAAAAGCTCAAGACGCTGAAGCTATCGGCCAACGAGCCGGATGCGGTGCGCGCGTCGGCCGCGGAGTTTGTGCTGGAGGGGTTGTACGCGCACCGGCGCATCAGCCGCAACGAGGAGCGGCAGTTCGGCGCGGGGGAGCGCAAGCGCGAGGGTCCGCGGGAAGAGGGGCCGCCGCAGCGGCCGAATGTAAGGCGGCAGTATAACTAGGAGCTGGGGGCTAGGGACTAGGGGCTGGGGACTGGGGGCGCCCTCGGATTCACATGAAGATCAAGTACTCCAAATACACCGAAGAAGATTTCGGCATCGGGGCAGAGGACCTGTTGCAGGCGCTTTCCGATTTTCTCTTGCAGAGCGGGTTCAACACTCAGTACATGCCCGCCGGCGAATGGAACGAGCACACCCTGGAAGACCTCAAGAATGCCATTCAGCAGGCGCTCGAGCAGGGCGATCTTTTCGACAACGAGCAGATGCGGGAGATGCTGGAGCGTCTCCAGAACCTCACGCCCGAACAAATGCAAAAGCTGCTCGATAATCTGGTACAGAAGATGATCGACGAAGGGCAGATCACCGTCGAGCAGCAGGACGGCGAGCCCCAGGGCGCGGCGGGCGCGGGCAACGGTCCGGACAGCAAAGTGCGCTTCGAAGTGACGGATAAGTCGCTCGACTTTCTGGGATTCAAGACGCTCAAGGACCTGCTCGGATCGCTGGGCAAGTCCAGCTTCGGGCGGCACGACACGCGCGATCTGGCAACGGGCATCGAGGCGTCGGGTTCGTCGAAGCAATATGAATTCGGCGACACGCTCAATCTGGATATCAGCGCGACGTTGTTTTCGGCGATCCGGCGCGAGGGCGCTAAAGTGCCGCTGGAGATGGAGTACGGCGACCTGCACGTGCATCAGTGCGAATACCAGAGTTCCTGCGCCACCGTGCTGATGCTGGATTGCAGCCACAGCATGATCCTGTACGGCGAGGACCGTTTCACGCCGGCCAAGAAAGTGGCGCTGGCGCTGGCGCACCTGATCCGCACGCAGTATCCGGGCGACAGCCTGCGCTGCGTGCTGTTTCACGATTCGGCCGAGGAGTTGGCCATCAGCCAGCTCGCGCGCGTGCAGGTGGGACCGTATTACACCAACACGCGCGACGGCCTGATCCTGGCGCAACGGCTGCTGGCGCAGGAGCGCAAGGACATGCGCCAGATCGTGATGATCACCGACGGCAAGCCAAGCTGCCTGACGCTGGAAGACGGACGCGTGTATAAGAACGCGTTCGGTCTGGACCCGCTGGTGATCAGCAAGACGTTGGAGGAAGTCAGTCGCTGCAAGAAGCAGGGGATACTGATTAATACGTTTATGCTGGCGAGCGACTACGGGTTAGTCAACTTCGTGCAGAAAGTGACGGAGATCTGCAGGGGGAAAGCTTACTTCACGACGCCTTATACGCTGGGGCAGTATTTATTGATGGATTACATGAATCGGAAGACGCGCACGATTCACTAGCCGCTCGCACTCTTCGCTGTCCTTCCGCCACCAAGGGCAAGCGCCGCGAAATTAGTTCAAAAACAATCATTTGACAAAACCCACCAAACAGGTCAATATATTTTGATCATGCGTGCATGTCCGCTTTCCGGCCGCAGTAGAAGATCTGTAGGTTTCCACAACGGATTGTTACGTTTGGCTGAAACCCTCGTAGCTATTTGCCTTTCGCTCCCAGTCTGTTTCGCTCAGCATCAGCACGCCCAGCCGCGGGGCGCTGGTAACAGCGCTGGGGGCCTCCCGCCGGGCACAATTGACGGATCGGTTACGCCACAACTCATCACAGACGCAGTCTACGCTGGATGAGAAGGCCCGGCAGCGTGCCATACTCTCCCGCGCCCAGTTGTCGGAGACCGAGTTGGCAGCGGTAGTCGGCATCCTCGCCGGCTATCAGCAGCAGATGGGCGCAATCGAGGGGTCGTGGAACGCCGCTGTCGCGGCGGGCGAAACGCCGAATGCCGCCACGCAGAACTTCCCCGCGCAACGCGACGCCATTGTCACCGCTGCGAGGGCCGCGTTGGCGGCGAGCCTCAGCGCTCAGGGGATGGCCAGGCTCGACCAATTAATCCAGTCGGAGAAGGGCCACATGAAGGTGGTTCCCTACCCAAACATGCCGTAGACGCCGGAACGAATGCGCCCGGAGCGACGACCACATGCGATCAGACCTCATCCATAGACTAGTTTTCTCAGTCACTGCTGCCTGCGCCTGCCTCTGCTCTCAGGCTTCCGGGCAGACCGACATCTACATCACCCGCTACTTCTCAAGCGATGGACGCACGCTCTACGCGACCACCACCACGACGGGGTCGTTTTCGATGGTGGTGGGGTGCAGCGGATACACTCACAACTACTACGCCACAGCGAGCCTCACGGGACCAGCCGGCGTAACCGCCACCGGAGGGGGAACCGTGGGCAAGCGGCTCGGTAAACGCCTGCGGCACCGGGACGGCCACATCCACAGCTCAAATAAGCACTGTGGTCGACGGCGCATACTACGCATCCAGCAGCGAAACCGCCGACTGTTCGTACTACGGAGAGTTCCTTGACGCGAACCAGCCCCCGGAACAGGAGATCGGCGCCCCGGTCATCAACCCGGGAGGCGTCACCGACGCCTTGGACACCAGCATGGGCTGGGAGTATGTCGACACGTCGGGATACATTTCAATATGGGGGCTGTGGCTGGACGCGGACAAGACGGATATGAATCCCCAGGTTACGGTTGACGACCCGACCCACATTCAACTCGGAACGCCCAGTTATGTGAGCGACGGGCAGATTAACGTGCCATTCACGATTACGGCGGGGGTGGCGACCGGCGGCGGGAGCCCGCACAACATTACCGTCACCACGACCTATGGCACGAGCGAGCCACCGGACGAACTCTACATATACGACGCGACACCGGCAATCCAGAGCGTTTCCCAGACGCCCTGGACGGCGGGCAGCACCTACAGCGGGGTGACGATCTCCGGCAGCAACTTCGGTACTATCTGTCCCTCGGTGGCGATCTCAGGCGCGGGCGCTACCACATTCACCGTCACAACGGGAACCTGCACCAATAGTTCGGTGCAAGGGACCGTCAGGGTCGACCCAAATGCCACCGGGTCAAGCCCGTCGGTTAACGCCACGTTGACGCTGACATCTGGCGGGTACGGCCAGGGCTTTCAGTCTGCACCTGGCGGTTCGAGCCAAGCGCCGTTTCCGGGCGTGGAGGTTCTCGCCGCGGCGCCCACAATCACGCGCGTGACGCTCAGCCCTAACGTGGTCGGCTCAAATGGCGCCACGATGACGATCAACGGAACCGGCCTGAGCGGGGCAACGCCTTACCTGCCGTCCGGCTTCTCGATAACGAAGACCAGCGGCAGCAGCACGCAGATGACCCTGACGGTCAACATTGCGCTTTCAGTCAGTTACGGGACCAACTGCTGCTACGCTTCGGTCCAGTCCGCCGCCGGCAAGAGCAGCGGGTCCGCTGTCTTCACGGTGGACGGCCCAGGGTACCTGGTGGTCACGGGCAGTTCCATGGGACACTGCGGCGGATGTTCAACGACAGTCAAATTGTTCGAGACCTACCAGATTATGAGCGGCGTAAGCAAAACTGCCTTCTCCACAGTCCCCGTGTGCGAAACGCCCGTGCTCTCCAACTGGTCGTGCAGTCAGGCGCAGTCGGGGATGACGTACAATAGGTGCAACGTAAACCCAGGGACAGCCACCGGAGGCGCCTTCACCGACGGGTGGGGACTGACGAGTGACACCTACACACCCGTCGGGTGCGGGTACCCCACCAGCGGCGGCTCGCAGGGCATAACGGACGAATGGCTGTTCAATCCCGCGGGGGCGACGGTGCAGTGGAAAATGGGGAACCTGTACGGGTACATACTTGCGAATTCTGTTTCCATCAACGGGTACGTCGACGGTATGCCGGTCGGCACCCTGATAGAACCATGATCAACCATGATAGGATTATCGAGGTGACTGAGGATGTGGAAGTGTTTTTTGCTGGTAGCTGGGGGGATGTTGTCGGCCGCCGCCATCGCTGACGAGGTTCCGGCGTCTGTAGGCATCATTCGCGGTGTCGCCTTGGACGAGAACCTGCGGCCCTTGGCGGCTGCGCAGGTCTGGGCGGAGCCGGCGGACGGGCTTCTGAGGGGTATGATTAACTTTGTGGACAGCGACGCCGACGGGCATTTCTCTATCGACCACCTTCCGCTGGGAACGTATAACGTCTTCGCGAAGAAGGAGGACGAGGGCTATCCCAGGATCGACTTCGAATTTTACCGCCCCGGCCGCCCGCCCACCGTCACTCTATCAACAAGCAAGCCTGTGGCTAGCACCGTAGTAACGCTGGGCCCCAAGGCCGGGACGCTCACCGGGGCGATTACGGATGCCGCCACGGGCGCGCCGGTTGGGGCGGCGTTCAGAATGTGGCACCTGAACAAAGAGCACGCCGATCTGTCGACCTCGGTCGCTTCCGATTATCGCGTCTTGATTCCCCCCGACGTGGACGTGGTATTAGAGGTGCACGCAGACGGGTATGAGACGTGGTACTACCCCGGATACGGAGCTGCGGCCAGCGGGCCGCTCAGGCTTCGCCCAGGTGAGCGGATGAGCTTGGGTATCAAGCTACAGCCGAAGCTCCCTGCGCCACCGGGCAAGTGAGCGCTGCACGGGGCGTCTGCGCTTGGACGGCCTGATCCTGGCGCAGCGCCGGCTGGCGCAGGAGCGCAAGGACATACGCCAGATCGTGATGATCACCGACGGCAGGCCAAGCTGCCTGACGCGGGAAGACGGACGTGTGTGCTCCGTTGGGTAAGAACAGTCTGACGGAGATTCACCTCTCATTGTCGGCAATCGTAACTGGCACGTGCCGGGCCACGTCTCGTGCCTATTTCGCTGGAAACGGTTCAAATCGAAAAAAACAAACCTGCCGCTAGCTCGCTGATTCGAGTCCGGTCATCGAATCGAAGAAAAGTTTAGCCGGACAGTGGGTGTACAGAATCGCAGAGCCGTGCAGCACAGATCTCGTGTTACACTGGGACCATGGAAAAGACCAAGCAGAATGTGACCCTGGTTGTCGATGAGGACCTGCTCCTGGCCGCAAGAAAAGTGGCACTCGATCAACGCACCAGCGTGAATCAACTAATGCGGGAATACCTGACGGCCCTGGTGGAGGATCCCAGCCGGAGGCGGCTCGCGCGAGCGAGGTTGAAAAAGACATTCGAAACCGGTCTTGTCGATGTCGGTGACAGGAACTGGAGCCGGGACGATCTCTATGACCGGTGATGGTCCGCCGAGCTTGGTCGACACCAACGTGCTCGTGTATGCGTTCGACAAGAGCGGCTCGCCGAAGAAGCGGGTGGCGCAACGGCTGTTGAACGGCTTGATGGAGCAGGACCGGCTGCGGGTGAGCACGCAGGTATTGCAGGAGCTTTTCGTCACGCTGACCAGGAAGGTGAGCCAGCGGTGTTCGAGCCAGGAAGCGCTGGCGGTGCTGGAAGACTTGACGGCTTGGCCCCTGATCGTGGTGGATTATGCGGCGATCCGAGCTGCCGTTGGGTTGGCGGAGCAAGACCAGCTTTCATTCTGGGATGCGCTGGTTGTGGTCGCGGCGGCGCGGGCCGGCGCGAGCGTGCTGTATACCGAGGATTTGAACGATGGGCAAGAGATTCTTGGCGTCCGAATCAGCAATCCGTTCGCGGCGTGATGGATTCCCTCGGCCATAGCTCGGCTGCCAGCCTGCCCCCACAGAGCAGCGCAGGCGCAGCCAAAAGAGGCGGCCTGAGAGGCCGCCGCAGGCTGAGAGCCTGCCCCACATAACAACTTGCTACAATGGCGCTTCAATCGGAGGTCGCCTGGTGGCTGCACTGAGGGCACTTATGCGCGTGT
>JBEKPZ010000203.1:0-13437 GCA_049520215.1 Bryobacteraceae bacterium | reverse complement strand
AATGGGACAATTCCCGCGCTTTGCAAGAAGCGATGGCCGATGGTATGAGCCGGATGCAATTCAAGCGGCAGGACTTTATCCGCACTTTTCAGCCTGCCACGACAGACGCCGGCAGCGCCCGGCCTCCGGCGGAAGTCGTGAGCAATTGACCGCACGCCCCAGCCCAGTAAGACGGCGGTCGCGGTGCGACGATACCTACTCGTAGCGCGGCTCAGCGGATCCACCCGCATCGAGTCCGCCAACAAATAGGCTTCCGCGAGAAATATCTACTTGCCGGCCCGAGCTAGCGCCTCCGCCGCGTGCGGCTGGGGATGCGCGCCGCGCGGGGGGCGGCGCGTCCATGGTTCGCGCGGGGCTGGCCGGCGGATGGCGCACCATTTTGCGAACACACCGTATCCAGGAAAGTCGGCGACAGAACCGCTTCGCCTGGATGGCTTTCACTCATTGGACCGCCTCAAATCCGAACCCTATTTCAACGTCATCGCCGTCGCTTCCCAGCCCCCCAGATCCCGCGGGGGCTTCCAGAAAATCGGCCATTAAGCTGATGCGCGCCAGCCAGAGCGGGCCATCCGAGAGCGAAGGCAGCGAGCCCAGCTAATTGTGTAATCACCTAACTGCGACTCGCCATCGGGGCGAGCAAGGTATAGGGAGTTGCCATAACGCGCAGCCCGCCGCGCTTTGCGCGGCCAAGTCTCGCGCTGGCCGCCGCACTTTTCCGTCGCCGCGACCGTCCCAGGGTCGGGAACCCTGTTGGTGATCGGCGGCGGCGTTCAGTGATTGGGCTCGGACTGCTATCCGACCTGCAGTCGAGGATCGATGACCCTGCTCAGACGCTCTTCCGGAATTCCGGATTTTTCACGCGCTACCTCACGAATCGTGCGACCAGTGGCAAAGGCGTCCTTCACCAACGCTGCCGCCTTCTCGTAGCCGATCTCGGGCGCCAGCGCCGTGCCCATCGCCAGCGATTGCTCAACGTAGTGTTCGGCGTGTTGGCGGTCGGCTTCCAGGCCGTCCACCAGTCTTTCCGCGAAGTTCTTGGTGCCGGCAGCCAATAGTTCGATGGCGTCTAGCAGGTCAAATGCCATGACCGGCATCATCGCGTTGAGCTCGAAATTGCCCGCCGCTGCGCACCAGGCGATCACGGCATCATAGCCGATCACTTGTGCGCAGACCATCAGCAGGCTCTCTGCGATCACCGGGTTGACTTTACCCGGCATAATACTCGATCCGGGCTGGACCGCTGGCAGCTTCAGTTCTCCCAATCCGCAGCGCGGCCCGGAACCCAGCCAGCGGATGTCGTTCGCAATCTTGGTTAGGGCAACCGCATACGTGCGCAGGGCACCGCTGAGGAAGCAGGCTGCATCGCGCGCAGCCTGCGCTTCGAAGTGGTTGCGCGCTTCAACGAATGGCAGTCCGGTACGCTGCGCGATCTCCGCAATGGCACCCCGCGCGAAGCCAGGCGGCGCATTCAAACCGGTGCCCACCGCCGTTCCTCCCAGAGGCAGTTCATAGATGCCGGGCAGCGTGCATTCGATGCGTTCCCGGGCCGCTTCGACTTGATGGGCGTAGCCGCTGAATTCCTGCCCCATGCGGATGGGTACCGCATCTTGCAAGTGAGTTCGCCCGATCTTGATGATGTCGTGGAACGCCGCGGCCTGACGTCCCAACGATGCGCCGAGTTGCCGAATGGCTGGCAGCAAACGTGCCACCAGAGATTCTGCGGCGGCGATGTGCATGGCGGTGGGAATTACGTCGTTACTCGATTGCCCTAAATTCACGTGATCGTTAGGGTGAGCGCCGGCGAGATGGCCGATTACCTCGTTGGCGTTCATGTTCGTGGAAGTACCGCTGCCAGTTTGGAAGATGTCGACCGGGAATTCATTGTCGTGCCGCCCTTCGACGACCTGT
The DNA here is from genome assembly GCA_049520215.1 of Bryobacteraceae bacterium. Lineage (GTDB taxonomy): Bacteria > Acidobacteriota > Terriglobia > Bryobacterales > Bryobacteraceae > Bog-159. The sequence goes on along the minus strand of JBEKPZ010000203.1, from coordinate 11,529 downwards.
TCTGCCGCGGCTTCGATAGAAGCCGCCAGAGTCGCCGGCAGGTGGCCCATGCGGCCGTTGATGATCGCGGCGACGCTCTTGATTATTCCCAATGCACGGATAAACGACCGTGGGAATCGCATACCGCTGATTCGGAAGTTGTGGATCGCTCGGGCTGTCTGGGGCCCATAGAGCGCCGTGGCGGGCACTTGCACGTCCCCCATGGTGTCACGTTCAATTCGGAAGGAGTCGCTCATGATTCTATTGTGGTGTACCTTGCGAGCAGTCGGCCATTCAGCCCAGGATCATCTCTGGCCCTTCCGCACCGCGACCGCCGACGACCGTCGGCGCGGGGATGGGATGCGCGGTGGGCGGAGGGCCCGCGTTCAGCTTTCGGCACGCAGCTTTCAGCGACCTGGCCCCGTAATTGCCAGAAGGATCGCCGAGGTGAGCTATGCGTTCTTGGTTACCGATGGCAGCCGGCATTTTATCCTCGTGTGTTTGCTTCGGGCAATCGATCTGGATCGGCGGTATCGGCGGTGGGATGGCGACCGACGAATACCCCAGCCAATTCGTCACCAGTGTGTCAATGCGCTACGTGGTAGGCCCACAATTGGATATCGGCCTGCCGCTGGGGCTGGGTTTCGAGGCCGATGCGCTGTATCGGCCCGAAGGATTTCAGGCCTCTGATCTGTCGCTGAACGAGAGCGGAAATTCATGGGAGTTTCCGTTGCTGCTCAAGTACAGGCTCCCATTTCCGCTGGTCAAGCCGTTTCTGGAGGCGGGGTATGCGCCGCGCGTGATTAACGGATCCATCGGCGAATACGCCTCCGCAAGCCACGGAATCGTGATCGGCGGCGGAGTGCAGTTTGGAATCGGCCGGCTCCGCCTTTCGCCGGTGGTGCGCTTCACGCATTGGAACAACGGCGGCGTGGTGCTGGTGATTCCCAACGGACCAACGATTCAATCCACACAAAACCAGGTGGATATTCTGGTTGGGATCGGCTGGAAGATTCGCTAGACTGGTCCGTCGCCGCGAGCGCCGGCGTGCATATGGGGATGCGCGGCGCGGAAGGGCCGCGTCCAGGAACGTCGGCGCACGGCCACCTAACCGGGCGCCGTTGCGCAGCCTGCAGTTGCGCCGGGCGATACTTGCGGATGTCCGGCTGCAGGCAAATGATGTTCCGAATGCGCGACGATTAGAGCGCCGTAGCAGCAGGCCGGCGGGAGGACGTGCCAGACTGCGCGTCTACGGAAAATCCACAGGAAATACCTCCGGCTCCGCCATCTTCCCATAGTAATAGGCGCCTTCGATGTACAACGCCGGTACCGCCCGCCCAGGCGGCGCGAACAGCACGAGATTATCCCCGCGTTCCTCATCCGATCGCTCGGATTCCCGTACGGTCTGCACGCACAGCCCCTGCAGAAATCCGCTCTGCGCAACCGCCAGTCCGATGCCGCGCGCTACCGAGCAGTCCGTCGGATTGTTCACGCGATCCCACGTGCCTTTGCCGAGTTCGCGAAAAAACCGCATCGCCCGCGGATTGTGCGGCGAGAGGTCGGCCACCAAGAGCCGGCCCATAACACGAGTCCGCAGCACGCAGCGACCGGTCAGCGCCCATTTCGGAGCCTTGCCCGAATAGTGCGTGGACTCGTTCACCAGGGCCTGCTGCTGCAGCACGCAGTAGAGCCCCGAAGCCGGGAGAATCGATCCGACGTAGGAAGGTCCGCTGAACCGGTTGTTCAGATCGAGCGTTCCATCGCCTGGCATGAGCAGCTTGTTCGCCAAGCTCTTTGACACATGCCCGCCCGGCGCCGGCTTCGGCAAGTAGGTGTATGGACTCTCTGGATTGATCGACCGGTAAAGCACCTGCCCGGCCTCGATGAACGTCGTAGGGATCTCTCGATCCTCAATTTTAACCTTGGCCTTCGCGTAAAACTCCGCGAGCGCGGCCGGCTTCTTGACCGTCGGCACACGACACCTCCTGAACAATTGTAGCCGAGCAGGCTCAGCCGTCTGTAGTCTGCGATAATCCCGCACGCAAGAGCGCGCGTTGTCCATCGCCGCGACCGCCGGCGTGCGGGTGGGGATGCATACCGACGCGGTGGGCACCCGCATCCAGGAACGTCGGCACGCGGCCACTTCACCGGGATACCGGCCCGCAGCTTGCATGCTCGTAGCGCAGGTGCGCCGGGCGATACTTCCGGACGGCCGCAGTCCGCGGGGTCGCGGTGCCATCACGCGCTTCGCGCCGCCCGACGCCGGTGGCCCGTTCCGGCGCCCGCCGCCCGTGGTACGTCGCCGCGACAGCCGGCGCGCGGAGGGGGATGCGGGGAGGGCGGAGGGCACTGCCATGCAGTGCACGGTGCCGTTCGGTCGGGGCCTACTCGTAACGCAGCGCCCGCATCGGATCCACTCGCAGTGCGCGCCGGGCGGGTATCAGCGCGGCGACTGCCACCGTAACGGCGAAGACGGCAATGGCTCCCAGATAGGCGAGCGGATCGAGATTGCCGATGCCGTAGAGCAGGAATCGCAGTACGTTCGATAACGCCGCCGCGCCACCAACTCCTACCGCCAATCCAGCGGCTACTGGGATGGAAAACTGGCGTAACACGACCGCCAGGACGTTGCCAGGACGCGCGCCCAACGCCATCCGGATGCCGATCTCCCTGGTGCGCTGCAGCACGGCGTAGCCTACCAACCCCACAATACCCGCGCAGGCCAGCAATAGCGCAACCGCTCCCAGCAGGCTCACAGCCAGGGCGCTCTGTTCCGCGGTTTTCAGCTTTCCTTCAAACGCGGTCTTCATCATTTGGACCTCGGGGACCAGCCGCGGATCGATGGACTTCGCGATGGAGGCCACCGGGCGGAGCAGTCCCTCGGGCGCGGCCGAAGTTCGGACCATCACCACCATGGAGGGCATCAGATCCACCTGCGCGAGTTGGTATACCTCGACCGCATCCGAATCTTCGGGCGAGACCAGCCGTGCGTTGCCCGAAACTCCAGCGACAGTCAGAGTGTCATCCCCCAGCTTGAAGGACTTGCCCAGCGGGTCCTCGGCCGGCCAGCGAAGGCGTGCCAGCGACTCGCTCACCACAACGGCACGCGTGTCGCCCGCTACGAGATTGCGCCCTCGCAGCACGGGGATCTTCATGGCGCCCAGGAAGGCCGGATCCACGTGATTGACGTGGACGTTGACCGCACGCCCGGCGATTTCCGTTTTGAAGACCGTCCAACGGTTGCCCAACGGGGGATTCGAAACCAGCGCGACCGATTCGATGCCGGGGACGCCGCGGAGACGCGCATCGAGCGTAGTGAAATATGCCCGCGCGGCGGCGGGTGTATAGCCGCGCAGCGCAGGATCGACGGAAATCACCTGCCGGTAATCAAAGCCCGCGTCGGCGCGGATGGCATGATCCATGGCGCGCACTAGCAGGCCCGCTACGATCAGCAGGACGCAACTGGCCGCAACCTGAATTCCTACGAGGACCTGCCGGGCAACGGTGCCACGAGCGCGCTGCCGGGAAGCCTGCCAGGCAGGCGCGAGCCCGAACAAGATCGCAGCTGCAAATCCCAACGTAACGGCGAACGCGATGACGCGGCGGTCGGGCGATGCATCGATCCACACCGGAACCTCGGCCCACGTCATCAGCACGCGCTGCACAACGAAGCCCAAGGCCAGTCCCGCGGCGGATCCCAGCAGAGCCAATAGCAGGCTTTCGGTAAACAACTGGCGGACGAGGCGCGCGCGGCCGGCGCCCACCGCAACGCGAATGGCGATCTCTCTTTGACGCGCCACACCGCGCGCCAGCAGCAGGCTTCCGAGGTTTCCACAGGCGGCGGTCAGGATCAAGAGCCCTAGTGCGCCCACCAGGGCAAGAACCGGAATCATCTCGCCGCGGACACGATTGGCGAAGCCACCTGGCACACTGGGAAGGCTTTCCTTATCCCACACCTCTTGAGGATGCTGCCGGTGCAACTCGGCCGCCAGTGACTTCAACTCGGCTTCGGCCGCCCCGGGAGGTACACCCGGCCGCAAACGGCCCCACATGGGCACGCTGATGCCGCCATCGGAGAAGTCCGTCAGCCGGGTGTTCTTCACGAAGTACGGTTGCTGGGTGATGGGCGCCCATAAGTCCGGCGTGCCCCAACCGAGTCCACTGAACTGATTCGACGCCACACCGACTACGGTAGCCGGCTGTCCATTAATGCGGACAGTCTTGCCAACGATCGACGGATCCGCGGCAAAGTGGCGTTGCCAGAATCCCTCACCGAGGACGACTACCGGAGCCGCATCCGCGGCTTCGTCCCGGGCTGGGTCGAGCAACTTTCCGAGACGCGCCGTGGCGCCCAGGTCGCCAAAGATGTTCGCGGTAACGAAGGTGGCGGTCAGTTGCTGCTCATCGGCATCGATGGTCACCCTGGCGTCATCCGAGGCCATTACCGCCGAGAGCGTCTTGGTGTGCTCGCGGTAGAAAGCCACTTCAGGATAAACGAAATTATCCGCGTAGCCCTGCGGGCCGCTGCGCGCGAATTTCAGCACGGTGGCCGGATCGCGGATCGGCAGCGGACGCAGGAACATCAAGTCGAAGAAGCCGAAGGCGGCCACGTTGACGCCCATGCCGAGCGCCAGCATCAGTACCGCGGCGGCGGTGAAGCCCGGCGATTTACGCAGCATGCGCGCGGCGTAGCGCATGTCTTGGGACAGGCGATCGATCCAGGTCCAGCCCCACGCGTCGCGGGCTTGCTCGCGGAGCAACAGCGGATTGGCGAGAGGCGTGCCAGCACGCTCCGCCATTTCGCGATGAAACTCCAGATCGTTGGCCAGTTCGCTATCGAAGCGGCGGCGGTTTAATAGATACCGGATACGGCGGAAAAGTTGGTTCATAAGCTACTCGTGACGGAGGGCTTTCATCGGATCAACGCGCAGCGCGCGACGGGCAGGCCACAGGGCGGCACCCAGCACCGTAAGTACAAAGAGCGCGATTGCGCCCAGATAAGCGGCCGGATCGAAATTGCTGAGGCCATAAAGCTGGCCGCGCAGCAGTCCCGACAACGCCGCCGCGCCGCCCACGCCCACGAGCAGGCCAGCGGCCACGGGACGCGAGAACTGGCGCAACACTACCGCCAGAATGTGCGCGGGCCGCGCGCCCAGAGCCATGCGGATGCCGATTTCGCGCGTGCGTTGCGAGACGGCATAGGCCACCACTCCCACGATGCCGAGACAGGCCAGCAGGTCGGCGACGGAGCCTAATGCGCTGACTGCCAGGGCACTCGATTCCCCGCCCCGCAACTTCTGGCGGAATCCGGACTTCATGAGCTGTACCTCGGGGAAGGTGTTGGGGTCGATGGCTTTGGCGGCGGATGCCACGGAGCGCAAGAGATCCTCGGGTGCGGCCGACGTCTTAACCAACACCGACGTGCCAGGCACGTCGTCCAGCATGAGTGGGAGGTAGACTTCGACTGAGTCGGAATCCTCGATCTTAATCAGCCGGGCACTGCCCGCGATTCCCACGACGGTGTCATCCTCGCCGACGAAAGACTTTTTTCCCAATGGGTCCTGCCCCGGCCAGGCGGCGCGCGCGAACGATTCGCTGACGACTGCGGCGTGCGTTTCACCGCGCACCAGATTGCGGCCGCGCAGCAGCGGGACTCGCATAGTCTGAAAGAACTGCGGATCGACGCGGTTGATCTGAACGCGCATCCGGCGCCCATCGATATCGATGCCGGCGATCTCCGATCTGCGGCCCAAGGGCGGACTCTGCGCCAGCGCTACGGATTCGACTCCTGGAAGCGCACGCAGGCGCGCTTGCAGCGTATCCATATATGCTTGCGCCCTGGCCGGCGTGTAGCCGCGACGGCCGAGTCCGGGATCGATAGAGATGACGTGCTGATAGGCGAAGCCGGGATCGGCGGACAGCGCGTGGTTGAGAGCGCGGCTCAGAAGTCCGGCGACGATCAGGAGGACGCAGCTTGCCGCGACTTGCGCTCCCACCAGGATCTGGCGTGCGATGGTGGCACGATGCCGCTGGCGGGCGGCCTGCAGCGCCGGCGTCAATCCGAACAGGATGGCCGAGGCGAATCCCGCGCCGAGGGCGAAGAGCGCGACGCGCCAATCGGGAGCGGGATTCAGCCATGCGGGAGAATCTGTCAGCCTCATCAGGCTGCTCTGAGCGGCCCAGCCTACAGCCAAGCCGGCGATCGATCCCAGCAGGGCCAATACCAGGCTTTCGGTGAACAACTGGCGGATGAGCCGGCTCTTCCCCGCGCCGACAGCGATGCGAATGGCGATCTCCCGCTCGCGCGCCGCGCCTCGCGCCAGCAGCAGGCTGCCCAGGTTGCCGCACGCCACGGCCAGGATCAAAAGGCCGAGCGTGGCCACCAGAGCGATTATGGGAACCAACTCACCCTGGCGTTCCGATCCCGACCCGCTGCGGTCGCCGATCATCATGCTCTTGGCGTAGCCGCCGGGATCGCTGGGGAGCGTCTCCTTCTCCCAGATCTCCGCGGGGTGCTGTTTGCGCAACTGCGCCGCCAGCGACTGGAGTTCCGCCTCGGACGCTTTGGGCGCGAAGCCCGGCTGTAAGCGGCCCCACATGCGCACGCTGTTGGCCGTGAAGTCCGTCAGCAGGAGGCTGCCGGTTGCGAAATAGGGCTGCTGGGTGAGCGGCGCCCACATGGCCGATTGGTTCATACTGAGTCCACTGAATTCGCTGCCGGCCACGCCGACGATCGTCACGGGCTTGTCGTTCAGGCGGATGGTTTTGCCGATCGCCAGCGGATCGGCGCCGAAGTGGCGGTGCCAAAAGCCCTGATCGAGGACCACGACGGCAGGCGCGCCGGGAGCCTCGTCAAGGGACGGGTCGAGCAACCGGCCGAGCCGCGGCGTGGCGCCCAGTTCGCTGAAGAAGTTCGCGGTGACGAAGGCGGCGTCAATTTGTTTGTCTTCGCCTTCCATTGCGACCTTGGTGGTGTTCAGTGCCATGACGGCAGATAGCGTTCGAGAATGATCGCGGAAGAATGCCATCTCCGGATACGGCATCGCGAAGGCGTAGTTCTGCGGAGAACGGCGATGGAATCGCAGCAGCGTGGCGGGGTCGCGGACGTTCAGCGGACGCAGGACCATCAGATCGAAGAAGCCGAACACGGCCACGTTCACGCCAATGCCGATAGCCAGCATGAGCACGGCTGCCAGAGTGAAGCCGGGCGACTTGCGCAGCATCCGTACGGCGTAGCGCAGGTCCTGGGCGAAACGGTCGATCCAGGTCCAGCCCCAGGCGTCGCGCGCGGCCTCCCGTAGTTGCAGCGTGTTGCGCAGCGGGCTGCCGGCGCGGTCGGCCATCTCGCGATGGAAGTCGAGGTCGTTGGCCAGTTCCTGGTCGAAGCGGCGGCGTTGCAGCAGGTAGCGGACACGCCGGAATAATTCGTTCATGAGCGTCTCCTCAGGCAGTCCGCAGGACGGACTGGATGGCTTCGTTCACGCGATCGTATTCGGACAGCCCGGCTTCCAGTTGTTTGCGGCCAGCCGGCGTGAGGCGATAGAAGCGGACCTTGCGATTGGTTTCGGAGATACCCCATTCGGCAGTGACCCAGCCCTTGAGCAGGATTTTCTGCAGCGCGGGATAGAGTGATCCTTCCTCGACGTGCAGCACTTCGGAGGAGAGCAGGTGAATCTTCTGAGCGATGGCGTAACCGTGCAGGGCACCGGATCGCAGCACGCGCAGGATGAGCAGGACCAGAGCTCCGGAAGGCATATCGGCCTTAGGCATATTATCCATAGGGGTATTGTATCTATGCCTAAAGCGGTTGTCAACCTTGCTATCGCCGCAGGGCTTCCGCAGCGAGTTCATCGGTGGTTTTCCCGTCCGCGCTGGCCCCTGCAGTCACCGCGCTCAGCAGATCGTCCGGGATATGCAGGTTGTTCTGGGTTGCCATGATGCTCTATTTCTCCGCGTACCGCAGGACGTGCTGGATTAGACGCCCGCCGGCGTCGCGATCGAATATTACGGAGCCGAGAGCCGCTACGCCTCTAACTAACTCGGACCAGTGCCTTGTGGGGTGCTGAACCGTTTTGGGGAAACCGCTCCGTTGAAGAATGCGAACCCCTGCCGGCCTGCGGCCGGTGGACCGGCGAGGGCGCCGGTCCGCGGGCGAGGGCGCCCGCCCCACTTGTCCCCTGGTAGCATGAATAAATGTACGATCTGGCCTGGTTTCGAGCGAACTTCGACCGCATTGCCGAGCGACTGCAAACGCGCAGCAATCCGCCCAATCTGGATGGTTACCGGGAATTGGACAAGCGGCGTCGGGCGGCCATCGCCGAGCTGGAACAGTTGAGGGCGCGCTACAACGCAGGAACCGCCGAGATCGGCAAACTGCGCCGGCAGGGCGTCGACACCAGCGAAGGGCAGCTAGGGATGCGCGCCCTCAGCCAAGTGATCGCGATACGCGAGCAGGAGTTGGAGGCGGCCGAGGAGTCCTTTCGCGAGATGGTGGAAGGGATTCCGAATCTGCCGCACGAATCCGTGCCGGTGGGGTTCAGCGAGGCAGATAACGTAGAAGTCCGGCGGGTCGGCGAACCGCGCGCTTTCGACTTCGAGCCTAAGGCGCACTGGGACCTGGGCCCGGAGCTGGGCATATTGGACCTGGAGCGCGCGGCGAAAGTGACCGGCGCGCGGTTCGCGGTGTATTGGGGCCTGGGCGCCAAGCTGGAACGCGCGCTGATCAACTTTATGCTCGACGTGCATACGCGCGAGCACGGATACACCGAGGTGCTGCCGCCCTTCATGGTGAATTCGGCCAGCCTCTTCGGTACCGGTCAGTTGCCTAAGTTCGCGCAGGATCAGTTCAAGCTTGAGAACTCAGACTACTGGCTGATTCCCACGGCGGAGGTTCCCGTAACCAACCTGTACCGGAACGAAACGCTGGAGGGTGAGCGGCTGCCGGTGAAGCTGTGCGCCTATACGCCGTGCTTTCGCAGCGAGGCGGGATCTTACGGGCGGGACGTGCGCGGCATCATCCGGCAGCACCAATTCCAGAAAGTGGAGCTGGTCAAGTTCGCGCACCCGGACCACAGCTACGACGAGTTGGAGAAACTGACGGCGGACGCGGAAGACATCCTGCGGCGTTTGGGGCTGCCTTTCCGCACAGTGGTGCTGTCGACCGGCGATACCGGATTCTCCGCGGCCAAGACTTACGATATCGAAGTGTGGCTGCCGGGTCAGAACGCGTATAAGGAGATTTCTTCCTGCTCGAACTACGAGGCTTTTCAGGCGCGGCGGGCGTCCATTAGGTTCAAGAACGCGAAGGGGAAGAACGAATTCGTGCACACGCTGAACGGCAGCGGTCTGGCGGTGGGGCGCACGTGGGTGGCGATCGTAGAGAACTATCAGCAGTCCGATGGCAGCGTGGTGGTGCCGGAGGTGTTGCGTCCGTATGTGGGGGTGGAGGTGATCAGGAAGTGAGAAGTCGGGAGGCAGAATGACGACGTTCGGTTTGCGTGTTGAACGGGCAATGACTACGTCTCCCGATGGACTCTTTCGCGCCTGGACGGAGGAATTCGATCGCTGGTTCGCCGCGCCCGGGACGGTGTGGATGCGAGCGGAGGCCGGCGCTGCGTTCTGTTTCGAGACGCACTTCGAGGGAATGCGTCATCCGCACTACGGGCGGTTCCTCAGGTTGGAATGCGACCGGCTGGTGGAATTGACCTGGGTCACCGCCGCGACCAAAGGGGCCGAGACCGTTGTCACGGTGGAACTCGCGCCGCATGGGAACGGGACGCAACTGCGGCTGGGGGCACGTGAGTGACCGGCCCTGACGAGCCGGCCGGCGTGGACCTGGCTGCAAGCGTTGCACGCTACTACGACACCGCGATCTTCGAAGCCGAGCTGGCGCGGCTGACGCGCGACTGCCCGGTGGAGCGCGAGATCACGCTGCGCTGGCTGGAGCGGCTGGCGCCGGCGAATGCCGAGGTCGCCGAGATCGGGGTGGGCGGCGGGATCTATTCGGAATACCTGGCGCACAAGGGCTGCCGGCTGCGGCTGGTGGATGTGTCGGCACGGTTGCTGGATGCGGCCGCCGCACGTCTGCGCGGGGCCGGCCTGGGCGAATCCATCGCCGGGATCAGCCGGGAATCCGCGACGGGTCTCGATACTTTGGCGGCGGGCGCGTTCGATACCGTGTTGATGCTCGGACCGCTGTACCACCTGTGCGCGCTGCAGGCGCGGCGGCAGGCGGTGGCCGAAGCGGCCCGCGTCCTGAAGCCGGGCGGCGTGCTGTTCGCCGCGGGGATCAACCGGCTGTCCTACCTGCGCGATTTCTTTCGCCTTTTCCCGCACGTGGTTTTGGAGCGGAAGGCGTTCCACGAACAATACCTGCGCGACGGCAATCTGGATCCGGAGCACGCGCCGCCTATCGGCTTCGCGCACCTGTCGCCGTATGCCGAGTTCCGCGCGCTGTTTGCGGACGAGTTCGAAGAGTTGGCGCTGACGGGCGTGGAGTCCTTCAGCACGTCGTGGCAGTCCAGTTTGAACGATCTGCCTCCCGCGGAAGCCGAGGGTTGGCTGGACCTGATCGAGCGCACCGGGCAGACCGCGGAGGGGCTGGGCGTCTCCGATCATTTTTTGTATGTGGGACGAAGAGCAGCCACGGGGCTGAAGCCCCGCGCGGGATGAATCCCGCCCTCCATGAGGCTGTTAGGCCGCGGTCAGAATGCGGCGTACCAGTTCGGTGTTTTCGCGCACTTCGTCTTTGAACCGCGGGTACATTCCGACAATCACGGCGTCGGTCGGTTTGATGCCGGCGAGGGCGAAACGGAAGGCGTGCTCGACCGCCTCGGGGGAACCGCTGGCGCGTCCGGCGCCGAACAGCTTGAAGGCCAGGCACGGCTTTTTGGTCTGGCGGATCATGCGGCACATGCGCTCGGGATCCTTCTCCATGAAGGTCTCACCGATGGGCGACTCGCCGAACTCCGCGCGCGCCTCTTCGGGGGTCCGCGACACGCGATACAGGCAGCACTGGTAATAATCGACGTCCCAGCCTTCGCCTTCGGCGGTGTCGACGACCGCCGGGTTATGCGTGGACAGCCCCACCATCACGCCGGTGTCGCGCACGGCTTTGAGGAAGTCCTTGATCTTTCCCTTCTCGCCGTTGCGAAAGCGTTCGTCGGTGCGGTTGCCGTGGTGCCCGATGCCGAGCGGCCCCAGTTTGACAACTTCCGGCAGGAGCTTGGGGTCCTTCATCAGGGCGAAGTCGGCTAGCAGGATGAGCTGCATCTTGCCGCCCTCGGCGCGATAGCGCTTGAAATCCTCGACGGGCTGGTCGTTGTAGTGCAGTTGCCAGGTGCTGATGCCGTGGCGCTCGCAGGCGTGCAGCACTTCCATCTTGCGATCCTGGGTATACCATTCGCGCATGAGCTGGTCCATGGTGTGGTTGAAGTGCGAGTAGCCGTAGAGCGGGTTGGAGCCGACGATCATGCGGGAGATGTCGAACTTGCCGAACTTGACGGTCGGGAGCGGCGGCGCCGCGGGCTCGACGGCGGCTTTGGCGGCGGC
>JBEKPZ010000202.1:0-13637 GCA_049520215.1 Bryobacteraceae bacterium | reverse complement strand
GTGTACGAGGTCGAATTCAGCGACGACTCCGGCCAGACGTACGCGTCTTTGGCGCTCCGCTCCGGCCAGTTGATGCGCCTTCACCACGAGCCCAGCGATCGCGCCGCCTGAATCGGACTCCGCCGCCGTGCTAAACTAACAACGTTATGGCAATTCCGAATGTCAAGCGGTTCCGTCCCTTCTGCCCGGAGTGCGGGGAGAGTTTCACCGTCATGGCGGTGCTCCCGAAAGATGCCGTCGTGGACAAGTATCTGGCCGATGTAGTGGCCCGCCACGATCACAAGGCGTACCAGGAGTCCAAGATCCTGCACTTCAAGGTGCGCGTCGGCCAGCAGAAGCAGAAGAAGGCCAAGTAATATTCCGTCAGGTGCGGGCCTGCAAATTCCGCAAGGCCCGCAGTCCTTCCTGCGCCGCTTCCGGATCGGCATCGTGGCTCAACTTCTCTAACTGGGGCACATCGCCCTTGTCGCCGCTGCGCGCCATCACGCGTGCAAGCTGGATTTTCTCGTCCCTGGTCCCCTGCAATAGCGGCGTATAGAGCGATTTCCGCACGCCGGGGTCGCGCGCCAGTTCCACCAGAAACGGGAATGCCTCGCCGTGATACGCGGCGCTGTTCAGCGTATTAACCAGAAATTGCAGCGGGCTGAATTCGGAGACCTCCGTCTTGCCGAGCATCACCTGGGCGAACGCCATCGAGAGCCGCGGGGAAGTCTTGCCTTCCTCCTGATACGCCTTTTCGAGCATGGGCAGGTCCGCGGGATTCTTCAAGCGCGCGTAGCCTTCGGCCGCGGCGGCGCGCATCTTTTCGTCCTTATCCCCGATATAGCGCGCGTAAATCTCGCGGCTGCTTTCCGCGGGCAGCATGGCGATGGCGGTCAGCGCGGCGCGGCGCACTTTGTTGTCGCGCGTGTGGCTGAGGACGTCCGAAAGGTCGGGCAGCGCCGATTTATTCAGCAACAGGCCGGTGGTTTCGATGGCCGCCACCTGCACCTTCGGGTCGAGGTCGCGCAGCAGGAACGCGATGCTGGAAGCCGCCTCGGGATCGCGGATTTTCTGCAGGGCCACCAGCGACTCGTAGATCACCGGGGTGTCCTTGGCATGCATCGCCTGGACCAGATCCGGTATGGCGGCTTTGCCGCGCAGGATGCCGATGGCGCGCGCCGCGTTGGCCCGCGCTTCCGGACTGGCACCCTGGCGCGCCATTGCGCCCAACGCGGCAATCACGTCGGCGCGCGGCGTGATGTAAGGATCGATCACCTGATCGTTGGTGTCGGTGAAATGGCCTTTAATGCTGGTCCCCACGCGGCGCAGCGAAGAAGCGAATCCGGTCTTCAGATATCCGGGCAGATAGAAGTTGACCAGGCCATCGGTGGCGCGGATCTGAATTTCGGCGTCACTGTCGCGCGTGGCTTGAATCAACGGATCGAGGCTGTGTTGCGTATCGATTTCCGCAATCTGCTTCACGGCTTCCAGGCGGATTTGGACATCCGGGTTGGTCAGCAGCGCGGCCAGTCTGGGAATGGCGTCGGCGCCCCCCTTGCCCATCTCGCGGATGTCTTTAGGGCGCAGCGCGGCATCCTGGGCTTGCGCCGCCAGACAAAACGAAAGGCACAACAGGCAGGGGATTCCTCGACGAAAGGCCATGCTTCTAATGTAGCAGTCAGCGGATGAACTCGACCTGAACGCGCCGCGGGATGAGACCCGCTTCATGGCCCAGGTCGAGCAACTTCTGCACCGCAGCGGGTACGATGTCGCCGGCGTCCAGCGTGTAGTGATTCACGTACATGCCGACGAACTTTTCCGCCAGGCTGGTTTCCATGTCGCGCGCGAATTGCAACGCGTAGCTGAGCGCCTCGTCGCGATTGTCGAGCGCGTATTGAATGCTCTCGCGCATCAGGCGGCAGCACTCGCTTTGGATATCGCCCGGCAAGGTGCGCAGCAGCGCGTTGCCTCCCAGCGGCAGCGGCAGCCCGTATTTGCTCTTCCACCACCGGCCCAGATCCAGCACGCGGTGGAATCCTTCGCGATCGTAGGTCAACTGTCCTTCATGAATGATCAGTCCGGCTTCCACGGAGTGCTCGCGCACGGCATGCATGATTTTGTCGAAGGGGGTGACCACGGCCTCGAAATCAGGCTGGAACAGTTTCAATGCCAGATACGCGGAGGTGAGCTTGCCGGGCACCGCGATACGCTTGCCGGCCAATTCGTCCGGTTCGAGGGGCCGCGCCGCCACCAGCATCGGACCGTATCCATCGCCAATGCTGGAGCCGCTGGCCATCATCACGTATTTGTCCGCCACGTACGGATACGCGTGATAGGAGATCGCGGTCAGGTCGTACAGGCCCTCGACCGCTTTACGGTTGAGCGATTCGATGTCCTCCAGGATATGGCGAAAGCTCACCTTCGGGGAGCGGACCTTCTTGGTGGCCAGCGCATAGAACATGAACGCGTCGTCGGAATCGGGACTGTGCGCGCTGACGATTTCCCGGGAAAGAGGTGTCATATCGCAGGAGGAGTACATCTCAGTTTACACGGGATACAGCAGGAAGGGGAAGGAAGAGTACTGAAAAAAACGAAAAGGGCGGTCCATCCACGGATCGTAGGCTCGAAGCCCTCGTTGCCGGCCATCGATTTGCGCTAGAGCGCGGCGCCTGAGGTGGGCGCTAATCCGACCGTTCGAGAATCCCTCGTACTGCCTGCCTACTGCCCGGGGTGACGACCGCCCCCATTCTGGCCCGGTTCTATTGCCACCTCCTCGCCGGCGTCAGCAGAAGCCGGCCCTTCGGTGTTCAGATGCTTCGGAATCATCACCGGCTGACTCCATACATAGTGTTACTCCAAAGCCTGCGCTTGTCAAGAGGACCGAAGTACCGGGATAATCGAAGGGTGTTCGATCGCTGGCTCTCACGCAAACCGCAGCCGCTCAGCGGCGCGCCGGCCATACGCCGCCAGAAAACGTATTCCGGACAATCGGGTTATGTTTACCAATACTACTATGAAGGCCACCGGCCCTATAAACGCGAACGCAACCACGGGACCGAATATGTCTTCAACGTTTCCGCGGACCGCAAGACGTCCATCGCGGTTTCCGTTCTGGTGAGCGACACCGCGCTGGAGGACTGGCAAGGCCGCCACGGCCGCACGCTGTACTCGAGCGAGCGCTACGCGATTGCCAAAATGGCGCTGTTTCAGGCGTTCGACGAGCGTCCCGATCCGGCCACCATGGACGCGGACGTGCACGTGCGCGGCGCCGATGTGGAGGCCATTTTGATCACCCTGGGAATTGAGTAGTGGGGCAGGCCCCCGGCCTGCGCGGGGCTCCCAGCCCCGCTCTTGGCGCGCAAAGCGCGCGCGCTGCTCACTTCCCAATGCTCCGCCCCGCCAGCCGACCCGAAAGCACGCATGCGCCCAAAAAAGTCCCCTCCAGCGATCCTTTGCCGTGCATGCCGCCACCGCCGAAACCGGCCGCCTCGCCGATGGCGTACAGGCCGGGAACCGGCTGGCCATCGATGGCGCGCAGTACGCGGCACTGTAAGTCGGTCTGAATGCCGCCCAGGCTTTTGCGGCTCAAAATGAACTCGCGAATGGCGATGAGCGGGCGCGCTTTGGGATCCAGAATCTTCTGAAACTTGCAAGTGCGCACGCGGTCGCCGCGATACTGCCGTGCGTTGGCGATGCGCCGTAGTTGGTCGTCGTTGGCGTAGGCCGGACCGCGCTCGATCATGCCGTCCCACGCGCGCACCGTCGCCTCCATCCGCGCCCGATCGATCCGCAGACCGTACAGGCTCTGCCGGTCCATCTGCTCCATCAATTCGTCCAGGTGCTCCGCCACCACGATGTCGTCCGGGCAGTCGCGGATCAGCCGATTCACCAGATCCCGGTTTCCGAACAGCAGGCTGGCCGCCAGCCCGATTCGCTTTTTGTAGCGAAACGCAGTCATGTAATCGCAGCCCGAGACCGCCAGTTCCTTGATCGCGATTTTCCAGTTCATCACCTGCCAGGAATACTGGCCAGGTTGCGCGAGCACACTCGAAACCAGGCGCCGCGTATCGGCATAAACCGGCATGGGGCCGGGACTCATGATGCGCTCGCCGCGCGCGTTCAGCCACAGCGCCGAACGCGGCGGCACCAGGCTTAAGCCGTCGTGGGGGCGGCGCCTGGCGGGATGATGCACGCCTGCGGCGTAATGCCAATGCAGGTCCAGATGCGTCACGGCGCCACCCAGCGCGGCCACTCCGCGGTGCAGCAGGCCATCGCCGTAGCGGTGCGCGCCGTTGAGCAGTTCCGCGGGCGGATCGCCCCACGGCTTGTGCCAATTCGCGCGCACGAAACTGAGATCGCCGCCGCAAACCCCGCCGGATGCGATGACGACGTGTTCGGCCGTGACCGTGACGTCGCGGCCTTCATCCATTTTGCGGCAGATGACGCCGGTGGCG
Organism: Bryobacteraceae bacterium; assembly: GCA_049520215.1. Lineage (GTDB taxonomy): Bacteria > Acidobacteriota > Terriglobia > Bryobacterales > Bryobacteraceae > Bog-159. The sequence continues at coordinate 9,201 of JBEKPZ010000202.1, read as the reverse complement.
CGCCCGCCGGCCGTCTCAATGGCGGAGACTTCGGTATCGAAGAGCAGTTCCAGATTCGCGCGCTGCGGGTGCGACTCCAGGGCGTCGAGCAACCGGTGGACGATCTCGTAGCCCGTACCCCAGACGATGTGCCACCGGGGCACCGAATTGCCCGGCTCGTAGAGGCCGCGTTCGGGCCAGTTCACCAGCGGCAGGAACGTAATCTTCTTTCGATCCAGGAATTCGAAGATGTACTCGCGGGAATTCTCACAGTAGAAGCGGCCCCAGGCGCGCGGCCAATCGTCCGCGGCATCGTAATCGGCGACGCTCTGCCAGTCGCGCCATGCGAGTTCCGGCGAGTCGTGGATGCGCAAGCGCTTCTGATGGGGAGTGCCGATCAGGTGTACGCCGCCGAAAGACTCTTTGGCCAGCCCGCCGAAATTCTCGCGCCGGTCCTTATCGATCAACAAGACGCGCCGGCCGCGGCCGAGCAACTCGTGCGCGGCTACGATGCCGGCTAAGCCACCGCCGGCAATCGCGACTTCGGTTTCATATGTCCTCGCGCCGTCCATGAACGAATGATCCAGTATAGCCGGACCACGCCCTGCTGGTCGATAATTGGAGTATGGAAGAGCGGGAGCAAGCCAAAAGGACGCTGGTACGGGCGATCCATCGAGCGTACTTGGCACATCCGATACCAAAACCGACGAAGATCAACAGCAGGTGGGAAAGGGATGACTTCATATGGGACGCGCTGCTGCTAAGTTTCTCGACCTGGGGCGGCTCCCGCGGCGATGAACTGCGGAATGATCCACAGGTGACCTTTGATGCGCTGAGTGCGTGCGGCAATGCGAGCCAGCGCGAAAAAAGAATGTCCGACGCGCTCGTGGCGGCTCGCGTCAGGTGGGCGACGAAGAAGGCCCCGCTACTGCTGGAAAACTTCCAGAAGATCGTCGACGACGGCGGTCCAGTTGCCGTGAAAGCGCAACTCAACTCGAAGGGTGGTTGCGATGAGAAGATCAAATTCCTGCGGAGGTTTCGTGGCGTCGGCCCAAAGTACGCGCGGAATATGATGATGGATGTTTATCATCCTGATTTTTGGGAGAGCATAGCTGTCGATACACGGGCCCAACACGTTCTCGATGCGACAGGACTGGCGTTTCGCGATTACGGCGAGAAGGAAAAGTTCCTTGTAGAAGTCGCTCACGAAGCAGGCCTGAACGGCTGGGAACTAGACCGTCTGATCTATAATTCCAAAGACGCCGTGCTAGCCGCCCTAAACGACGAGCGCCGAACATAGCGCTCCGCCGGCTATCCGATTTCGGAGAGAGGGACAGGCCGGGAGGTCCGTCCTACGTGCCTTCCGACCAGCTTGCCAGATAATGTTCCTGCTCGGCAGTGAGCCGGTCGATCTTCACCCCCATGGACTCCAGCTTCATGCGCGCGACTTGCTTGTCGAGGTCTTCCGGCACCGCGTAGACGCGATTTTCGAGCTGGCTGTGATTCTTCACCATGTACTCGGCCGACAGCGCCTGATTGGCGAAGCTCATATCCATCACCGAAGCCGGATGTCCCTCGGCGGCCGAGAGATTGATCAAGCGGCCGTCTGCCAGCACATTGATCTTGCGCCCATCGCGGAAAGAATACTCTTCCACGAACTCGCGCGTCTGCCGGTGCGAAGAACAGATCCGGCCCAGCGCCTCCAGGTCGATCTCCACGTTGAAGTGTCCCGAGTTGCAAAGGATCGCCCCGCTCTTCATGCGCTCGAAGTGATCGCGCGCGATCACGTGCTTGTTGCCCGTGACGGTCACGAAGATGTCGCCAATGACCGCGGCTTCGGCCATCGACATGACGCGATAGCCATCCATCACCGCTTCGATGGCCTTGGTGGGATCCACCTCGGTGACGATGACGTTGGCACCCAGCCCGCGCGCGCGCATGGCGACGCCGCGGCCGCACCAGCCATAGCCGGCTACCACCAGGTTCAGCCCCGCCAGCAGGATGTTGGTCGCGCGGATGATGCCGTCGAGGGTGCTCTGGCCGGTGCCGTAGCGATTGTCGAACAGGTGCTTGGTCAGCGCATCGTTGACCGCCACGATGGGATACTTCAGTACGCCTTCCTTGGCCATGGCGCGCAGGCGGATGACGCCGGTCGTGGTTTCTTCGGTGCCACCGATGATGTTGGCCGCCAGGTCCTGCCGCTTGCTGTGCAGCAGCGAGACCAGGTCCGCGCCGTCGTCCATGGTGATGTGCGGGGCATGTTCGGCCGCCGCCGTCAGGTGCTTGTAGTAGACGTCGTTGTTCTCGCCTTTGATGGCGTACACGGGAATGCCGTAATCGCGCACCAGCGTGGCGGCCACGTCATCCTGCGTGGATAGTGGGTTGGAGGCGCATAGCACCACGGAGGCGCCGCCGTCGCGCAGGGCGATCATCAGGTTGGCGGTTTCGCTGGTCACGTGCAGGCAGGCGGAGACGCGTTTGCCGCCCAGCGGCTGGTTCTTGATGAACTGCTTGCGGATGGTCTGCAGCACTGGCATGGACTGTGCAGCCCACTCCGTGCGCCGCTTCCCCAGGTCCGCCAGCGAAATATCTTTGATGTCACAGGCAACTTGCGTTTGAGTATCGGTTGGCATGAATTCCTCTTTTTCCGCTCCCTAACGGTCGCGGCTCGGTAACTTCGCGGCTCGGTAACTAACGGACCGCGGCGTGCGCCACGGCTTCTTCGCGCAGCGCTTCCATCTTGTCGGTGGCTTCCCAGGTGAAGCTCTCTTCGGTACGGCCGAAATGCCCAAATGCCGCCGTAGTGCGGTAGATGGGCCGCCGCAGTTTCAGGTGATCGATGATGCCCCGCGGCGTGAGCGGGAAGTGCGCGCGAATCAGCGCAGTGATCTTGTCTTCCGGGACGATGCCGGTGCCGAAGGTGTTAGCCATCACCGAGACCGGTTCGGCCACGCCGATGGCGTATGCCAATTGCACTTCGCAACGGCTCGCTAGGCCGGCTGCTACCACGTTCTTGGCGATATACCGGGCCATGTAACACGCCGAGCGATCCACCTTCGTCGGATCCTTGCCGGAGAAAGCCCCGCCGCCGTGCCGCCCCATACCGCCGTAGGTGTCCACGATGATCTTGCGCCCGGTGAGCCCGGTGTCGCCGTGCGGCCCGCCGATCACGAAGCGCCCCGTGGGATTGATGTGATAGTGGGTGCCGGAATCCACCATGTCCGGCGGAACCACCGGATCGATGATGTGCTTCCTCACCTCGGCCCGCAGCGTCTCGATCGAAATCGAGTCGCTGTGCTGCGTGGAAACCACCACGGCGTCGATACGCTTGGGCGCGCCGTCGACATACTCCACGCTCACCTGGCTCTTGCCGTCCGGACGCAGGAAATCCAGAATGCCCGCGCGCCGCACCTCGGAAAGCTGCCGCACCAGTTTGTGGGCCAGCATGATGGGCAGCGGCATCAGTTCGTCGGTCTCGTTGCAGGCATAGCCGAACATCATGCCCTGGTCGCCCGCGCCGCCCGTGTCCACGCCCATGGCGATGTCCGGCGACTGCGACTGGATGGCGTTCAGCACGCCGCACGTGTTGCAGTCGAAGCCCCACAAGGCATCGGCGTATCCGATATGCTCGATGGTCCGCCGCACTACCCGCGGCACATCCACGTAGCAGGTGGTGGTGATCTCGCCCGCCACCACGCAGATGCCGGTGGTCACCAGCACCTCGCAAGCCACGCGGCCTAGCGGATCTTGCGCCATGACGGCATCCAATACCGCGTCCGAAATCTGGTCCGCGATCTTGTCCGGATGCCCTTCTGTTACGGATTCCGATGTGAATATCTGTCGCTGCATGAAAGAATTCCTGTTGTTGGTTGGATAAACCCGAAAAGAAACTGACGTTTCAGTGTAACAAATTCCTGTGGGGCAGGTTGTCAACAGTTGTCAACCTGCAAGGCCGATTGCGAATCGGCCTTTCCCCCAATCAGCCGTAAACCGCGTGCTCGAAATCACTCAGCAGCCCGACCGCCTCCCGATCCACAAACGGCAGAAACTGCATCAGCAGCACCGCACACATCGATCGCTTCGGATCGATCCAAAAAAACGTATTAAACAGCCCGGCCCACGCTAAGCTTCCAGCCGAGCGGCCGCCGTCGTAGGCGGTGGTATTGATCAGGAATCCCAGCCCCCACTTCTCGGTGGCTCCAGGCTGTATATCCACATCGCTTGACAGATTCGGCCGGTAGCTCTTCATCTTCCCGGCCGTCGCCGGGCCAATCTGGTTGATCTCCATGCTCTCCACGGTCTTCGGCTGCAGGATCCGAACCTGGTTGCTTCCGCGCCCCTTGCCGAGGATCATTTGCATGAACCGCACATAATCGCCCGCGGTGGAGAACAACCCTCCGCCTCCGTTGAACTCTTTAGGGACACGCGGCGGCACGCGCGGATTCTGTTTGAGCGATCCGTCGGCCTGCCTCGCATAATCGGTGACCAGCCGCTCGAATTTCGACGCCGGGAGGAGGTAGCTGGTGTCCCGCATCTCCAACGGTCCCAGAATGTTGGCCTGAAAATATTCTTCCAGGTTCTTGCCGCTGACCGCTTCCACCAGCCGACCGGCCCAATCGACGCCCATGCCATACTGCCAGCGCGTGCCCGGTTCGAACATCAGTGGCGGGACGGCCGGAACCGCACGCTTCATTTGCGACGTGTACCGGAACATGTCCGGGTCCCAGATGTCGTAACAGATTCCCGAAGTGTGCGTGAGCAAATGCTTCAGTGTCACTGGAGTTTTGGCCGGTCGCAGCCTCGGCTTGCCGGTCTCATCGAAGCCCTCCAGAACTTCCAGTTTGCCGAGCTGCGGCAGGTGTTCCGACACCGGCTCGTCCAGCTTCACCTTGCCCTGCTCCACCAGTTGCAGTGCGGCGACGGTGGTGATGGCCTTGGTCATGGATGCGATGGCGAAGATCGAATCGGCGGTCACCGGCACGCCCGCTGAATCGCGTGTGCCGAATGCGCCCGAATAGAGGATGCCGCGTTCGCTGGCGGCCATACCTACGGCAGCGGGAATCCCTCTTTGCGCGATTCCGGAGCGCAGCGTGTCATCGAGCTTGGCAGCGCCCCACAGCCGTCTGGCCTGTGCGCCAAGCATAGCCACCAAGCCACCGAACTCCCTACGGCTGATCTGCGGCATAGGTCCTCCAACCCAGTTTGTGGGGCAGGTTGGCAACGTTGGCAACCTGCAGGCCGATTGTCAATCGGACTTGCTTTCGACCTCGGTTTGCGAGGCAATCTCGGTCTTGGCCATCGTGATCGCCGCTGAACGCGACATTACGGATTATCTCACGGCAAACTTGCAACGCGCCGCAAGCAGGCCCGTAGCCTCATCGATGTCGATATCCGCGATCAGCAACCCTTCTTGACCATATGGCTGGTAGCAAAGCACCGTCCCGTCGGGACGCACGACCGCCGAAGTGGTCGGCGATCCGGCGCTGGCGACGTTTACAGTTGCGAAATAGCAGGTGTTCTCCGCCGCGCGGCATAAGGCGGCTTTCTCATGAAATGTGTTCGCGGGATCGGCGAAAGTGGAGGGCGCGTACCCGCCGGGTTCGGCTTCGTGGAAATGAGGGTGGAATACGATGTGTGCGCCGCGCCGCACGGCCCAGCGGACCGTTTCCGGATAGCGCCAGCCCTCATGGCAGATCGCGATGCCAAAGGCCAGCGAACCCGCCTGGAACACCCGCCTCCCCGAACCAGACGAATAGGTGCCCTCCTCGGAAGGGTCGATCTGGACCTTGTCTTGGAAGCCGGCGATCGCTCCATCTCGATCTATGACCAGCGCGGTGGCGAACAGCGCGTTGTCTACCACCCGTTCGGTGCCCAGAACAACTGTGAGATTTGCCCTCTTAGCGGCCCCTGCAATAACGGACCACGCGCGCTCGAGGAACGCGGGGTCGGGGGGCGGCACCGCCTTGCCCTTTCCCCGGTAGCCTGGAATGAAGCATTCCGGAAAGCAGATCAGGCCGGCGCTTTCGGTGGACGCCTGAGCGATGGCGTTCTCGGCCAAAGTGACCGACTCCTCGGGAGTCGCCGGAAACCGGATGTTGGCGAGTGCGATGCGAAACGTGTTCATGCGGTATCCCAATTTTATCGCTTGCGCGACGCCCACACTCCCACTGGGCTGCGTCCGCGTGCCCGTCTGTTGCCCGTGTCCTCTTCGGGGTCGCCAACCATAAGTACAAAACAGGTGCCCCATCGGAACGGCCACGGAGTCGGCTCCCGCGCAGGAATCCTCGACTCTGGTAGACTTACCCTAGACGCGCGCAGGCCGCGTCCTGTCCGCGGAAAGGGCCGCGCCCACCTGCCTCTTTGAGACATCACTCTGAGTTGACCCTCTTTCGCCTGTCATGCGGACCAGGCATACGAAGGAGGCAGTCTTGAATCTCGATCAACAGAAGAAGCAGGCCCGCGAACTCTTGCGGGCGATTCGGGCCGGAAACGAAGACGCGGTCTCTCGCTTGCGGCGCCACCACAGCCGCTGGACGGCGTCGGACGAAGCAACCGTGCTTCAACTGGTGGCTTTGCACGACGCGCAGTTCGTCCTGGCCCGGGAACAGGGGTTCGCCAGTTGGCCCAAGTTGAAGGCCTACGCTGAGCCGTCATCGCGTTCCCGCTACACGCGTTTGTTCGTCGCCGATGGGGCCTGGATCGCGGATCGGGTTCATGGCTTATTGCGAACGCGCAAATCGGCCGGTCCGGCGGCGTTGGAACAGATTCGCGAATGGCATCCGCGCTTTGCAGATCGAACGGACGAGGAGATTCGACAAGCTCCATTCACCGTGGAGGACGCCCGGCTGGTCTACGCACGGGAGCACGGGTTCGAGACCTGGGACGACCTGATGAGCCGGGTGAATCTATTGGCATCGAGAACGGACACGGCCACTACCGAACCGTTCATGGCGGCCTTCGGCGCACTGCAATCTGGTGACGGGGCCGGCTTCGAAGCTCGGTTGCGCGCGAATCCGCGCTTGGTAAACGAGCGCGGTACCAACGGCAACACGCTGCTGAATCTCGCCGTCAGCTTCGCCGGCAAGGCGAACTGGAAAGGCGGTGTGTCTACGATCGAGACGCTGCTGGCGGCAGGTTCCGACGTCAACGATGGCAATGATCGCGGTTGGACGCCGCTGCATGCGGCCGCATACGCCAACCGGCCGGAGATTGCATCTTTGCTGATCGAAAAAGGCGCGGCACTGGACGCGGAAGCGCACGGTGCGGGTGGCACCCCGTTAATCGCCGCGCTGTTCTGGGGGCATCGCGAGGTGGCCGATTTGTTGGGTCGCCATTCGTTGGCTCCGAACAATCTTCGCGCCGCGGCCGGGCTGGGCATCTCCGAATTCGTGGAGGCTTGCTTTAGCGGCGAACACACCCTGACACCCAAAGCCGGCGCCGCCCGAGGCTTCTATCGCCCGCATAGCGGGTTCCCGGATTGGCAGCCGTCGACTGATCCGCAGGAGGTGCTCGACGAAGCACTCGTGTGGGCGTGCAAGAGCAATCGCGTAAGCGTGCTGGAGCGCCTCGTGCGAGCTGGCGCGCGGCTCGATGCCGACCCATATCGAGGGACTCCGCTGATTTGGGCCGCGGCATGCAACCGCACAGAGGCGGCCGCTTGGTTATTGAATCACGGCGCCAACGTCAACCAGAAGGGCACCTTCGGCGGGTTGACGCACGGTCAAGGCATCACCGCACTCCACATTGCCGCTCAATCTGGACACATTCCGATGGTGAAGCTTTTGGTCGAACGTGGCGCCGATCGATCAGTCAAAGACGATCTCTACCACGCAACACCCGAAGGCGGCGCGGCATACTTTGGACAGATCGAGGTGCGAGACTACCTGCGTTCGCTTGAGGTGTAGGTAGCCCCAATACTGTCCGTGGGGCAGACGATCGTATTGTGTCGACTGCCGCTCTGTGTTACTCCACCCGCAAGGCCGCGCCGGGGTCCACGCGCGCGGCGCGGCGGGCCGGCAGCCACACGGAAAGCACCGCAATCACGGACAATACCGCGCCGGCCGCCGCAAGCGACAGTGGATCCATAGGCGAGATCCGGTACAGCACGCTCTTCACCAACCGGGCACAGGCCAGTGAAACGGCCACGCCCGCGGCCAGGCCGGGAAGGGTCACCGCCGCGCCTTCCTTCAGGATCATGCGCAGCAGATTACCCGGCGTGGCCCCCAGCGCCGCGCGAATGCCGAACTCGCGCGCGCGGCCGCTCACCGAATAGGCCAGCAGCCCGTAGATTCCAGCAGCGGTGAGCAGCGCCGCCAATCCGCCGAACGCGGCCAGAAGCGTGAGTGCGAAGCGGCGGCGCGCCAGCGAATCGGCCACGAACTGCTCGACCGTCGCAACTCTCAACACGGCAACTTCGGGATCTGCGCGATGGATCGCCTCGCGAATGGGCGCGGACAGCCGCATGGGATCGCCCGCGGTCTTCACCAACAGGGTCATTCGCGGCGAACTGGAGATCATGTACAGGGTAGGCGGCACGGCTTCGTCGAGACCGACGTCGCGGACGTCGCCCACCACGCCTGCGATCTCGATCGGGTCCTGATGCGGGTCCATCACGCCCATGATCAGCCGGTGGGTGGTGGGATCTTGGTGCGGAAAGAACTGCCGTGCCAGGGTTTCGTTGATCAGATAGCGTGGCTTGCCGCGGTCGGACTCCCCCAGCAGGCGGCCCCGTTTCAGCGGAATCTGCAGAATGCGGAAATACTCCGGCGTCACCCAGCGATACTGCGCTACCGGGTAGCGCCCGGGATCGAACGTGCGGCCCTCGATGCCGAACCGGGTAGCAAAGCGGAAGCGCCCGACGGACGACAGACTCATCGGCGCGCAATTCGCCATGGCGACGGCCTGCACGCCCGGCAGGGCTTGGATTGCCGGCAGGAGTTGGTTCTTCCAGAATTGGGCGGTCCTGGCATCGTCATACCGGCTGCTGGGCATGGGGACTTCCATGGCCAGCACACCTTTGGCATCGAAGCCGGGGTCTTCGCTCAGCAATGCGACGAAGCTGCGGACCAGCAGCACGGCGCCCGTCAACACTACGAATGCCATGGCGACTTCGGCGGCGATCAGGATGGAGCCGAGCGGGGATTGGGGCCTGCTCATAGATCTCCCGGCGGCCGGAGCGGCCTGTGCGCGAAAAGCCTGGGCGCAGGCCGGCAGGGCGAAAAG
>JBEKPZ010000201.1:0-13855 GCA_049520215.1 Bryobacteraceae bacterium | reverse complement strand
GTCGCGGGAGGGATGCTGGCCGCCGCAGCGCTGGCCCAGCCGCCCAAACCGCTCCCGGGCTCCGAAGAATGTCTTGCCTGCCACGACACCGGGCCCCGCGCGGGCAAACGCGAAAAAGGCACGCCGCCGCCCATCGATGCCGCCGCTCTGCGCGCCTCCCCGCATGCGGAGTTGGAGTGCGCGGCCTGCCACCCCACCTGCCGCGACTGTCACGGCACCCACAACATCCTGCGCAAGTCCAGCCCCCACTCGCCCATTTCCACCATGGAGATTCCGCGGCTGTGCGGCGGCTGCCATCGTGAGGGAACCCCGGTCAGCCTGACCCACAATATTCCGCAGGAAAACATCCTGGCCAACTACATGGACAGCATCCACGGCGAGGGGCTGTTCAAGCGTGGCCTCATCGTGACGGCGGTCTGCACCAGTTGTCACACGGCCCATTTCGTGCTGCCCCACACCGATCCGCGCTCCTCCATCGCCAAAGCCAACATCGCCGCCACCTGCACCCGCTGCCACGCCCAGATCGAAACCGTGCATCGCCAGGTGATTCGCGGCGAATTATGGGAAAAGCAGCCGCACCTGATTCCCGCCTGCGTGGACTGCCACGAGCCGCATAAGGTCCGCGCGGTGTTCTATCCGCAAGGCATGGCGGACCAGGATTGCCAGCGCTGCCACGGCGACCGCAACCTGAAGGTCACCCGCGGCGGCCGCACCGTCTCGCTGTTCGTGGACCAGACCGAGCTGCAACACTCGCGCCACGCGCGCACGGCCTGCATCCAGTGCCACACCGGCGGGACGCCTTCGGACTTGCGCCCGTGCCGGACCATCCCGGACAAAGTGGATTGCTCCATCTGCCACGCGGAAGTAATGACCCAGTACCGCGAAAGCACGCATGGCAAATTGGCCGCGCAGGGGAGCCCGGATGCGCCCGGCTGCCAGGATTGCCACGGCTCGCATGGCGTTCTGGGCAAGAAAGAATCCGTCTCGCCCACCTTTTCGCGCAACGTGCCGGCGCTCTGCGGCAAGTGTCACCGCACCGGCCAGAAGGCCGCCCTGCGCTACACCGGAACGCAACACAACGTGGTCGAAAATTACCTGGAGAGCATTCATGGAAAAGGGCTGATGGAAAGCGGGCTCACCGTGACGGCGGACTGCGCCGACTGCCACACCGCGCATCACGAACTGCCCGCCTCCGACCCGCGCTCCAGCGTCAACCGCGCCAACATTGCCCGCACCTGCGCGCAGTGCCACCGCGGCATCTACGAGCTGTTCACCGCCAGCGTCCACTCCACCGAGGTCACCCACACCAACAAAGAACTGCCGGTGTGCGCCGACTGCCATTCCGCGCACAGCATCGAGCGCACCGATCTTTCCGACTTCCGCCTACACATCATGGATCAGTGCGGCCGCTGCCACCGCGACATCACCGCCAGCTATTTCGAGACGTTCCACGGCAAGGTTTCCAAGCTGGGCTACCTGAAGACCGCCAAGTGCTACGATTGTCACGGCGCGCACGACATCCTGCCGGTCAACAACCCGCGCTCCCATCTGAGCCGCAACAACATCGTCAAAACATGCGGGCAATGCCACACCGGCTCGCATCGCCAGTTCGCCGGATACCTCACCCACGCCACGCACCACGATCCCAAGAAATATCCGTTCCTGTTCGTCACCTTCTGGGGCATGACCACGCTGCTGGTGGGCACCCTGGTGATCTCCGGAGCCCACACGCTGATGTGGCTGCCGCGCTCTCTGAAGTACCGCCGGGAGATCGCCGCCGGCGCTCCGGACAGCCGCGTCTACGTGCGGCGCTTCCAGACCTTCCAGCGCAATCTGCACCTGATGGTGATCTCCAGTTTTCTCGGGCTGGCGCTAACCGGAATGATTCTGAAGTTCTCCTATGCCGCCTGGGCCAAGCTGCTGGCGCACTTGTTGGGAGGCTTCGAGGCTGCCGGACTGATCCACCGCTTCTGCGCCGTGCTGACCTTCACCTATTTCGGCCTGCACCTCTACGACATGGCGCGCCAGCAGCGGCGGTCCGGCAAGACCTGGCGCCAGTTCCTGGCCGGCCCGGAGAGCATGTTGTTCAACCGCCGCGACTGGCGCGAGTTCTGGGGGTCCATGAAATGGTTCCTGGGCCGCGGCCTGCGCCCCGAGTTCGGCCGCTGGACGTATTGGGAGAAGTTCGACTACTTCGCCGTATTCTGGGGCGTGGCCGTAATCGGCGGCACGGGATTGCTGCTCTGGTTCCCGGAGATCTTCACCCGCGTGATGCCGGGATGGATGGTCAACGTGGCCACCACCATCCACAGCGACGAAGCTCTGCTGGCGGTGAGCTTCATTTTCGTGGTGCACTTCTTCAACACCCACTTCCGCCCGGAAAAGTTCCCCATGGACACCGTCATCTTCACCGGTGGCACGCCGCTCGAAGAGTTCAAACGCGATCGCCCGCGGGAATACCGGCAACTGGTCGAAAGCGGCGAACTGGAGCACCTCTTGATGCCCGAGCCGGAGGCGCTGGCGGTGAGACTCTGGCGGCGCTTCGGCTTCGCCGCGCTCACCTTAGGCCTGATCATGATCGGCCTAATCGTGTACGCCATGCTCTTCGCCTACCGCTAATTTCTGGAGGGCGGGCTTTAGCCCGCGCGGGGCTTGAGCCCCGCTCCCTGCCCCTATTTCCTGACAATCAGCAAAGGCACCCGCAGCTCATGCCGCACAGGAGTAATGGTATTGCCGAATATCAAATCCTTCAACCGCCGGTGTCCGTGTGCGCCCATAACAATGAGGTCGGGCTGGATCTCCAAAGCATAATGCACGATCTGGCTGCCGGGCCGCGGCGCATGCACAATAGCGGTCTCCACCTCAATTCCATCGGCGCGCAGCGTCTCGGCAATGCGCTCCAGGTACTGCTCCCCGGCTTCGACTTCGGCCGTAGACGATAGCGGCCCATACACGCTGCTGGTGACGCCCTCCTCCACGTGCAGCAGGAATAGTTTGGCGCCGTGCATTTTGGCCATGGCCGCCGCGTGGCTGAGAGCCTTGCGGTCCAGTTCGGTGTGATCCAGCGGCACCAGAATCCGGTGGTATTCGAGGGCCACGGGCTGCTCCGCCGCCGGTTCGGGTATGGTGAGCGAAGCCCGGCCAAATCCGTGCCGCGCCCAATGCGCAATCAGCGGCTCAAACGAAATCCAGACCAACAGGCCAGCCACACCCGTTCCCACCACCACCAGCGGGAACCACACGATGGGGCGGTTGGCAGCCGAGCCCAGCAGTTGACCCAGCCCATCCGTCAGTAGCCAGATGTTCAGCCCCAGGATCAGCACGGCCGCGGCCCACGAGAGCCATTGCACCCACACCTTGTTGGCGAACGTGCCCATACGCCGGCGGTCGCTGGTGAAGTGAATCAGCGGAATTACCGCGAACGGCAACTGCATGCTCAGAATCACCTGGCTGAGAATCAGCAGTTGGTAGGTGCCTTTGTCGCCCGAAATGTAAATGACGATGGCCGCCGGGATGATCGCGATCGTGCGCGTAATCAGGCGCCGCAGCCACGGGCGCATGCGGATGTTCAAGAAACCTTCCATCACGATCTGGCCGGCCAGCGTCCCCGTGAGCGTGGAGGATTGTCCGGAACACAGCAGCGCCACAGCGAACAGGATGCCCGCAAAGGCCGTACCCAGCAGCGGAACCAGCAGCAAGTGCGCCTGCTGAATTTCGGTAACCACCACGCCATGGCGGAAGAAGACCGCCGCGGCCAGGATCAGGATGGCCAGGTTCACCAGCAGCGCGGCATTCAGCGCCACCACCGAATCGACCAGATTATAGCGGCAGGCGCGGCGCTTGCCGGCCTCGCTGTGGCCGATCTGCCGCGTCTGCACCAGCGCCGAATGCAGGTACAGATTGTGCGGCATCACCGTGGCGCCCAGCATGCCGATAGCGATATACAGGGTCTTGCCATTGATGCGCGGAATTACGCCCAGCAGGATCTGCGACGCGACCGGCTTGGCCAGCACGATCTCGATGCAAAAGCAGGTCGCCATCACCGCGATGAGCGCCAGAATAAACGCTTCCACGTAGCGGATGCCGAGTCCCTGGAACCACAGCAGCAGCAGCGTATCGGCCGCGGTCAGCAGCACCCCGATCAGCAGCGGAATGTGGAACAGCAAGTTCAGCGCGATGGCCGCCCCCAGTACCTCGGCCAGATCGCAGGCCGCGATGGCGATCTCGCACAGCACCCAGAGTGCGATGGTGACGGGCCGCGGGTACGTCTCGCGACAGGCTTGCGCCAGGTCGCGGCCGGATACGATGCCCAGCCGCGCGCTCAAGGTTTGCAGCAGGATGGCCATGAAGTTGGACATCACCAGCACCCAGATCAGCGTGTAGCCGAAACGTGCGCCGCCCTCCAGATCGGTAGCCCAGTTGCCGGGGTCCATATAGCCGACGCTGACCAGGTACGCCGGACCGGCGAAAGCGAACATGCGCCGCCAGACCGGCATGTCGGCCGTGCCGACGCTGGAATGCACATCGGCCAGGGAGCGGGCACCGGATTTTGCGGCGCTAAGCATAGTGTCGTATTAGAGCTTAACTACAGTTAACACACGGCCGGCGGCCGTGTCAATCGCATGCCCTGTCAATCGCATTGTAATCCCCCTCAAGTGGTGGTATGCTGTATTTGTGATTTTAAAATCACACAAATACGACTCATCCGGATTTGTGGCGGCGCGTGCATGGAGCCGCTGATGTGGGGCGGCCAATCTTGGCCGCAGCCGCCTTTTCAGGCGGCCAGGGCGGGCTGAAAGCCGGCTGCGGGCAGAATGCCCGCCCGACGAGATCCAAGCTGGTTGTCACTCTATTATGCGGGACTCAATAGTTATACTGCTGATCGGCGGGGATAAGAGCACGCAGCAATCGGACATCAGAAAGGCTAAAGCGTACTGGAGCGATTACAATGCCTAAGCGAACCCTGGATTTCAGGGAGGAACTCCTAAAGGATCTGGCTGACCCGAAAGAAGCCGCACACTACATCAACGCGGCCCTGGAAGATTCCGAAGAGATGTTCCTGATCGCTCTTCGGGACGTTGCCGAGGCCCGCCAAATGTCCAAAGTCGCCAATGCGGCCGGCGTCGCTCGTGAGTCGATCTACAGAATGCTATCTGCGACGGGCAACCCGACACATAGTAACCTAATAGGGATTCTGAAGGCTCTGGACCTAAGGTTGTCCGTGGAAGCCATCAGCGTGCCTAAGGCCAAAAAGTCTCTGCGATCCAGCGATTTCGCGCGCCGCAAACATCCGCCGTCGCCTGGCAAGAACCTGGACGCCGCCGGCCAGCCGACCCCAGGTAAAGTGCCACATGCTACTATAGACCCTGCGGCAGCCGAGGAAAATCGCAAGTGACAACGCGCAGGTCGCGCTGGTACCGATTACGGCTTTTACCAATCGTTATAGTCGTCATTATTGCGGCATTATCCGCAATTGGTATTCGACACCTTCGGAAAGCCGAGGCAAGGAGAAAACGCGAGGGGACATATCAAACGGCTCTCCGCTTATATTCCCACGATCTGAAACCCGGGCTAACTCGCGTTTACGTGGCGATCGAATTCGCCGCCGTGGTGCCCCACGACTGGCATCTGGCCGTCATACCGAGGAAGAGTAATGAGTCTAAGAATACTTACGTTGCCTACGATTCGGATATCCTAACCAAAGTCGAGATATATCGGCCGGATACTGGCTGTCTCTGACCGGGCTGGGCACGCGAATCTCGTATATGGCCGCGTCCGAGACCGTATCGTTCCCGAGTTCCCTATTGGCTGCGCTCTGGCAACATCCGCCCGATCCGCCGTAGCTGTACTACCCATAAGCTCTTTCGAGCAGTGCATTCTCAGCGCTACCCGGCCGAGTCTGATGCTGGGTCCTGTTGGCTCCGCATTAAGGCTGTAATGAGCGTCCGCCCCGCCCAGCGCGCCCTGCGTTACACTACTAACGCTTGCGATTTCCAATCCTATTCCTCATGGCCCTCTCAACCCTCCCGGCGGCCGATCCCCGAACCATGCGCCTGGATTGTTTCCACGGCGGTACCGCCACCGAAGAGCAGATCTCGCTCGACGCCCTCGTGCTCGAAGGCCCCTGGCCCGGCCGCCTCGACCGCGCCATCGACGACACCAACCTGGGCAAGTATTACTTTGAAGTGCTGGACCGCAAAACCAACCGCGTGCTCTATTCGCGCGGGTTCGCCAGCGTCTTCGGCGAGTGGCAGGAAACGCCCGAAGCCGCCGAAGTGCGCCGCCAGTTTCACGAGTCGCTGCGCTTTCCCGCGCCAACTGCCCCGGTGCAGATCGTCGTCAAGAAACGCGATCGGCGGAATGCGTTTCAGCAATTCTGGTCCGTCATCGTCGACCCGGCCGACCCGGCCATCGACCGCTCCCCTCCGCCTGCCAACGTCAAGGTCTGGGCCGTCATGCAAAATGGCGAGCCGCGCGACAAAGTCGATCTGCTGCTGATGGGCGACGGCTACACCGCCGCCGAGATGGAAAAGTGGCACAAGGACGCGCACCGCATGGCCGATCTGCTCTTCGCCGCCTCGCCATTCAAGGAACGCCGTAACGACTTCAACGTGTGGGCCGTCGATACTCCGGCGGACGAAAGCGGCGTCTCCCGCCCTTCCGATAGCGTCTATCGCCGGTCGCCGTTGCGCGCCACTTACGATGCCTTTGGCTCCGAGCGTTACGTCCTGGCCTTCGATAACAAGCGCATGCGCGAAGCCGCCTCGGCCGCCCCTTATGAGTTCATCGAAATCGTGGTGAACGATCGCAAATACGGCGGCGGCGGAATCTTCAACCTGTACGCCACGGTCTCGGCGGACAATGCCTTTACGCCCTACGTCTTCGTGCATGAATTCGGCCATCACTTCGCCGGACTGGCGGACGAATACTACACCTCGGATGTGGCGTATGAAGCGTCCGCCGCGCGGCCGGAACCGTGGGAGCCGAACGCCACCGCCGATCCGCACGCCGCCAAGTGGAGCGCACTGATCGCCGCGGACACACCGCTGCCGACCCCCTGGCCCAAAGAGCAGTTTGAATCCCTCGAAAAGGAGATTCAGGCCCGCCGCCGGCAGATTCGCGCCGCACACCGGCCCGAACAGGAAATGGAGGCGCTGTTCCGCGAGGAGGGCGGCAAAACCACCGCGCTGCTCGCCTCGGGCCCGCACGGGCACGCCGTGGGGGCTTTCGAAGGAGCCATGTACGAAGGGCGCGGCTACTACCGCCCGCAGGCGGATTGCATCATGTTCACCCGCGACGAAGTGGGCTTCTGCGCCGTCTGCCGCCGCGCCATCGAGCGCATCATCGACCTTTACTCGCGGCCTTCACCTCGATAAACAGCATCTCCATCGGGTTCGTGTTCAGGTTCCGCGCGGCGTGTGCGTCGCCATAAAGCCAGCGCGTTTCGCCGCTTTCCATGTGCACGTCCTGAATGTGCCCGTCAGGCCGGGTGAAGCGCAGGTGGCACTCCTGCATGCACACAGCCAGCGCATCCACGTCGTCGTGCATGGGCACGGCCTCGTCGGCTTTTAGCGTCAACCGGATGGCGCGCACGTGCTCGTTTTCGAAATCCAGGCGGTAATGTTGCGCATCGATCTTCAGCGGGTCGCGGCGGGCGAGCGCCTCTGGCGAAACGATGTCCGGCGGAAACAGCTTGTCCGGCGGAAACCGAGTCTGTCCGTATGCGCTCAAAGCCAGTGTTGCAAAGAGGAGGAGTCGCATACCCCGATCATACATCGGGCCCACGCACTATAACGGCTTCGGCTTCGGTGGCGGCAGCTCGCGCGCCACGCACGTATCCTGGAAACCGGTGCGCGCATGGGAGCCGTCGCAAAACGGCTTGTTCGCGGACTGCCCGCAGCGGCACAGCGAGATCACCGTGCGGCCCGCCAGGCCAAACTCGTTGCCTTGCTGATCCTGAATCGTGAACTCGCCTTCAATGCGGATCGGCCCGTTGCTGATAGGAGTAATCTTTGCCATCTTCCGGATAGTACCATGTGGGGCAGGCCCCCGGCCTGCAGCGGCCTCTCAGGCCGCCAGCCCCGGGTCAATCACAAGCCGAGGCATCCCCACATCTCCCTGAAAACAAAGCAAAATGCCCCTGAGACCCCCAGCCCCGCGCACCCTCCCATGCTATTCTCATCGTCGAAATGGAACACACGACCAACACACCTCCCCTCACCAGCGTCCAGCAGTGCGTCGTCGACGCCCTGGCCGCCGGCTCCACCCTTACCGATGCCGCCGAAGCCTACGGCGTCCATCGCGTTACCATCTACCGTTGGATGAAGACATCCAAGCCCTTCGCCGCCGCCCTCCACCGCGCCCGCGCCGAATTTGTCCTCGCCCGCCGGGACGACCTCCACCTTCTCAGCAACCGCGCCGTGGAAACCCTGCTCGCCATCCTCGACAATCCCAAGGCGTCGCCGGCCGTCCAGCTCCGGGCTGCCATGTTCATTTTGCAACGCCCGCAACTGCCCAAGACCGGCTGGTCCATGCCCGAGCCGGCCCCCGATCCCGACGGCAAAAAGCTCCTCGACTCGGCCATCATCGAACAGGACTACGATAGCCTGCCAGGCCTCTGTAACATCGAAAGGGAAGACCCCGCCGAAGAAGAATCCCCCGCCGAATCAGCAACTTCCGGACTCCCGCCGCCCCCGGAATCGCCCGCCCCGCCCGCCCAGGATGCATCGCCGTGCAACCAAATGCAACACGATTTCGAGATTTGCGATGACGTTGCATCCGCCCCCGCCCCCCACCGCCCTGGCCTGCACTCCTGCCCCGTGCCCCCAGCCGTCCTCAAGGCCCGCCGCGATCACCAGACCTACCTTGAGCTTCTCGACATGCTCAAATCCATCGAACAAACGCCCATGCCGAAAATCGAAGACCTCGAAAACTGAGCGGATTTCGTGGGGCAGGCTCTCAGCCTGCGGCGGCCTCTCAGGCCGCCTCTTTTGGCTGCGGCTGTGCTATCTTCGTCTAACACATCAATTCGGAGCGGCCGATGGCGAGCGAACATTTCGACGTGCTGATCATGGGTGCTGGCCTGTCCGGCATCGACGCAGCTCATCACCTGCAGAAACTCTGCCCGCAGAAAACCTACGTCATCCTCGAACAGCGCGCGCGCATCGGCGGCACTTGGGACCTGTTCCGTTACCCCGGCATCCGTTCGGACTCGGACATGCTGACCATGGGCTATTCGTTCCGCCCGTGGACCAGCCCCAAGATGATCTCTCCGGGTGACGATATCCGCGACTACATCGCGGCCACCGCGCGCGACGAAGGCATCGACCGCCACATTCGCTTCGGCCATCGCATTCAGCGCGCCGCATGGTGCTCCGGGCAGGCGCAATGGACCGTCGAAGCTCTGCGCCAACTGCCCGACGGAAGCGAAGAGCCGTGTACGCTGACTTGTAACTTCCTGTTCTCCTGCGCCGGCTATTACCGCTATTCCGCGGGCTACCTGCCGGAATTTCCGGACATCGGCCGCTTCCACGGCCGCGTGGTTCATCCGCAAGCCTGGCCCGAAAATCTGGACTATGCCGGAAAGCGCGTCGTCATCGTCGGCAGCGGCGCCACCGCCGTCACGCTCTTGCCCGCCATGGCCAAGACCGCCGGCCACGTGACCATGCTGCAGCGTTCGCCGACCTATATCGTTTCGCTGCCCGCACAGGACAAAATCGCCAATTGGCTGCGCGGCTTTCTCCCCGCCATGTGGGCTTACAAGCTCGGCCGCTGGAAGAACGTCGCCCTCATGATCTACATTTACCAACTGGCGCAACGTTTCCCCAATTTCGTGAAGACCGGCATCGTCAAAAAGGTGCAGCAGGAATTGGGCCCCGGCTACGACGTCGCCACCCACTTCACCCCGAGCTACAATCCGTGGGAACAGCGCCTCTGCGTGGTGCCGGACGGAGACATGTTCCAGGCCATTAAATCCGGCCGCGCCAGCGTGGTCACCGGCCAGATCGAAACCTTCACTGAAAAAGGCATCCGCCTCCAATCGGGCCAGGAACTGGAAGCGGACATCGTGGTCACCGCGACGGGCCTGGTATTGCAGGCCTTCGGCGGCGCCGAACTTTCCGTCGACGGCCGCGCCGTGGATCTGAGCCAGACGCTCGCATACAAAGGCGTGATGTTATCGGGAGTGCCCAACCTGGCTTCCGTGTTCGGCTACATCAACGCGTCCTGGACGCTCAAAGCCGACCTGATCTGCACCTATGTCTGTCGCTTGTTAAACCGCATGGACCGCAAAGGCGCGCGCCAGGTCACGCCCCAGAGCCACGGCGAAACGGCCGTGGCGCCCTTCGTCGAGAAGTTCACGCCGGGCTACATGCAGCGCGCCTTGGCGCATTGGCCGAAGCAAGGTTCCACGGCGCCGTGGCGCGTCTATCAGAACTACATCCGCGACGCGATCAGCCTCAAGTGGAGCCCGGTGGACAACCAAGCCCTGGAGTTCTCCAACCCTTCGCAGCGGCAAAATGAGGAAACTCCTGTGGGGCAGGCTCCCAGCCTGCGGCGGCCTCTCAGGCCGCCTGGCTGATCATCCCGTACAATTGTCTGATGACACTCACCCGCGCTGTTGCATATGTATGCTGTCTCGCTGTCTGGTCCGCCCCTCTGTACGCCGCGACCACCACCGCCTACGTGCCCGTCTGCTGCAACGCAAACTCCACGGTATCCGTCGTCGCCACCGCGCACAATCGGGTGGCGGCAAGCTTCGCCGCGGGCCCGGGAAGCTACGCCGTCGCTCTCCCGAATGCCGCCACGGCCTGGGTCGCCAACGCGGGGAACAACACCATCTCCATCGTTTCGCTTAAAACCGGCACGGTCCGCAAAACGATCCAGCTTAAGCTCCAGCCGTGGCTGATCCAGGCCAGCCCGGATGGCGCAAGTGTCTACGTGGTCGCCGGTATGTTTACCGGAAGCCTCAGTCACTATTCCTCGAACCTGGAGAAGTTCAACGCCATGACGGGCGCGTTCACCGGCGGGGTTGCGCTTCCCAACGACGGCTTGGCGAATCCGGGTCTCGCGGTATCGCCGGACTCCAGCCGCGTCTACGCCACGTTCGATAGCCAGACCGTCGTCGTCTACGATGTGGCAACTGGCACTGTGGCATCCACCTGGCAGACTACCCGGGCTTTGACCTGGACCGCCACCGGCACGCTGACGTTGTCACCGGATGGCGGCACGCTGTACACCGCCGGCGAGGTCCTGACGGCCTTCAATACAGCGACCGGCAGCATTACGGGGACGGTGAATCCACCAGGTCCCTCACTGACCTACTCCTTCGTGGGCAGCGCCGTCTCAAGCGATGGAGCAACGCTGTACGCCAGCTATGCCGCTCAAATCGGAACCGGCTCCGGCCTTGCCACCATCGATATCGCCACGCTCGCCATCACCAACAGCGCCGGCCTCGGCAGCGAACTGCAGCAGCCCGTGTTATCCAAAGATGGATCCACGCTCTATGTGCCGGATGCCATCGACTCACTGCTGTACGTGGTCGCCGCATCGAACCTGGCGGAGACCGCAGCCGTAGCCTTCGAGGGGCCCATCGCCACTGCGACCCTCAGCGCCGATGGCACCGCCTTGTACGTTCCCAATTCCTCGACGGCCAGCGCCCTCGCGGTAGACACCTCGTCGTTGCTGGTGACCGCCACAATCGGAGTCGCCGGCACCGGAAATCCGCAAATCGGGCTCACCGGTCCCACTAACCCTTCTGGAACCGGCAACGGCAGCAACATCTTCGTCGCCGGAATCCAGTCAAACAGCGTTTCCGAGATCGACGCGGCTACCAACAAAGTCACGCATACATACACAACCGGTGCCCAGAGTCCTTCAGTCACCGGCGACAATCCGCCCGCCATCATGGCGACGCCGAACGGCCAACAGATCTACCTGGCGGGCAGCGACTATCAGTCGGTGCTGACCGAGATCGATACGGCTACCGGTAACGTAAACGGTGTGACGTGCCATCTCGGCGCAGGATGTTGGGTAACCGAGATGGCCGCCCTGCCGGATAGCAGCCGGGTATATCTGGCGGGCTTTGGGTTTTCATTCGGTGGTCCGGCGCCGACTTTCTTCTATGTGGTGGACACAGCTACACTGCAAGTGATCGCGGCCCCCAAGATGACTAGTATCGGCGCCATGGCGGCGTCGCCCACCGGCAAGTTCCTCTATATCTCGGCGGGATCGGCGATCTCGATTTTCGACACCACCCAAAACCTAGTCACCGGCTCCCTGCCCATCGGCGGGTTCGCTGCCATGGCGTTCTCGCCCGACGGGTCCATTGCGTATGCGGCCAAGGGCTCCACGCTGACTGTGATCGACACAGCCAGCGGACAAGTGACCGGAGCTTTCAGTCTCGGAACTGGCACTGCCATCGCGGTATCAGTGTCGCCGGATGGCAGCCAGGTGTGGGTGGCACTGGCGAAGAGCACCTCGGTGGTCGTATTCAATACCGGGACCGGCACGACGCAAACTCTCGATCTTGGCCTCACGGTTAGCGGCGTCGCTTTCGGCGTTCAGTAGCAGTTATGCTAGGATGCCCCAAGGGAGGGAACCTATGCCGTTTGTCGATACCAACAGCCTCCGCGTCATCGAGCGCCTGCCGGGCTGGCATGGACGCTATTTCCACTCGCCCAGCATGACCTTCGCGCACTACGACTTCAAGCGTGGCTCGTCCATTCACGAGCATTTCCATCCCGAGGAAGAGGTCTATGAGGTGATCGAGGGCGAGCTCGAAGTGACCATCGACGGCGAAGCTCAAATCGCCCGCCCGGGCATAGTCGCCATCGTCCCCGCCAATGCCCGCCACTCTGTGAAGGCCATAACCGACGGCCTGGCCATCATCGTCGACTACCCGCTGAGGCGCGGCTTCGATTAGTGGTGGGGCGGGCGTCCACGCCTGCGGCGGGTCTCCAGACCCGCCCTTCAGCTATTGTTTCTTAGGCGCCGGCTTGGCCTGATCCTTCGACTTATCGTCTACCACATCGCCAAACTCAATCGTAGACTTACCAACAAACTTCTTGTAATCCTTGTAAGTCACCAGCATGCGAATCTTCTGCGGGTGATCCTTAAAGTGCAGCGTATCGTCGGCGTGCGTGTAAGTCGGGAACCAGTACTTGCCGTCGATCTGCTCGCGCAAAGTCTCGAACTTGGGAAACTGCTGGTCGTCGCTCTTCTTCTGGTAGCCGACGCCCTTGCCGTAGGTCTTCACGATCTGATAGTCGCGATCGTCCACCCAAATCTGCCCTTCGAAAAAGCGCTTCCCAGGCGTGAGCTTCTTGGGCTTCACGGAGAAGACGTAACACGAAATCTCGTCCGCGTTCTGCTTGCCCAGGTAATGAATGTCGTACAGCGGAAGCTGATCGGTAGTCAGCACGAAGGGTTGTGTGTTCTTTAAGTCCTCGAGGTCTTCCCCTGTCAGGAGCAGGTTCTGCAGCGTGGAAACAGGCGCCCGCACCACGTGCTCGGTGCGCTTGCCCTCCGGCGTAAAAGTCATGTCCGCCGTCTGCTCATATTTCCCCACGGCGTCGCCGGAGTCGTCCAGTTCCAGAATCTTGGAGGTTTGCCGGTATACGTAGTTCTGCAGCGCATCGGAGAACTCTTTCTCCTTGGCGGCGAACTTGCGAATGATCTCGTCCTCGTTGACAGCAGGCGCAGTCGACGTGGCGGCCGCCGGAGTTGCCGCGGCGGCTACCGGAGTTGGCGCGGGCTTATTGTCGTCGGCGGCCCAGACCGGCAGGCACACCGCCGCAAGCAATGCCATTTGGGCAAATCGATGCATGGTTCCCTCTTCGAAAAGACGTTCGCCGGC
>JBEKPZ010000200.1:0-15340 GCA_049520215.1 Bryobacteraceae bacterium | reverse complement strand
GGCGTGGGGCAGGCCCGCGGCCTGCGGCGGCCTCTTAGGCCGCCAAGCCGCTAACGCTGGCTGCTCTCGCCCGCATCTACTCGCTGGTTGAACTCCGCCGACTTGCCGCGCGGCACGCTCAGCGAACGCCACTGGGCATGCTGGTAGTGCTTGGCCAGCAGCACGATCTGTCCCACGTGACACGCGTAGTGCGCCATCTGCCGGTTGATGGCCTGCATTACCGAGTGCGCTTCGCCGCGGATCATGACGGGCCGTCCGAGGTCCTCTTCCGACAGCGGCTCCAGCGCGCGGAACACGCAATCCCAGCCCGCCTGCCAAAGCGCCATCAGCGCCTCCCGCGTGGCCGGCGGCTCCTCGAATTCAGTATCGCGATGCCGGTCGGGCTTCTCGCCATCGCTGGTCAGGAAGTCCGTCCAGCGCGAACGCATGTTGCCCGCTATATGCTTCACCACGATCGCAATCGAATTTGTTTCGGGGTCGAGCGCGGCGAAAAGCTGCTCGTCGGTGGCCTGCGCCATGGCGCCCTCCCCGAGCTTTTTGTAATAGCGGAACAAGGTCAGGGAGTCTGCCAGGTATGAAGTGGTGAATTCGAGCGCCATCAGGTTAGTTTAGCGCTGCGGCGCCGCAATGGTGATGTTGCGGTATTTCATGCCGCCGGTGTGATCGCCCTGGAGGTAGATCGGTCCGGGCTCGCCTTCCCGGCTATCGATGGCGCCGCCGGTTATGCCCGGAATCTCCTGGCCATCGATGATGATCTGTCCGTCGCGCACCACGGTCACGGTTCGTCCCACCAGCGTCACATCGTAGCTCTCCCATTCTCCAGGCCGCGGCGCGACATCCACCGCGGGTGCGAGGAATCCGTAGATCGATCCCATGTCGTGCAGCTTGTCGCTCTTGTCATACAGCACCTGGACTTCGTAGCGCCCGCGCAGGTACACGCCGCTATTGCCGCCGTTGGGGCAGTTGTATTCGATATGCAGCTTGAAATCGCCGAACTTGCGTGTCGTGCGGAGATTGGCGCCGGCTGCCTGGTCCACCAGCTCACCATCCTGCGCTACCCAGTGGTTGTGGGAAGGATCGTCGGGCTCCCAGCCGTTGGTGTCTTTGCCGTCAAACAGCGACTCGGGTTTGGTCCAGGCCACGGGAGCCTTACGCTTCAATGCCGGCGCCCGCGCGCCCGCGATTTGTCCCTCCACGCCATCGGCGCGTTTCTGGGTGCCTGTTAGTTTGCCGCCGGCGGCGTGGAACTCCCAGGTGACTTTGATCTGTCCATCGAGCCATTCGGCCGTGGTGCGCACCTGCGGCTGGCCGCCGCTCTCCGTGACTTCCATCCAGGAAGGGTAGGTGTCCTTGGGCGTGGTGACGGTCAGGTCCCAACGGCCCGCGAATGGCTGAGCAGCTTCGAGCGACAGGCCCGGCGCAAGCAGAACCACCGCTGCAATCGATACGAAAAAGATTTTCTTCATTCCGCACCAGTGTATCCGATTTGAGGCATTATGGATACGATGACAGCACGATCCCTTTTCCTACTCGCGGCACTCCTCACAGCAGTGGCCGCCTGCCTGCCCCTGGCCGGGCAGACCTACAGGGACCCCAATCAGCCGCTCGAAAAGCGCGTAGAGGATCTGCTCTCACGCATGACGCTGGAAGAAAAAGCCTCGCAGTTGCTGAGCGCCTCGCCGGCCATCGACCGGCTGGGCGTTCCGGCCTACGACTGGTGGAACGAGTGCCTGCACGGCGTCGCGCGCGCGGGCCGCGCTACCGTGTTTCCAGAAACCATCGGCGTGGCCGCCACTTGGGACACCGGCCTGGTGTTGCGCATGGCCTCGGCGATTTCCGACGAAGCGCGCGCCAAACATCACGAATTCGTGCGGCGCGGCAAGCGCGGCATCTACCAGGGGCTGACCTTCTGGACTCCCAACATCAACCTGTTCCGCGATCCGCGCTGGGGGCGAGGGATGGAGACTTACGGCGAGGATCCGTACCTCACCTCGCGCATGGCGGTACAGTTCATCCACGGTCTGGAAGGCGACGATCCCAAATACCTGAAGACGGTGGCGACGGCCAAGCACTACGCGGTGCATAGCGGACCGGAATCGTCGCGCCACGTGTTCGACGCGGTGGTTTCCGAGGCGGACCTGCGCGAGAGTTACCTGCCGCATTTTGAAGCGGCCATCAAGGAGGGCGGCGCGTTCTCGGTGATGTGCGCGTACAACAGCGTGGACGGTCTACCCGCCTGCGCGAATCCGCGGCTGCTGGGCGATATCCTGCGCGGGGAGTGGGGCTTCCCCGGCTACGTGGTTTCCGATTGCGGCGCGGTCGGCGATATTTACCAGGGGCACAAAGCGGCCAAGAGCGCTGCCGAAGGCGTGGCGATGGCCGTGAAAGCCGGCACGGATCTCGACTGCGGCCTGGAATATGAGAACGTCGTGCCCGCCGTGCGCCAGGGATTGATGACGGAGAAAGATGTGGACACGGCCCTGCGCCGGCTGCTGACGGCGCGGTTCCGGCTGGGTATGTTCGATCCGCCGGAGATGGTGCGCTGGGCGCAGATCCCATACAGCGTGAACGACAGCGCGGAACACCAGAAGCTGGCGCTGGAAGTGGCGCGCAAATCCATCGTGCTGCTGAAAAATGAGGGCGGTGTGCTGCCGCTGAGCCGCCAGACGAAGACCATCGCGGTGATTGGACCGAATGCCGATTCGGTGGAAGTGCTGCTGGGCAACTACAATGGCCAGCCGTCGCATCCGGTGACGCCGCTTGAGGGAATCCGGCGGAAAGTGGGGCAGGGCGCGCGGGTGCTGTATGCCAGGGGCTCGGATCTGGCGGAGGGCATGCCGCTGTTCGAAACGGTGCCGGCCAGCGCGCTGTTTACGTCCGACGCCGCGGACCGCCGCCCGGGCCTGCAGGCGGAATATTTCAATACCGCGGCTTTCAACGGGCGGCCTTATTTCAGCCAGGCGTTCGTCTCGCAGGCGATGCGCAAGGCAGCGGTTGTGCCGGCGAGTCCGCGGGCGTTGTTCACGCGCATCGATCCTACGGTGGACTTCGACTGGCGGGATGGCGCGCCGCGCGCGGATATGGACGACGACAACTTCGGTGTGCGCTGGACCGGCTACCTGGCGCCGCCGGTGGGCGGTAAGTATCGATTGGGCGCCACGGGTCTGAATGCTTTCGAAGTGTACCTGGATGGCAAGCGGCTGGTAGGACGCGACAACGTTCACGAGCGCGGATACGAGTACGAAACGGTGGACTTGCAAGCGGG
Organism: Bryobacteraceae bacterium; assembly: GCA_049520215.1. Taxonomy (GTDB): domain Bacteria; phylum Acidobacteriota; class Terriglobia; order Bryobacterales; family Bryobacteraceae; genus Bog-159. Next base: position 12,075 of record JBEKPZ010000200.1, on the reverse strand, counting down.
CAAACTATATTCGATCCGGGTGGATTTCCACGAGGTGCATGGCGACGCGGATATCCGGCTGGTGTGGGCGCCGCCGCATGCCAGTTACGAAGAGGAGGCCGTGAAAGTGGCGCGGCAGGCCGATGTGGTGTTGATGTTTCTGGGCCTGTCCCAGCGGTTGGAAGGTGAGGAGATGAAAGTGCATGTGGAGGGCTTCAGCGGCGGCGACCGCGTGCGGCTGGGCATCCCGCGCGTGCAGGAAGCGCTGCTGCAGCGGCTGTCGGCGCTGGGCAAGCCGGTGGTGCTGGTGCTGTTGAACGGCAGCGCGGTGGCGGTGAACTGGGCGCGCGAACACGTGCCGGCGATCGTGGAACTGTGGTATCCCGGACAGGCGGGCGGGACCGCGCTAGCCGACGTGTTATTCGGCGACTATAACCCGGCGGGGCGGCTGCCGGTGACATTTTATAAGTCGGAAGATCAATTACCGCCATTCGACGACTACAGCATGAAGGGCAGAACTTACCGGTATTTCGAAGGCGAGCCGCTCTACCCGTTCGGCTATGGGCTGAGTTACACGACGTTTGCTTACCGGAATCTGCGAGCGCCGGATGAGGCGCGCGCGGGCAGCCCCGTCAAAGTTTCTGTCGACGTGGAGAACTCCGGCAAGCGCGATGGCGAAGAGGTGGTGCAGTTGTATGTGAAGTATCCGGGAGTGGTGCGGGAACTGCGAGGATTCGAGCGCGTGCCGCTACGCGCTGGGGAGAAGAAGACCGTGGAGTTTACGGTCACGCGCGCCACGGCTGGGGAGGTTGGGCTTTCTTTGGGGGGGCTGGGGCGCAGTTGCCGGATTACCCCATAAAGAGACAGGCGTATTCCCTTCGGGGATAGTGCTGGGCGCCGCGTCGGCTGGCGGCGGGATTTTCGGTTTTCATTTGGTCATCGACGCCCGACTGCGGTATGATGCTGGTAGCGGGACCGGGGGCTAGACCGATCCCGCCGCGGCGTCTACCGCTGGCCCTTACGGGTCCATACGATTAACGCCGTGAACCGGCCGATAAAAGCAAGCCGGATCACCAACAGAAGAATCATTAGTAGATCCTCCTTTCCGCTTCAAGTGAAGGCCCGGGCCGGACCCGGGCTTTCTCGCTTGTAGCTCTGGTGCCGCTCACGAGAACCAACTTCTACCACTTTTCACGGAAAGCTAACGAATAGTGGGGCGGCGCGGCGAATCGTCACGCATTTTATTTCGGACGCGGATTTCCTCAGGTAATTGATGCCCAACCGCGCTATGATGCTGGTAGCGGGACCGGTTTGCAGTACCGATCCCGCCGCGGCGTCTATCGCTGGCCCTTACGGGTCCAAACGATCAACGCCGTGAACCGGCCGATAAAAGCAAGCCGGATCACCAACATAAGAATCATTAGTAGATCCTCCTTTCCGCTTCAAGTGAAGGCCCGGGCCGAACCCGGGCTTTCTCGCTTGCAGCTCTTGTGCCGCTCACGAGAACCTGCTTCTGCCACTTTTCACGGAAGGCTAACGAATAGTGGGGCGGTGCGCGGAATCCTCACTCATTTATTTCGGACGCGGATTTCCCCTGGTAATTGATGCCCAACCGCGCTATGATGCTGGTAGCGGGACCGGTTAGCCGGCCGATCCCGCCGCGGGCGTCTACCGCTGGCCCTTACGGGTCCATACGATCAACGCCGTGAACCGGCCAATAAACGCAAGCCGGATCACCAACAAAAGGATCATAGATCCTCCTTTCTGCTCCAAGTGAAGGCCCGGGCTACTCCCCGGGCTTTCTCGCTCGAAGCCCCAGTGCTTCTCACGAGAACCAGCTTCTGACACTTTTCACGGAAAGCTAACGAATAGTGGCGCGGCGCGGCGAATCCTCCCGCATTTTATTTCGGACGCGGCGGGGCCCCCCACGACAGCCCCCACACCTGCTATAATTTGAAAGATTCAGGTTCGCAACGATCCAGGAACATCTATGCCCAAGCTGAAGACTCACAAAGGTGCGTCCAAGCGGTTCAAGAAGACCGGGACCGGTAAGGTGGTGCGTAACCACGCCTTCGCCCGGCATATTCTGACCTCAAAGTCGCGCAAGCGGAAAAGAAAGCTTCACAAATCCGTGTTGGCGGATCCCGCCGACCAGGCAGTATTGAAGCGCATGATCCCGTATTGAGGGAGACAAGCGCGTGTGGACGGAGCGCGTGGCACGTGCCCGATCCACCGCAAACCACGATGATCAAAAAGGAGCTAAAACGTGCCCAGAGTTAAACGAGGAACTAATCGCCGGGATTCGCGCCGCAAGACGTTAGATCGCGCGTCCGGCTTTTTCCTGACGAAGAGCAAACTGAACCGCGCGGCGCAGGAAGCCGTCGAGAAGGCCCTCAGATATGCTTACGTCGGGCGCAAGAACAAGAAGCGCGAATTCCGTTCGCTGTGGATCGTGCGCATCAACGCGGGCTGCCGGCAAGCCGGCATTTCCTACAGCAAATTCATGCACGGCCTGAAAGCGGCGGGTGTGGATATGGATCGCAAGGTGCTGGCCGAAGTGGCGGCCAAAGACCCAGCGAACTTCAGCTTGCTGGTGGAGAGGGCCAAAGCGGCCCTGGAGCCGGCGGTCTGATGAGTACCCTGGAACTGGAAACCGATTCGCTTCAGGCGCTCGAGCAGCGCATCCAACAAGCGGTGCAGTTGGTGGTCCGGCTGCGGCAGGAGAAAGACGCGGCTGTCGAGGAAGCCGCCGCGGCGCGGGCGGAAGCCGCCCGGCTCTCCGATGAGTTGAAGACGCTGCACGCCGAACGCAAGCAGGTGCGCAGCCGCATCGAGAAGCTGTTGGGGCAGATCGACCAACTCAGCGCCGGCTAAAGCCGTGGCCGCCAGCACACCCGAAAAACGCCCGGTCCGCGTCACCATCCTGAGCCAGTCTTACACGCTGCTCACCGCCGGAGATCCGCGCGAGGTGGAGGAACTGGCGCGTTACCTGGACGATCTGATGCTCTCGATCGCGGCCAAGTCTCCGAATGCGGATTCGACGCGCATCGCGGTGCTGGCATGTATGCACCTGGCGGACCGGCTGCACAACCTGGAGCAGGATCTGAATCAACTAAGAGCGCGCGTGGACCGCAAGAGCGAAGAGTTCGCGGGCCTGCTTCAGCAGGCGCTCGAGGGGGGAGAGTGATGCGATTGGGGGCCGTGTTCTTCGTGATGTGCGGTGTCTTGTGGCCGGCATCGGATGCCTACCGCGCGCAGATCGAGAATTGGCGGCGGCACCGGGAGGCGGCGCTCACCGCGGATGGCGGATGGCTGACGGTTACCGGACTGTTCTGGCTGCACGAGGGCGTGAACACTTTCGGCTCCGCGGCTTCCAACGACATTGTGCTCCCCGCGGACCCGGCGCTCGACGACGGCGGCGCGTTCGTCCTGTCCAAGGGCAAGGTCGCGTTTCGCATGGGTTCGCAAGTGCGCGATCTGCAGCCGGATTCCAACGGGAAACCAGACGCTGTCACCGTCGGCAGCTTGACCATGTTCGTTATCCAGCGCGGCGGCAAACTCGGCATCCGGCTCAAGGACAACAACAGCCGGCTGCGCAAGGAGTTCACTGGCCTGCATTATTTCCCTGTGCGGGAGGAGTACCGCATTCGAACGCGTCTGGTGCCGGATGCGAGGAAGCTCCCGATTCTCAACGTTCTGGGCCAGATCGAAGACACTCCCAGCCCCGGATACGTGGAGTTTGAGATAGACGGCCAAAAGCTGCGGCTGACGCCGGTCCAGGAAGCGCCTAACGAGCTGTCCTTCATTTTTCGGGACCTGACCGCTGGCAAGGAGACCTATGGCAGCGGCCGATTCCTCGACACGGAGTTGGGAAAAGACGGCGAAGTGGTGCTGGACTTCAACAAGGCTTACAATCCGCCGTGCGCTTTTACGCCATACGCGACGTGCCCGCTGCCGCCGAAAGAGAATAGGCTCGGCGTGCGGATCGAGGCGGGTGAGTTGAAGTACGGGGCGCACTAACGCAGGAGACAGAAGACAGAAGACAGAAGTCAGAAGTCAGAAATCACGCTTCAACGGCCGGCGTATTGCACGACGATCATTATCACATTCCAGGCTACCACCGCGCCGAACCACACGTTGAGGAAGACTAGAATACGCTTGCGATTGAGGAACACCGCGATGGCCGCCAATCCGGCTGCAATGATTTTGGAAACGATCAGCGCGCTCAGCGGTTCGGTTTGCAGTAAATGGCCGATGAAAGTGCTGCCTTCCTCCGCGCCCAGGCGCAGGCCGACCATGGTGGTCAATACATCGAGCACTTGCAGGCCGAGGAATAAGCCAATGGATGGCACTGGAAACGCGCGCCGCGTTCCAACCTGAGTGGCGTTGATTTCTCGCGGTACGCTGCCCATGTCTACTACCTTGGATTATCGATGGTGGCCCGTCGAGGACTCCAGTCCTCTTTGGTTATCCGATCGCGCAGCGCTCCGGTTTCTCCCGCGCGTTTGACCGTACGCCGCTTGGAAGCGATACTAGGGAGATGCCCGCTCCCGCTCAGACGACGGCCCTGTGTGTCCACAACCTGCGCAAGACGTTTAAAGACGTCGTGGCGGTTGACGGCCTCGAACTCGAAGTGCGCACGGGCGAGTGTTTCGGCCTGTTGGGACCAAACGGCGCCGGCAAGACCACCACGATCGAGATTTGCGAAGGTTTGACCGAACCCGACTCGGGAGACGTGGAGTTGCTGGGCATGCGCTGGGGAACGCACGCGGCGGAACTGCGGCAGCGGCTGGGGATTCAGCTTCAGGAGACGCAGCTTGCCGACAAGGTGACGGTGCTGGAGACCATCCGTCTGTTCCGCAGCTTCTTCCGCCGCGGCCCGGCGCCGGCCGAGGTGATCGCGCTGGTGCAGCTTGAAGAAAAGATGAACTCGCGGGTGGGCGGCCTCTCCGGCGGGCAGAAGCAGCGCCTGGCGCTGGCTTGCGCGCTGGTGGGCGATCCGGACTTTCTGTTTCTGGACGAGCCCACCACGGGCCTCGATCCGCAGGCGCGCCGCCAGCTTTGGGAACTGATCGAAAGATTCAAACTGCAGGGCCGCACCATTCTATTAACCACGCACTACATGGACGAGGCGGAACGGCTCTGCGAGCGCGTGGCAATCATGGATCACGGGAAGGTGATCGCGCAGGGCACGCCGCGCGAACTGATTACCTCGATCGGAGTGGAGCACATGGTGGAGTTTTCGGCTGGCGGCGCGGCAAAGGCGTTGGAGATTCAGGCGCTGGGGCGGATGGAGGGCGTGCGCGATGTGCGCGCGGAGAATGGGACGGTGCAAATGCAGGTGACCGAGTTGCATCGCGCGGTGCCCGCGCTGCTGGACGAACTGGCACGCCAAGGCGTTCCGCTGACGGAGCTACGAACGCATTCAGCCACTTTGGAGGACGTCTTCGTCACCTTGACGGGACGGCATTTGCGCGATGAGTAATATGACTGCGATTCCCGAAATGCAGCCGGGAGAAATGGCGGGGCGCCCTCTGGGAACGGCGCCCCGCGAGAGTTCGCTGGCGAACCATGCGCTGGTGCAGTTGACCCTGACCCGTTTCCGGGAGTTCTTGCGCGAACCGGAAGCTCTCTTCTGGGTCTTCATCTTCCCGATCCTGCTGGCGGGGGGCCTGGGCCTGGCGTTTCGCAACCGGCCGGCGGACGTGCTCAAGATCGCCGCGGTCACGCCGGAACTGGCGCGAGCGTTGCGGCAGGAGAAGCTGCTTGACGTGCAGGAGTTGCCCGCGAAGGCCGCCGGCGAGGCGCTGCGCACGGGCAAGGTGGCGCTGTTGGCCGAGCCGGGACCGGACAAAGCGGTGGTTTACGGTTTCGACAACACCAATCCCGAAGGGCGCGCTGCGCGCATGCTGGCCGAGCGCGCGGTGGAGCGCGCCGCGGGCCGCGTGGATCCCGTGGCGGGCATCGATCGCCTGATGCGCGAGCCGGGCTCCCGCTACATCGACTTCCTGATTCCCGGCTTGTTGGGGATGAACCTGATGGGCAGCGCGATCTGGGGGATGGGATTCGCGATCGTGGATGCGCGGCGCAGAAAGCTGATGAAGCGGCTGATCTCGACGCCTATGCCTCGGCATTACTATCTGCTGTCGTTCCTGCTGTCGCGGCTGGTGATGCTGGTGATCGAAGTGGGCTTCCTGCTGAGCTTCGGCATTTTCATCTTCAAGGTGCCGATGCGCGGTTCGCTGGCGGACCTGGCGCTGTTGTGCGTGGTGACCTCGCTCTCGTTCGGAGCGCTGGGACTGTTGATCGCTTCGCGCGCGCGGACCATCGAGGCCGCGTCCGGACTGATGAACCTGGTGATGATGCCGATGTGGATCGTCTCCGGCGTGTTCTTTTCGGCGCAGCGGTTTCCGGACATGCTGCAGCCGGTGATCAAAGCGCTGCCGCTGACGGCGGCCATCGACGCTCTGCGGGCGAACATGCTGCAGGGGGCCAGCCTGGCGCAGGTGTCGCCGCAACTGCTGGTGCTGGCCGCGTGGCTGGCCGTGTGCTTTCCGGTGGCGCTGAAGCTGTTCCGCTGGCGATAAAGATACGCTACCGAGCCGCGACGCTACCCAGCCGCGACGCTACCGAGCCGCGACCGTCAGGGAGCGGTTGCTACGGCGTGGTGGCGTTCACGGTCGCCGACGCGGGCGAAATATCCCCTCCGCTGTCAGTCGCGGTGATGTAGTAGTAGTAAGTGTCACCAGGAGTAAGCCCGGTCTGGCTGTACGAGAGCGTAGTCCGGACGCCCAGTTTGGTCCAGGGGCCAGTGGACGCCGGCGCCCCATAGATCGTGTAGCTTGAAACCGTGGGCATGCCATTGGGCGGGATGGTTTCCGACCATGTTACCGTGATTTGCGTGCTGGAATTTGCCGTGGCCCGCACGTTGGTCGGCGCGGCGGGCATCGCATAAGTAGTGGCCTGCGCCGCCGGTGTCGACTGGGGTGAAGTGTCTCCGCCGGTGTCGGTCGCCGTTATCGCGTAGAAGTAAGTGCTGTTAGCGGAAACCCCGGTGTCGAGGAACGGAGACGCCGCGCGGGAGGTCAGCTTCGTCATGCTAGTGGACGTCGGTCCCCGGTAGATCGTGTAGGCGTTGCCCGCGGTTGTTATAGGCAGACCGTTGGGTGGGACGGTTTCCGACCAGGATACCGTGATCTTGGCGGCGGAGTTCGCCGTGGCTGCCACGTTGGTCGGCGCGGCAGGCTCCACGGGCGTAGTGACCATGACCGGGGCGGACATGGGCGATGTGTCTTGGCCTTTGTCGGTCGCTTCCACCGCGTAGTAGTAAATGGTGTTCGCCACAACGGTAGTGTCATTGTATGGCGACGCCGTCGTCACGACCGGGGTGGCGCCCGGGAGTCCGGCGGGCGAACTCGCCCGGAAGACCTTGTAGGTCGAAATCTGCAAACCACCCGGCGGGATGGTTTCGGTCCATGTTACGACGACCTTCGTACAGGAGCTCGCCTTGGCTGCGACGTTGGTCGGCGCGGCCGGCATGGGAAGGGTTGTGACCGATATCTGGCCGGACGGCCCCGAAAAGTTGTGGCTCGTGTCGGACGCCACGATCTCGAAGTAGTAGGTCGTATTGGGCGTCAGGGATGTCGCCGTGTAGGTTGCGGCCGTCGATGAGCCGTGCGTTGTGGGATAAACGCCGGGCGTGGTGCTCTCGAAGATCTCGTAGCTCCCGATTGGCAAGCCACCGGGCAGGAGGTTCTCCTGCCAGGTCAGAACGACCTTAGTGGGAGCGGTGGATGTCCCAGCCACGCTGCTGGGCGGAGGTGGCAGCGGCAGCGTGCTGGCAAAGGCGGTGTTAGACATTTGCGCGGCAACGCCCTGTTCGCTGGCTACCACGCCAAAATAATAAGTCGTTCCGGGGGCCAGGGACAAAGCATTGTAAGTAGTCGTGGGGAACGCCCTGACCCCTCCTGGGATCGGCTGAAGATTCGACAGTGAGGTCCCGCTATAAACCTGATAGCTGCCCTTGGTGCCTCCGTTCGAGGGCGCGGACCAGCTCAGCGAAATCTCCACGGGCGAAACCGCGGTGGCCACCAGATTTGTCGCGGCGTTCACCGATGTGATGTACGTCGTCAAGGTCACCGGTGAGGAAAGCGGCGAGTTGTTGCCGGCCACATCGAATGCCTGGACCTGGTAGATGTATGACGCGCCGGCCGCCAGTGAGGAGTCGCCGTAACCCGGCATCGTCGTGTTAGCGATCCAGACGGGCGTACACGGCGACGGAGTGCAGCGAAGCACGTTATAACCGGCTACTCCGATGTTGTCGGTGGAGGGGCTCCATGTCAGACTGACCGTGGTGTAGCCCGCCGTGCCGGCCAGGCTGGCCGGGGAAGTGGGCGGAGTAGTGTCGGGCGTCTTGACAATCTGGTTGTAGTAAGTGAGCGCGCCCCACGTGTACACGCTGTTCTGATCGGCCGGGCCCGCCAGCGTATTCTCGTTCTGCATGATCAGGTAATCCGAGCAGGTTGCGGGAATTTCGGGAGTCGTGGCGGTTGCGGGAATCGCGGCGGTGCACGTGCAGTTGGCGGCCCCGCCATTGGCAATGGTTCCGCCGTACGGCTGGTAGGCGAACATGTACACCGGGAATTGCGGCCCGAGATAGAGCATGTTGGTGTAGCTCGCCAGAGCTTCGGCCATCTTCATGAACTCCTCGTTCAGGGGCGCCCAGAAGTCGAATGGGCCCCGGGCGCGCACCACGTCGATGTTCAGATTGTTCACTTCCAAGGCTGTCTCATCCTCCAGCCAGGCTTGGGTGATGGCGACCGGTTTGCCCACGGCCGCAGCCGCCTGGGCGATGGTCAGGGTGTTCTGCAGGAAATTGTCACTCGCTACCGTGTTGACCGGAAGCATATGGAAATCGATGTAGTCCAAGGGCAGGGCAGTGTAGGCGGCGATGTAGTCCTGCAGTTGGCCGGAGCCGGTCTGAAACCAGGAGCCAAAGCCCGCGCCTATCATGGGGGTGGGGGACACCGTGTTGGACGCCAGGTAGCTCTTCACGGAGGTGAGCTCTGCCTGAACCATTTGCGCGGCGTCCGTCGCGTTGTTCAAATTCTGTTGGCCGGTCTGCCAGGCTTCCGTATCGGGTTCGTTCGCCAGCATCAGATAATCCGGCTGCATATAGTGTTCGATGGTGACGGCCATTGCCGCGCGCGCCGCTATGTACTCCGGCCAGGTGAGCGGGCCATAGAACGCATTCATATTGGTCCAACCGGCGGCAGTGTCGTTGGAAAACAGAATCTCGTTGTCGACAATGAGTTTCAGGCCGGCGGCCCTGACGGCCTGGGCGATCCCCGTGTAGAGGTTCAAGTACGGCGTAAAGGCAGCTTCGCTGCTGTAAAAAGACCCGCAGTGCTCAAGCGCGTAATCGGTGCTGGGGTTGGGGTCGCACAGAACGGGAAACAGGACGGGCACCACCACGGCCTGGATCCCCAGCGCCTTCATCGCCTGCAAGGAGGGCTGAATGGTGTCCTGCAAATAGCCAGGGCTGGATATCGAAGGACCAGTGTTGCCATTGGCCCACATCAGATTGGCGGCGTACAGCGTGGAACTGGGACCGCCGGCGGGGAACGGTATCGGCGTCCAGGTGATGTTAGGGATGGCCAGTACGGTCTCAAACGCCAGTATATCGGCGTCCAGTTCGGTATAGATGGCGGCGCAGTAGCTACCCACGGGCGGCGTTGACGGCGTCGGCGGCACCGGAACATCCGCCTTGCACGGCACACAAACGAGTGCCGCCAAGGCCGCTAGAGCACTTAAAGCGCGCCATTTGGGCCTAGCCGCCGGGCATTTTCCAGAAACATGCAGGGGACTGGCGACGAGTGATGCGGCCCCCTCCCAGTTCCGAGCACATTTTGACATCGTAACTCCTTGCAGATAGAAATCTTTGTACGATTCTAGACCCTTTGGAGATTGATGTCAAATTTCACACAATTCACGCTTGCTAACCCTTGGCACAGGGCCCGCGGCCGTTCAGGGAGTAGTGACCTGCGCCGGAGGCGACATGGGCGAGACGTCTTGAACGGTGTCAACCGCTTCTATCGCGTAGTAGTAGGTAGTGCTTGGAGAAACCCCCATGTCGTAGAATGGCGAAGCGCCCCGAGCTGCCACCTGGGACAAGCTCGTGGGCGACGGTCCCCGGAAGATATTGTAATACTGAATCGGCAGACCGTTGGGCGGGACGTTTTCGGACCAGGTTACCGTCACTACGGTGGACGAGTTTGCCGTGGCCACGACATTGGCCGGCGCGGCGGGCACCGCGGGCGTCGCGACCTGCGCCGTCGCCGACATGGACGACACGTCATGGCCGGTGTCAACCGCTTCGACCGCGTAGTAGTAGGTGACACCCGGAGAAAAGACGGTATCGGCGAATGGAGACGTATTCCGGGAGGTCAGTTGGGTCAGGCCGGTGGGCGACGTTCCCCGGAAGATGTTGTAGAACGCAATCGGCAGACCGTTGGTCGGGATGTTTTCGGACCAGGTCAGCACGACCGTGGTGGAGTTTGCCGTGGCCGCGAGATTGACCGGCGCGGCGGGCAGCGGAGAAGTAGTGACTGGTATCTGGCCGGATGGCGCCGAATCGTCGTGGCCCGTGTCCACCGCCACAACCTCGAAATAGTAAGTGGTATTGGGGCTCAGGGACGCCGCCGTGTAGGTGGTGGCCGTCGTGGAACCGATGTTGGTCATGTTGCCGGGGGTGACACCCTCGAAGATCTGGTAGAAACCGATTGGCAAGCCATTGGGTGGGAGGATCTCCTGCCAGGTAAGAGCGACCGCCGTGGGGGCGGGCGTCCCGGCTACACTGCTGGGCGGGTTGGGCAGCGGCAGGGTAGCGGCAGAAGCCATGTTAGACATGGCCGCGTCAATCCCCTCTTCCACGGCCACGATGCCGTAGTAATAAGTCGTCCCGGGGGCCAGAAGCAAATCTCTGTAAGTAGTCTGGGTGGACGGCCTGACGGCGATCTGCTGGAGATTTGCCGCCGAGGTTCCTCCAAAAATGAGATACTCGCCCAGCCCTGTGGCGTTGGCGGGAGGAGACCAGCTCAAGTCGATTTCCTGGGCCGAAATCGGCGTGGCTACCAGATTCGTTGCGGAGTCCGCCGTGGTTCTGTATGTCAGCACACTCAACGTTGGCGTCAGCGGCGAATTGTTGTTGGCAAAATCGAAGGCTTGAACCTGGTAGTTATAGTACGTATTACTTGTCAGTGACGAGTCGTTGAAAGACGGCAGAGTCGTATTGGCGATCCAGACTCCGGTGCAGGGTTGGCCGGCCGCGGGCGCAGTGCAGCGATACACGTTGTAGCCGGCTACCCCGATGTTGTCGCTGGAAGCGGTCCAAGCAAGCTTCGCCGAGGTGTAGCCGGGGATGCCGGTCAGGTTGGCCGGTACGGTTGGTGGAACGGTGTCGGGCTTGACGACCAATTGATTGTAGTAACTTACCGCGCCAGCCGTGTACACGCTCTGCTGATCGGCCAAACCCGCCAGCGTGTTCTCGGTCTGGATGATGTCGTAATCCGAACAACTCGCGGTGGTGCAGGTGCAGTTGGGTCTGGTAGGCGAACATGTAGATCGGCATTTGCGGCCCGAGATAGAGCATGTTCGTGTAGTTCGCCAGAGCTTGCGCGGTCTGCATGAAATAGGCGTCCAGGGGCGCCCAGAAGCTGAAAGGCCCGCGGGCGCGCACCGCGTCGATATTCATACTAGTGACTTCTAGGGCCGTCTCCTTCTGCATCCAGGCCTGGCTGATGGCGACGGGCTTGCCGGCGGCCGCGGCCATGCTGGCGATGGTCAGCGTGTTGGTGAGGAAATTGGTCCTATTGACCGTGTTGACCGGAAGCAGGTGGAAATCGATATAGTCCAGGGGCAGGGCAGTGTAGGCGTCCATATAGTTTATCAGGCTGGCCGACCCGTAAGCCGCCGCCCAACTGCCAAAGCCGGCGCCTAGTTTGGGGATGGGGGACACGGTCGCCGTCTGCAGGTAGTTCTGGACGGCGGTGATCTCCGCCTGAACCATTTGCGCGGCGTCCACCGGATTCTTCAAGT
>JBEKPZ010000199.1:0-15750 GCA_049520215.1 Bryobacteraceae bacterium | reverse complement strand
CTGTTTTCGACTTCGCATCCGCCGGCGGTGGCGGCTGCCTGCATGGCCGCGTTCGATGTGCTGGAAGAAGAGCCGGAACGCATTCAGAAACTGTGGGACAACACGCGCTATTTCAAGCAGGGGCTGCGCGCGGCGGGGTTCAACACCGGAGTCAGCGAAACGCCCATCACGCCGGTGATTGTGGGGGAGGCGCGCACGGCACACGCGCTCTCGGCGGCGCTGTTCGAGAATGGCGTGCTGGCGACCGGCATCGGGTTTCCGACGGTGCCGGAAGGTAGGGCGCGGGTGCGCACCATCGTCACCGCGACGCACACCCGCGAGGACCTGGACCGCGCGCTGGAGGTATTTGCGCGTGTGGGCCGCAACCTGGGGATTCTGGTTGGTGGCACAGGCTTCAGCCTGTGAGAGCCTTTTTCAGAATCCTGCTAGGCCGCTGAAACGTCCGCCAGTGCATAGCTGGTGCTGCGCCCACGTTCGGTACCGCGGATGAGAATGCCGTGTTCGGCGAGCGCCAGAATGTCGCGCAGGGCGGTGTCCTGGGAACATTTGGCGAGCTTCGCATATTTCGATGTGGTGAGCTTGCCCTCGAAGCCATCCAGCAGGCGGTTGAGGACCAGGCGCTGGCGCTCGTTGATGGCGACGCCGGCAATCGCGTCCCAGAAGCGCGCTTTGGCGAGGATGGCGGCGAGCGTGGTCTGAGCGCCGTCGATGGCGCGCCCCAGGCAGCCGAGAAACCACTCCATCCAGGGGGTGATATCGAGGGTTCCCTTCTGCGTTCGTTCCAGGGCATTGTAATAAGCGGCGCGCTCCTGCTGGATCTGGGCCGACATGCTGTAGAAGCGCTGCGGGCTGTTTTCGGAGCGTGCCAGGGACATATCGGCGATGGCGCGCGCCATGCGGCCGTTGCCGTCGTCGAACGGGTGGATGGTCACGAACCAGAGGTGCGCTTGAGCGGCCTTCAACACGGGGTCGACGGTGGCGGTCTTGTTGAACCAGTCGAGGAACATCCGCATTTCGCGGCGCAGGCGGGCAGCCGGCGGTGCTTTGAAATGGACGTGCTCCCTGCCTATCGGGCCGGAGACTACCTGCATAGGGCCGGTCCCGTCGTTGCGCCAGGCGCCGGCCGTGATCCGGATCAAACCGCTGCGGCCCGTTGGAAACAGGGACGCATGCCAGCCAAACAACCTTTCGGCCGTGAGCGGCTCGTCATAATTGCCTGTGGCGTCGAGCATCATTTCCACCACGCCTTCGACAGCGCGGTCGGCGGGTTTGAGAGCGCCAATGTCGATGCCCAGGCGGCGGGCGATGGAGGAGCGGACTTGTGCCGCGTCCAGCTTTTCGCCTTCGATCTCAGTACTCTTGAGCACATCTTCGGAGAGGGTGTGGAGGACGGCCTCCTGTCGGAGCTCAAAGCCAAGCGCCTCCATATGGCCGATCATCCGGCCCTGCCGGTACCGGACGCCGGCGAGAGGTTGGGCGAGGCGCTCCTGGCGCCACTCGAAGCGGGGCCATTCAGGGATCTGGTGAATGTACATTCTCCGCAGCCTATGCGGAGATTATAGCATTTATTCACCGCAAACAACAACTATTCACCGCATACTGTGCGGTGAATAAGCGCCCTAATCGCCGCACGGACTTCGCGGCCGGGTCTCGCCGCTGCTCGGCCCGGCACAGGCGGCAGATGCGGCAGTAGCTGGTTTTCACGCCGGCGGGCGAGCGGCGCGTGCGCACGTGAAAGAATTCGCGCGCGGCGTACCATTGCTCGCCGCAGGCCTGGCACACGCGCGCCGACGGACAATCGGCGCGTTGGGACATTTGCTGCCGTAATTTTTCCCAGCCCAGCATCTTGCGCTCGCGCCATTGCCTCCACCGCTCGCGGGTGTGCGCGACAAAGGCCGCGGCGCGTTTGCGCTGCTGGCGCCGGTATTCGTCGGAGGACCGCGCTTCCCGCCACGAGAGTTGGATTCCGAGCCTGCGCCGGTATGCAGTAACGGTCTTCTGTGCCAGTCCCCACTGCCGCGCGATTACGATGCTCGGGAGCAATCGCCCCTCGCCGAGCAGGAAGCGCTGGAATTCTGCACGGCGCGGCGGATCCAAACGGCAGGCCTGGCGGGCGCGTTCCTTAATCGCCGGATTGCCGAGGCCGTGCCGCCCCATCATCTTGCTGATGGAATCCTTGCTGCGTCCGGGCAACAGGCCCATTTGGGCGATGAACGACGCGCTGAAGCCGTATTCCGCGGTGAAGGCGGTGAGCCTCTTGAGCTCGGGGAAGGTCCAAGGCCGCACTGCACGGCCCGCGAAAGAGCCGTTGAGAACGCCGGCGCGTTGCAGTCTTTTGCGCTGGTTGTTGATGGCCGCGCGTGTTTTGCCGGGAATGTCGATTTGCGGCAGCGGCTTACTCAGGTGAACGATCTGATCGACGAGCGACTCTATTTGCGGTTTGGTCCAGCGGCTTCCAGGCATCCAACTGATTCCAGGATAGGACGGCAGCGCGCGGAAGGATATACAGGCGAGCGGGTATTTTTAGCTATGCGACGACACCAGGGCCGGCTCGGCTGGCTCGTGGGCCGGCGCGGCATCGGGGGGCACGAGGTTACCGGCGGCATCGAATTCGATTTCCCGTTCCGGGGAGACGATTTCGAGCATGGGGTTGCGCTCAATCGACGGGCGCAGGTTTTCGCTCATGGCGAATTGCGAAAGTTCCAGACTGTTGCGGATCCACCCGATTGTGACTTCGCGTATATCGAACTTGCCGACCGTGGGGGCGATGGCTTCCAGGCACTCGCGGTCGCTAGGGAAATGAATCGGCGTGCGGATGGCCGAGGGCGTAGAGGCGGTCAGGGAATTGACGCGCGTAGACGCCCAGTCGATGCGATTCACCAGGCGGTCGGTGGTGATGTCGGCCATGCCGATGCCGACCGCGCTGTTGTAAGTGAGATCGCTCAGATCGCGCACGAAGATGCGCTCGATGCGCGGCGCGTCCGGCCATGGATTGTAGTCGCCCAGCACGCTGCGGTTCACCACCTTGGTGTCCATCCCGGCGCCGCTGACGTTCTTGCCGATTTCGTCGACGATGAGGAGATCGAGGTCCATGGGAATGCGGCCCATCCAGGATTTGGCCAGCACCAGCAGTTCTTCCTCGCGCTGTTCCATGCCTTCCGCCGGCACCGCTTCCAGCTTTGCCGTATTGTGATTGGCGTCTTCCAGGATTGCCAGGCCGCCCAGGATCTTGCCGCTCTCAAGCACCGTGCGGCCGATGGCACGGACGGTGCTTTCCAGACCCAGCTTGTAAGCATAGGTGTGATAGTGCTGCGCGCCGGCGAACTTGCCGAGACCGATGGCGATCATCTTAAAAAGGCCGCTTTCGATCTTGCCGTTGAAATCGGTGTGCCACTTCACGCGGCCGGCCAGCATCACACCATCGCTTTCATAGGCGTTGCGGTCCATGTAGGTTTGGATGCCTTGCGGCGTTTTGCCCAGCGGCACGACGTCGAGCGAACTGCGCACCGGGCAGCCGATGGTTTGCTCGATGATGCCGTAATGCGCCAGCACGTCTGCCTGGCCCTCGGCGGTGGCTGCACCGTGACTGCCCATGGCCGGGAAGACGAAGGGGTGCATGCCCTGCGATTTCCAGTATTGGGCGGCGGCGCGTGTGATGGAGGCCATATTGGCGATGCCGCGGCTGCCCACGCCGATGGCCACGCGCGCTCCGGGTTTCAGGCGCGCAGCGAATCCGGAGTCGTGAAGCTGGCGCTGGACTTCGGCGGCCACGTCGGGGATGCGGTGGTCCGGAAAATGCTGACGCACGAGGAAAAGGCGGGGGAACTGCATCCTTTTATCCTAGCAAACGAGTTGGAGGGCGGGCTTCAGCCCGCGCGGGGCTTGAGCCCCGCTCATTCTGTTGTCGCCTTTTTCCAGTACCCATACGTCATCTAAGTTGTGATGCCCCGCTTTCGTGGAATTGTCTTCCTTCTCGCCCTCCCCTGCCTGGCTGCCACGCCGCGTGCATGCGTGGGTAGCCAGTCGCTGGCGACTTTCAAGCTAGCCGTGACGCCTGCAAAGGGAGGCGTAGCCCTGCCCCTCAGCGAGGTGAACGCGCTGCATCAAGGGCAGAGTCTGCTGTATGAACCCGTGCACATCCCTCCCGCAGAGAGGGACAAGGCCGAAATCGCCGTGCTGCTGGCGCCGCCCGCCAACTCGCAGGCTCCGCTGGAAGCGCTCAAACCCGCGCCCGCGGCCAAGTCGACGGCATGGGTCCTGCCGCGCGATGCTTCCATAGTGGCGCTGGTTTACGGTCCGCAAGGACTCAGCATGCGCAAGGTGAAGTCCTTGATGCAGAAGAACGACGAGGTCCTCTCGCAGTTGGCGGACTACGCCGATCAGACCGCCCAGGTGAGCGCGCTGATCCAGGAACTGCAGCAGTCCGAAAGCTCCGGAGCCCCGGTTTCCGCGGCGCTGGCCGGCTTCTCAGCCAAATCCGGCGTGTCCATGCCCCAGATCGACACACACAGCGCCACCGGCCAGCAGGCAGCCACTCTGTTGCACACGTTGCTGCCGTCCATGAGCGCAATGGACCCGCTCACCGCGTCGAACAGCGCGGTGGTGCAGCAATCCGCGGGGCTGGCCACCGCTGTGGCGGGCTTGTTCTTTGGCAACGGGGTGGGCTTGGCGGCCGGAGGCGTTGCGCTCTTTCAGAACATGCACACCATGCTGTTTCCCGAGACGGAATTCCAGTCCAGCCTTGTTCAGCCGGCCGAGACTGCTCTCTCGGGCAGCGTCGCGCTGTGCGCCAAGAGCCAGACTGCGAAAGCCCATACTCGCATTGCCTACCTTTGGGCGCACCGGCTGCCCGGCCTGAAGGAACCCAAGCTCACCCTGGCCACTCCCGCGCACCTCCCGATCGGCGCGAAGTCCGTGGTCGCGGTGCATGCGGATGAGGGTTCCAAAGCCATCGCGCGGCTGCGCGACTGGCAACTGGCGCCGGTGAACGGCGGCGCATCGCTCCGAGTGCCGGCGACGGTGGAGAAAGACGGCGAGATTCAGCTCGACCTGAGCAAGACCAAGGCTGCGCCGGGCGAATACCGGCTGAAGGCGTCCTGGGATTGGGACAGCGTGCCGGTGGCGGGCGATGTCTACCTGCATCCTTACGGAGACCTGAAGCTGGCCAAGCTGGCTGCCGATTCGCGCGACCGGCTGGTGGAGGGCAGCGGCGCCGTTCCGCTGAAGCTCGAAGGCGTGGATTTCGAATTCGTCGAAAAAGCGGAACTGGAACAGACCGGTCCGCATGCGGGCGCTCCCGTGAAGATGTCTTTCACGCTGCCGCATGGAAAGCGCGGAGGCGATCAGGAGTCCGCCGGCGCGGAGCTGGATACCAACGGTCTCAAGCCGGGCGCATACCGATTGCTCCTGGCGCAATCGGACGGTGTTTCCCATCCGATTCCGGTCACGGTATGGCCCCCGAACCCCAAGCTTGAGGACCTGCCGCTGCGGCCCAATCTGGATGAGACCGGCCAGAAGCTTCTGTTACGCGGCAGCGGCCTGGAGCGCATTGAAAAGCTCTCGACGGAAGCCGGCGCAATCGATTTGGCGCCGCCTTCGCACCCGGCGGACACGCGCGAGGCTACCATCAAATTGGGTTCCAAAGCCTGTAAAGACGAGCGGTTCGACTTGCGCATGAAGGTGCAGGGGATCGAGGCGGCCCTTACCGTGACCGATGCGATCGAGATTCGGGGGCCGCGTCCGCGCATCGCGTCCGTGCGCAAGTCTTACCCGCAGAATTTCGGCCTGACTCTGAACGACGACGAGATCCCCGCCGCAGTAACCGCCAGCTTTGCCCTGGCTGTCGCCCACGCGGGCCAGGCGCCGGCCGTGGATGTAACGTGCACCGATCCGGGCTCGTTGCGCCAAAGGCTGCGTCTGGCGGCGGGCGACCGGACCGGCGGCGCGCGCCTGGACCTGGCGGGAGAAGGCGTTCTCTTCTTATCCCTGGACCCGGGCACGGTGGGACGCTCGGGGTGCCGGCTGGAAGCTCGCGTAACGTCGCCGGAAGGAACCAGCGACGCGTACCCGCTGGGCCGCGTGCTTCGTGTGCCGCGCATCGAACAGTTCGTGCTGACCGATCAGAAACTCGGCGATGCCGTTTATGCTGGCACGCTCCAAGGCGAGGATCTGGATACTATCGAAAAGACCGGCTGGGATGCACAGCACGGCTTGCCGGTCGAGTCCATTCCCGACACGATCGCCGGCGAACCGCAGAAGCAATCGCTGAAGATCGAATTGCCGTGGCCGGCGCCCGCGCCGCACGCCCCGGTCTTCGTGTGGCTGCGCGGCGAATCGCAGGGGCGGGCCACGGGCGTAAAGTACTAAGAACCGCTACCAATTGTGGGGCGGGCAATCCTGGCCAATGCCACTTATTTTCCTCCGGTGACATGGCGTGGTTTGTTGCCTACGGTTCGGCGGGGCCATTCTTGCGGTCGGCCCCAGATGGCTCGCGGGTAGGGGCGGCGGCGGTGCTGTTTTGGTAGTCTGGCTTGGGCCGCAGCGGTGAGCATGCGAGCGAACAGGCTAGAGAACTGTTCTGGGCTGCGGGCATCCATCAGGGCCGGGAACCAGACGTTGACAACGGTCTGCACCTTCGAGAAGCTCAACTGGCGGGGATCGATACCGGCCAATTGGGCGGCGGACAACTGTACGGTTCGAACCAGATTATAGGCCATGACGCCGCTAATCAGTTCCTTGGTCACCATCCGTGCTCAGCGAGCGCACTTGTCCCCATCGCACCATCTGCTTCAGGCTGCGCAGATCCGTCTCAATGTTCCAGCGGCGCCCGTAGAGTTCGACGATCTCGTTGGCCGGCAGTTGCGCGGTCGTGAACAGATACAGGACCATCATTTGGCCGTGGCGTTTGAGGTGACGGATAATCAATCGACCGCGCAGGCAGGCGTCCGGCGGGATGGTTGGATGAGCGCGACGATCGTCGCGGCTGGGCTTCCACTCCACGGGACTATCGGTTTTTCTTTTGGGCAAAGAGCCGCCCATGACTCGCTGGGCACGTGCTTTGGTCATCCGCACCACTACACAGTGCCCTTGGCCGTGGGCGGCGAAGGCCACCGAGAAAACCCCGAAATTGCGGTCGGCTACTACCGTCGATTGGCGGGGGAGGCGCTGGAACAGTTGCTCGCTCAAGCTTTGTTCACTGACCGCTTTTTTCCCGAACATGGGGCCCCAGCAGGGCTGCACGGCTGCGCCGCTGACCAAATGATGCGCTACTACGATCCGCATCACGGGCCAGTGCGAAACACCGTGCTGATTGGTGGCCGGGGGGAATTCCCGTGCCAGTTCCGGTGTGTGCGGCAGCACCAGGCCCGAGCCGTCCATCAAATAGACGCCGGCGGCCCGCGCGGCGTCCTGAGGGGGCTTCCAGGTTTCCTCGACGATGCGCTGGGCTACCCTTTCGAGCAAGGCCACGGGCAGTCGCTTGCGGGCCTGGCTGTAAGCACCGGTACGGCTCGATACCGTTCCCTCGCGGACGCGTTTGTGCTTCGGCAGCAAGCTGCCGGGCTGGCCGAGCACCACCTGCTGGACCGCCTCGGCTAAGGTTCCATGGCCGAACAGTTGCTGCCGCAACATCAGCCAGATCACTACCTGCGGGACGTAGATTCCCCGCTCAGAACACTGACATTCTCGCTCCAGTTCCTGGAAGAAGGCTGCCGGAACCAGCGTCCGATAGCGTTCGCGTAGGGCCTCGCTGGAAGGAAGTTCCACTCATTAACATAAATGAAAAGTTTTGTTTTGTCCAGCGAAAAGAACTCCGTCTTCCGCGCTACGGCGGTAGCGCATTTCGGCCAAGCTCAGCGGGGCTTCTGTTGTTTGCAGATCATGTTGCACATGCCGGCCCAACGGATACACGTAGATGTCCTTCCGTCTCACCGCGGCCTGCCGTTGCCGGTCCATTCGCCCGCGCCCCGTCGTCTGCCCCAGCAAAATCCAATTGGCGGCCCGATAGCTGGTGCCGGCGAAGCGGGCCCCGTCCACCAAAGTTTCCAGCAACATGGGCCGATAGCCGTAACACCGTTGCCAGTCCTTGGGCAACTGACGCGCACAGCGCGACAGAATCTTGCTGGCCAAACCGCTCACCCGTACCCACGGCAAAATCAAAAATCGGCTGTTATGGACGATGTACTGCAGATTTTGCTCCCGCTGCGCGGCGCTCCAACCGATCCAACCGTCCCGTGGTGCCATCTTCCAGGCAGGCGATGACCAGAGCAGACACGCCAACACCTGGCCGCTGACCGAACGCACCAAGTAGCGCAGACTCGCTCCCACCGGTACCCGGTAGCCCAGATAATGGTGGTGCTCGATCCATGTCCGGAAGCGGGCGCTGTCCTGGCTGCCGGCCTCCACCAAGTCCAGCCGCAGCGGTTCCAGCATTTTGGCCGGCCCGCACACCTCGGTTTCCCGATCCGTTGGCCCGCCGACCGCAATGCGCTGCGGCCCCTTTGGACCGCAGCGCTGCAAGGCCGGCAATGCCAACCAGCCAGCCGTATGCAATTGCTGTAGCCAGGCACGGCATTCATGCGCCTTTAACCGTCCGTTCGGTCGTTTCCAGTTCAACAACTCGCAGATGGTCAAGCTCAGCTCATGCACGCTCAATGCTGGGTAGTCGGCCACAATCTGTTGCACCAAGCGGAACTCATCTCCGCTAAACACACGGCCAACCCACCTGTGTTCGACATCCGGCACACGATCAGCGTTAATCTCCCAGCTTTAGATTAGCGCTTCATCAGGGTTTTGTCCAGCACGAAATAAGTGGCATTGGCCAATCCTGGCCGCAGCCGCCTTTTCAGGCGGCCAGGGCCAGCTGATAGCCTTGACCGCCAAAACTAAAGTGCTATACTAATGCCCAGATCCATTGCACGAAAGGGGGGCCCATGTTGGCGAGGTGCAGGCTCGTTACGATAGTGGCTATCGTCTGCGCGTGTAGTGTTTCGCTCGTCACATCCCGGGCGCAGGAGGATCGGACCGCCGACCGCAAGGCCTACGACGCCAAAATCCGCGCGACCTATAATTTCCGCTTCGGGAGCGACAAAATCTCGACGCCGGGCAACGCGGCCGTTGAAGGCCACGATTTCATTCAACCGCAGGCCTTCCTGCCGGCTTCCTATTGCGGACGCTGTCATCAGGAAGCGTACAGCCAGTGGCGCCAGGCGCTGCACTCCAACGCATTTCGCACCCCCTTCTATCGGACCAGCGTCAATATTCTACTGCGGACCAAGGGCATCGAATTCACGCGGCACTGCGATAGCTGCCATAACCCCATTGGAGTGCTCTCGGGAGCGCTCACGCAAGACTCGCAAGTGGACCGCAGCTTCGACGAAGACGGTCTCACCTGCACCACTTGTCACTCGATTCAACAACTGCAATCGACGAACGGGAATGGCGGCTTCGTCTTCGGAGTCCCATCCGCGATGGTCGATGAAGATGGCAACCGCATTCCGGGCATGGTGCCCGATGAAGAGATAAAGAGCCACCCGGACAGGCATTCCAGGGCAGTCATGCAGCAGTTCTACCGCACACCGGAGTTTTGCGCTGCCTGTCACAAAGCCAATCTGCCGGATACGCTGAACGATTACAAGTTCATCCGTGCCTTCACCGTATATGATGAGTGGCAGAACTCGAAGTTTTCGCAACGCAATCCACTCACCTTCTACTCCACGGGATTCACGACCTGCCAGGACTGTCACATGCCGCGGGCGAAAGTGAAGCTCGAAGACTACGGCGCTAAGCATGGCACGCTAGCCTCGCATCGCTGGCCGGCGGGCAACACGGCTGTCCCGTTTTATTACGGCTTCGACGAGCAACTGCAGAAAACCGTAGAATTTCTGAAATCGGGGATGTACTTGAACGTCGATCTGTTCGGGATCGAGAAGGCCGGCGAGGGGACCATGACCGCGCCTCTCGGTTCGGCGCCGTTCCAGCTTGCTCCGAATGAAATCGTGCAAATGATGGTGGTGATACAGAACAAGAACATTGGCCACTCCCTGGTTCCGGAAGTGCGCGACTTATACGAGCCATGGGTGGAGTTTGTGGTGCAAGATGCCGCCGGAAAAGAGATTTATCACAGCGGCTTCTTGAAGCCCGACGGCTCGCTCGACGAGCGGGCCCACAGCTTCACCAACAGGCCCGTAAACACGGATGGCACCTTTGTGGACAATCATAAGGTCTGGACCATCCATTCGGTCGCCTACGACAACACCATCCAGTCCGGCCGTTCCGCCCTGGTGCGGTATGAGTTTCAAATACCCGCCGGCGCAACGGGCCCGCTGACGGTTACGGCACGCGTGAATTATCGCCACCTGCGTCAGAGTTATTTGAATAACATTTTCGGAAATGACCACCCAGCGTATCCGGTCGTGGAACTGGCCTCCCGCACGCGCACCTTGAATATCGGTGATAACCCAGCCACGCCCCCGGATAAGCAAGATAACCCGGACTGGATGCGCTGGAACAATCTCGGCATCGCCTATTTGGATCAACTCCAATACGCCGATTCCATGCACGCCTTCGAGCAAGTCGTAAAGCTGCGGCCGGATTATGCCGACGGCCATATCAATATCGGCCTTACCTATATCGAGTGGGAAAAATACTCCGAGGCGCGGAGCGACCTGGAACAAGCACTGGCGCTCAGCCCAAACAACGCGCGCGCGCTTTACTATCTCGCGCTCGTCGAAAGGCGCGAAGGCCATTACGACGAGGAAGTGGCCGACCTGCAGAGAGTCGTGATTCAGTATCCGCAAGCCCGCGATCCGCGGCGCGAGCTGGGTATTGCCTACTATCAGAGACACAGCTACGACGAGGCTGTGGAGCAGTTCGAAACCCTGCAGAAGATCGACCCCGACGACCTTGCCGCGCATTACAACCTGGCTGTTCTATATCGCCGCATGGGAATGAAAGAAAAAGCCGCCGCGCAGGCGGCGTTATTCGCAACCAAGCAAGTGGACCCCGGCGCCCCAACTTACTCGCTAGAGTTCCTGCGGAAACATCCCGAGATTTCGACTGAAAGCGTGCCTTGGCATATGCATACCGATATCCCGCCCGCGGCGGTTGTTTCCAGCGGAGGACAATTCTAAATGCCTGCATCGCGGCGCCGCTTTGTCCGGTCCTTATGCCGGTCCGCGCTGGTGCTTCCGTTTGCCGAGCTGGCGGCAATGGCGCAAAAACTGCCTGGGCCGATCGAGCGCAGTTACGACGCAAAACCCATGCCGCCTCCCGCGGGACCCAAGTCACCTATCGAGGGCACGCCGCTCGGCCTCAGCTTCAAGGATGTAGTCAAAGAGTCGGGATTGGCCGTGAAAACCATCTACGGGGGCGAGGGTAAGAATAGGTACCTTCTGGAAACTACCGGCTGCGGCCTGGCTTTCTACGATTATGACAACGATGGCTGGCTGGATGTTTTCCTGGTGAACGGCTGGCGCCTGGAAGGTTTTCCGGCAGGTAAAGAGCCGCGCTGCCATCTCTTCAGGAACAATCGCGACGGCTCCTTCACGGACGTTACCAAGGGGTCCGGCCTGGAGCACCGCACGGGATGGGGACAGGCCTGCTGCGTGGGCGATTACAATAACGATGGCAACGACGACCTCTTCGTCACTTACTACGGACAAAACTCGCTTTATCGGAATAATGGGAATGGCACTTTCACGGACGTGACCAAGGAGGCGGGGCTGAGCCAGCCCGGCCCGAAGATACGCTGGAACACCGGCTGCACGTTCGTGGACTACGATCGCGACGGCCACCTTGACCTCTTCGTAGCCAACTACGTCGATTTCGACCTGAAGACCGCGCCTCCGCCAGAGGCGGGGCCTTGCACTTACAAGGGACTACTGGTGGCCTGTGGACCGCCAGGGCTGCCCGGCGGCAAGAACATCCTGTACCACAATAACGGCAACGGGACGTTCACCGATGTCAGTGAGAAATCGGGCATGTGGAAGACTCAAGGCACCTATGGTTTGAGCGTGGCCGCGTCGGACCTGGACAACGACGGCTGGCCCGATATATACGTGGCCAACGATTCCAGCACCGCCTCACTCTACTTGAACCAAAAGGACGGCACATTTAAAGACATTGCCATCGAAGCCGGCGCCGCGCTTTCTCCGGAAGGGAAGCCGCAGGCGGGGATGGGCGTCTCGATCGGCGACTACAATCGCGACGGCAACCTCGACGTGGTCAAGACAAATTTCGCCGGCGACACCGATTCGCTATATACAAACCTGGGCGACGCCAACTTCGAGGACCGCACTTATCCGAGCGGCCTGGGAGTCAATACGCGGCTGCTGGGATGGGGCGTCGGCTTCTTCGATATGGACAACGACGGATGGCTTGACATTCTCATGTCCAACGGCCATGTTTATCCGGAGGTGGATAAGTCCAATGCCGATTTGAAATACGCCGAGCACAAGTATCTGTATCGCAACTTACAGAACGGGCGGTTTGAAGATGTCAGTGACAAAGGCGGGCCGGGGATTCTGGAGAACGCGCCGGCGCGCGGGTGCGCTTTCGGCGACTACGACAACGACGGCGATATCGACGTGGCCGTGAACTGCGTCAACGCGATTCCGCAGCTTCTGCGCTGTGACTCCACACTGAACCGTAACTGGATCAAGATCAAACTGTCCGGCGTGAAATCGAACCGCAGCGGCATCGGCAGCCGGGTCACGGTGACTGCCAAAACCAAGCCCGATGCGCCGAAGCCTCTGGCGCAAATGGATGAGTTGCGCAGCGGCGGCAGCTATTTTTCGCAAAACGATATGCGCATGCACTTCGGGCTCGATCGGGCAACCAAAGTGGATCTGGTCGAGATCAAGTGGCTGAGCGGCCAGGTCGATCGGCTTGCGGACCTGGATGTCAATCGGCTGTATGTCATTCAGGAAGGCGGCAAGATTCTCAGCAGCGAGGTGTTGAAGCCGGCCGCCAAGCTGGGAGTCTGAGAATATGCGCATAGTTCTGCCGATTGCCCTAGCCTGCCTGCCGCTTATCGGCCAGGCCGCTGAACCCTGCCCGTGGCTGAACGCGGCGACAGCCGGAGGAGTGTTGGGCGGACCCATCACCCGGGCCCCCACAAGGCGCGCCGCGGCCGGCGACGATCGAAGCTGCGAATTCATCCGCCAAGACGGATCTCTGCTGTTCGAACTTCGTATCGAAGTCGAAACCACGCCCTCCCCGGCCAAGGATTTTGCGGCTTACGCGGCGCGCTGCCATTCCGCAGCCGTGCCGCTAAAGGCCATTGGCAACGAGGCGCTGGCCTGTAGCGACGGACAACTCGCTGAGCAGGTTGTGGGCAGGGTGCGCGACCGGGTCTTCTTGATCCGTATCGGCACAAACGATCGTTCGGCACAGACAAGCGCCCTGCGCGATAAGGCTCGCAAAGTAGCGGAACAAGTCGCCGGCATTCTGTTTTGAGTGGGTCAACCTCCCAGGCTGCCGCCGGGTCTCGACCGGCGCCCCTAACTCCCCTGCCTGAGCTTTTTCTCTTTCTCCCGCTCCTCGTGTCGCCCTTCCGCCGCAGAAGCAGACCCAGATTGTTCCAGGCAGCCGCGTTCAGGCCATCCAGCGCCACCGATCGGCGCAAGGCTTCGATTGCCCCATCCGTATCGCCCTGCTGCTTCAGAGTCGTGCCCAGGATGTACCAGGCTTCGTTATACTCGGGGCGCTGGGCCACCGCGGCGCGCAGTTGCTCGATGGCCTTGTCCGGAAGTCCGGCGTCGATGTAAGTGAGACCCAAACTGTAATGCGCTTCAGCCAGCGCCGGGGCGAGCGCTACCGCCCGCTCCAGTTCCGCTCTGGCACGCGCCAGATCGTCGGACTGTTTGTATGCGATTCCCAGATCGTAATGCGCGCCGGCGTCATCCGGGTGCTCCCGGGTCAGCGCGGAAAGATGTTTGATGGCGCCTTGTAAGTCTCCGGCAGCGATGTAAGCATAGCCAAGATTGACCTGCACGTGGACATTACCGGGGTCGTGCTCCAGGATCGCCCGGAATTCCTTCAGACCGGCAGCGGGGTCGCCCGATCTTACCAGCGCGTTGCCATAACCGTTGCGCACTGTGTCGTTCTTCGGATCCAATCGGAGGGCCTGCCGATACGCATCCCGCGCTTCTTTGTACTGCCTTAGTTGTTGATAGACGTCGCCCAGCGTTCCCCAGACCTCGGCGTGAGTGGGCAGTTGCCTGCTCGCCCGCGCCAACTCCGGAACGGCTGCCCGGTAGTGCGCGATTTGCGCGTACGCCGCGCCCAGGCGGTAGTGATAGTCGCCGCGATCGGGCTCCAGCGCGACTGCCTTTTGTAAGGCGCGCAGGGCGGGTTCGGGGTGTTGCGTCAACCAGAGCGCCACCCCCAGGTGATACCAGGCCTGCGCCATCTTGGGGTCCAGTTCGGTGGCGCGCTGAAAATGGGCGATGGCATCCGAAGAACGGTTTGTGGCAGCCAGCAGAAACCCGATCTCATCCTGGTAAGCAGAGGACCGAGGAGCCAGTGCCGCCAGCTTTTCGTATGTCGCCAGCGCTCCATTGACATCCTGCGCAGCGAGACGTTCCCGCGCAGTGGATTCAAGCTGCTGCAGCGTGGCGGACGTTTGCGCGGCCAGCGTAAGCCCCAGCCATAGAGACACCCAACACAGATTGGCCCGGCCCGGCCGGAGCGACCTTCGGACCGGGGAGCGAAGAGAACTCTGGGTCATCGCACGGTTTAACCGGAGGTTACCGCCCAAGTATGGCGATTGTCAATTTTATGTGTCCTTCACGCCGCAGCTCAAGCGATGCCGGAGGATCCCGCGGGATAGAAAGCGTATTAGCAGTTGTGAACAGGCTCGGAGCGCGGCGTTCAGAATGAGCCCGGATTAGCGGTGACAAACTGGTGCTGCGCGATCTGCGGATCCAGCAAACCGTTGTCCGCCATTTCGGCCGCCAGGCGGCGGATGGCGGATATCCGCACCTTGATGCTGGACGCGAACAGGTTGCGGTTCTCCAGGGTGGCCCGGTATTGCTGCACCGGCACCTTCGAGAAGGCCGCGGGTCCCGACTTCTGGCACCAGAGCAGGAAGTCGATGAGGGCCGAGCGGTAGGCGCGGTTAGTATGGGGCGAGTGCACACTATCCGTTACCAGCGAGAGCAACAACGGCCGCGTTACCATCGCGCGCTCGCTCGGCCAGACAAAGAACGGTCTGACTTTCAAGACCACCAAGTCGGGGAACATCCGGGTGATTGGCTTGCCCGCGCCGGCTCTTGCGGAGCTCGAACTGCACCGTAAGCGTCAGGATGAGTTCAACCTGCAGTTCGGCGCGGATTACCGCGGCGACCTGGACTTGATCTTCGCAAACCCCGACGGTTCTCCGTTCAAGCCCGATTCAATCTCCGCCACAGTGTCAGCGCTGTTCAAGCGCCTGAATGTCGAGAGGCCGAAGGGGGCACCGCTACACCTCCTGCGGCACGCGCACGGCAGCCATATGATTGCCGGCGGTGTTCCGCTGCTGGTGGTCTCGAAGAGGCTAGGACATTCATCTGTACGCACAACCGCCGACATCTATTCGCACGAAATCCACGGACAGGATGACGAGGCTGTGAAGAAGTGGGAACAGTACCAGGAACAGCACCGGACGCTGGCCACGGAGAAGGTCCAATGAGCTGGACCGTAGCGCGTGGCACCGCGTGGCACCGAATCATCCATAAGTTATTGATTATAGGGTAGCGCTAACGGGAATCG
>JBEKPZ010000198.1:0-13789 GCA_049520215.1 Bryobacteraceae bacterium | reverse complement strand
GAGCCAAACGCCTGGCGGGCTTCGGCGGGATCGCGGCCCTGCGCGATCGACTCTTCGATGTGAGACGCGAGTTCTTCGTCGATTTCGCGGCTCAGGCGCTCGCCACGGAGTACATTTGCGATGCGTGACCACAGCGACATATCCCATCACCCCTATTCCGAACGCAGCATCGCCACCGGATCGATGCGCACGGCGTGGAACACCGCCGGCAGCGCGGCCAGCAACGCCGCCGCCAGAATCGTGCACGACGGAAGCAAAAGCATAGCCGGCTCGCCAGGCGTTACTTGATAGAGCAGCGCCTCGATGTATCGCACCGATGCCATTCCCAACGCGACGCCCGCAATTGCCCCCACCAACACCATGGCGAAGATCTCCACCGTCACCAGTCGGGCGATGCTTCCGGCCCGCGCACCGATCGCTATGCGAATGCCGATCTCACGCCGCCGCTGCAGCACGGAATAGTCGAGCACGCCATATAGGCCCACAGCCGCGAGCAACAACGCGACCGCCGCGAAGAACAGCGCCAGCAAAGCCAGCAGCCGCTCGCGCACGGTTTGCGCCCGCACCAGATCCGCCTGCGTGCGAATGTTGTTGACGCGGAACTCGGGCCGGGCCCGCGGAACTTCGCGGCGCAGGATGGATTCGAGCGCCATCGGGTTTCGACTGGAAGTGCGCACGATGAACGTCCCCGCAGGCTGCGGCTGCAATCGACCATTCGCATCGACCTGCGCGAAGGGGACATACGCCGTCGGCGTGACGGGCTCCCGCATGTTGCGGTAGCGCGCGTCGTGGACCAGGCCCACGATCTGAAAGCGCTCCGGCCCACCTTGTTTCTCAAACCATTTGCCGACGGGATTCCGACCGTTGAAGTACGCCTTGGCGAAAGCTGCATTGACGATGGCGACGTGGGGAGAAGCTTCGTCCGCGCGGAAGTCCCGGCCGTCGATCAGGGGAATCTTCATCGTCTCGATCCAGCCAAGCGAGACGCCCAGGAAATACGCCAAAGTGTCGCCGGCCGACACGCCGTCGATGAGGACGAAGCCATTCCAGCCATTCCCGCTGAGCAGCGGCCAACCTGCCAGCGCGACCTTCTCGACGCCGGGCAAATCCCGCAGACGATCGGCCACCTGGTCCCACAGGATCGGCGATTGCGGTGGCCGCGCGACCACATCGACCGTGAGAAGCCGTTCGGAAGAAAAGCCGGTGGACTGGTGGGACAGCCGGTCGAAGGTCGTGACAAACAGTCCGGCGACGAATAGGACAACAAAACAGAACGCCACCTGGGCCGCGATCAGCGCATGCATGGTGCGGCGGCGCGCATGCGGGTCGTCGCCTCCTCTGAGCGCGCTGGCTGGCTGGATCGCCGACACGCGCAACGCGGGGGCCAACCCGAAGAGGCATGCGACACCCAGCGTCAGCGCCAGGACGAATGCCGCGACCCGCCAGTCGGCCGGGAGGAACAGCCGTACAGGGTTATCCGGCGGATTGATTCTGGCGGCGACGAACGGCGCGGACCACCACGCGAACAACCCGCCGATGGCGGCCGCCAGGGAAGCGAGCATGGCGCTTTCCACAAGCACCAATTGCACCAGGCGCCATCGGCCCGCGCCGATGGAGACGCGGAGCGCCATCTCACGAGCCCGCGCGGCGGCTTGAGCCGTCATCAGGTTGGCGACGTTGGCGCATGCAATCAATAGCACCAGCGCGACCAGCACGCCCAACGCAGCGAGCGCAGTGCGATATTCCTTCTGCAGGCCGGAGATACCGGAGGCCGCGGGCTCCAGGAGCAATTTCGTATGGAGGAAGTGTTCGATCTTTTGTTTAGGCCAGCCGCTGAATTCCTTGACCCGCTCCTCCTGCCATGCTTGAAACCCGGCAGCCAGGCGTTCGCGAACCGATTCGGCGGCCACGCCCGGCCTGAGCCGCACAAATGGACGCAACCAACTGGAGTCTGCACTGGCGACTCCCGGATGCATCATGGTGGGAAGGAAGACGTCGATCGCCATGCCGGTCTCGGTGCCGGTGAAACCCTCTGGAGATACGCCTACGATCTCGAAGAGGTCATTGCCGATACGGAATGTGCGCCCGATCGCCTTAGGGTCGTTGCCAAAGCGGCGCGTCCAATAATCGTAGGAGAGCACGGAGTAGGGATGCGCGCCCGGCGTGAGATCGTCGGCTGCCGTGAACAGCCGCCCTACCGCGGGCTTCAACCCGAACGAGTCGAACATCCAGCCCGAGACGTACTGCCGCCAGGCTCGCTCCATCTCCTCGTCCGAGCCGTAGGTGAGATCCGTGCGGTCCGCATACGAGATGGCGATCAACTCGGCTTGATCCTTCACGGCCGCGCGCAACCGGCGGAATAACGGATACTCGGAACTTTCGCTGACGAAGAAGTTGCCCCCCGGATTGATTCCCTGGCGGGCGAGAACGTACAGACGTTCCGGCGAGGCTACCGGCAAAGGCCGCAGCAGCAGAGCGTCGATGAGCCGGAAGGCAGACGCGCAGGCCCCGATCGCCAGGGCTAGCGAGAGGATGGCCGCGGCGGAGGTCACCTTGCGCTTCATGAACTGGCGCCAGCCGAAGAGGGCGTCCGCGCGCAGCGAATCGAGCCACGGGATGAGCCGGATGTCGCGACTCTCTTCGCGCCGCCGCAGCGTCGAACCAAACGCCTGGCGGGCTTCGGCGGGATCGCGGCCCTGCGCGATCGACTCTTCGATGTGAGACGCGAGCTCTTCGTCGATCTCGCGGCTCAGGCGCTCGCCACGGAGCACATTCGCGATGCGTGACCACAACGACATATCCCATCACCCTTATTCCGAACGCAGCATCGCCACCGGATCGATGCGCACGGCGTGGAACACCGCCGGCAGCGCGGCCAGTAACGCCGCCGCTAGAATCGTGCACGACGGAAGCAGAAGCATAGCCGGTTCGGCAGGCTTCACATGATAGAGCAGCGCCTCGATGTATCGCACCGATGCCATCCCCAGCGCGACGCCGGCGAGCGCCCCCACCAGAACCATGGCGAAGATCTCCACCGTCACCAGGCCCGCGATGCTTCCGGCCGGCGCGCCGATGGCCATGCGAATGCCGATCTCGCGCCGCCGTTGCAGCACGGAATAGTCCAGCACGCCATACAGGCCGACGGCCGCCAGCAACAATGCGACCGCCGCGAAAAACAGCGCCAGCATGGCCAGCACACGCTCGCGCACGGTTTGCGCCCGCACCAGATCCGCCTGCGTGCGGATGTTGTTGACGCGAAACTCGGGCCGCACGCGGGGCACTTCGCGGCGCAGTATGGACGCCAGCGCCATGGGGTTCGCACTGGCCGTGCGCACGATGAAGGTGGCGCCGCGCATCGGCTCCACTGCGCCATGCGTGTCGGTCCTGCGAATCGGAACGTAGACCGAGGGCAAAATAGGCTCGCGGACGTTGCGGTAGGGCGCATCGCGGACCACACCCACCACCTTGCAGGGAAGCTCGCCGGTCTTCGCGAACGACTGTCCAATGGGATTCTCGCCCTTGAAAAACTCCTTGGCGAAGGTTTCGTTGACAATCGCCACGCCTGGAGCTGTCTCGCCGGGACGGAAGTCTCTGCCGTCGATGAAAGGAATTCTCATCGTGCCTACCCAACCGGGCGAAACGGCCAGGAAGTAGGCGAGATCCGGGCCGGGAGGCGCTCCGTTCACCGAAATGAAACCGTTCCAGCCGTTTCCGTCGAGCAACGGCCACCCTGCCAGCGCGACCGCCTCCACGCCTGGAACCGTGCGCAGATGTTCGGCCACCTGGTCCCAAAACACGGGGGCCTCTTCGCGTTGCGCCACCGTGTGCAGCAGCAGCAATCGGTCAGCCGAGAATCCGGTAGGCCGGTCAGACAAACGCTCGAAGGTGGCTGCAAACAGCCCCGCCACGAACAAGATCAAAAAACAAAACGCCACCTGCGCCGCAATCAGCGCGTGCATGGTGCGGCGCCGTGTGTGCGGATCTTCTCCGCCTCTGAGCGCGCTGGCCGGCTTGACTGCCGAAGCGCGCAGCGCGGGCATAAGACCGAACAACAGCATCACGCCCAGGGTCAGTGCCAGGCCGAATCCCAGCACCCGCCAATCCGCCGGCAGGTCCAAACGCACCGGATTGTCCGGCGGATTGATCATACTGACGACAAACGGCGCAGACCACCAGGCAAACACGCCGCCCATCGCGCCCGCCAGCAGTGCGAGAATGGCGCTCTCGACGAGCACCAGTTGCACCAGGCGCAGGCGTCCCGCCCCAATCGATACACGCAGCGCCATCTCGCGCGCCCGTGACGCAGCCTGGGCCGTCATCAGGTTGGCGACGTTGGCGCAGGCAATCAGCAACACCAGCGCCACCAGCACGCCCAGCGCAATGAGGGAACGGTGGTACTCGTTCTGCAGATTGGAGGCGCCGGCGGCCGCGGGCTCCAGCACCAGCTTTTGGCCCAGGAACGCGTCAATGAATTCCTTGCTCATGCCGGTGAAGCCCTTGGCCCTCTCCTCCTCGAAGGCGTGCGAGGTGGCATCGAGTTTCGCGCGAAGCGGCCCGACGGCCACACCCGCCTTCAGTTGCGCCAACGTCCGGTGCCAGGTCCAGTCGTCGTGGATGGCGCCCGGATGCATCATCGCGGGCACGAATACATCGGTTACGGTGCCTGTCTCCGTCCCGGTGAAGGGCGCCGGGCCGACGCCGACGATCTCGTAAAGGTCGTCACCCATGCGAAAGGTACGCCCGATTACCTTCGGATCTTGGCCGAAGCGGCGCCTCCAATAGTCGTAGGACAGCACCGCGTACGGACTGGCGTGCGGCTTCAGATCGTCGTTTTCGGCGAGCAGTCGCCCCAGGGCAGGACGCAGGCCGAACGTGCCGAACATCCAGCCGGAGACATATTGCACAACGGCTTTCTCCATCTCGGAGTCCGCCTTGTATGTGAGATCCGTGCGGTCCCCATAGGAGACGGCTATCAACTCAGCTTGATCCTTCGCGGCGGCGCGCATCAGTTGGAACGACGGATAAGCCCATTGGTCGAACGATTGCATCTTGCCGTCGTAGAATGCTTCGCGGGCGAGAGCGTACAGCCGTTCAGGATTGGCTACCGGCAAGGGCCGTAGAAGCAGGGCATCGATGAGCCGGAATGCCCCGGTGCATGCTCCGATGGCCAGAGCCAGCGACAGGATCGCCGCGGCAGACGTCACCTTCTTCTTGGCGAGCTGGCGCCAGCCGAAGACGGCATCGGCGCGCAACGAGTCGAGCCATGGGAGGAGCCGGATGTCGCGGCTCTCTTCGCGCCGCCGCAGCGCGGAACCGAAGGCCGCTCCCGCTTCGGACGGCTCGCGGCCCTGCTCGATCGCTTCGGCGATATGCGACTGCAGCTCTTCGTCGATCTCGCGGCTCAAGCCGTCGCCGCGAACTACATTTACGATCCGTGACCACAACGACATATCAAACCGTCCTGAGAACGCGATTTACGGCCGAAGTCACCGCCTGCCAGCGCGATTCTTCGGCGGAAAGCTGCTTCTTGCCCGCCGCCGTCAGTTCATACATGCGGGCCCGCCGCCCGGTGTCTTTCACGATCCATTCGGCGCGAATCCAGCCGGCTTCCTCCATGCGGTGCAGCGCCGGATAGAGCGAGCCTTCCTCGGCGCGAAGCACTTCGCCGGACCCATCCTTGATGGCGGTCATGATGGCGTAGCCGTGCAGCCGCGGCCGCCGCGAAAGGATCTTCAAAACGAGCAGGTCGAGCGATCCCTGGAGAGAGTCGGTTTTGGGCATACTCAGACTTCATAATATACAGACGTCTGAGTGTATGCAAGGTTAGGCCGGAATCTGAATTTCCGGGACAGAGCTGCTAACGCCGCCTGGATTCGATTCGTCAAAGGAAAGTACCGGAGGACCGCCAAATGCTTCAAGATCTGCGAATTGGCCTGCGCATGCTGCGCAAACAGCCCGGCTTTACTTTGATTGCCGTGGTTACGCTGGCGCTCGGTATCGGCGCGACCTCGGCGGTTTTCAGCCTGATCCGAGGCGTCCTCCTGACGCCGCCGCCTTACCGGCAACCGCAACGGCTGGTGCTGATTCCCACCGCTCGCACCGACGGCCGGCAGATGGCGCATCCGCGCGGGTGGCCCGCTGCGCAGTGGTTGGAATGGCAAAAGGACGCGAAGTCGTTTGAGGCCATCGCCGCATATGACTGGTCCTTCAACTTTCTGGTCCTGAACGACGGCAGCGTATCGATGGAAGGGATGTGGGTCACCAGAGACTATTTCCACGTGCTCGGACTGCAACCCGTCATGGGGCGCACTTTTCTGGAGTCCGAAACCGGAGCCAAACCGGCGCCGGTTATCGTCCTCGGCTATGAAATGTGGCAGCGCAAGTTCAACGGCGATCCGCACATCATCGGCAAGACCATCCGGATCAGCCGCTGGGACACGCCTCCCAAGGTTATCGGGGTGATGCCTCCCGGCGTTCGTTTTCTTCCGTCGCCAACAAATGCACAGGAGCCGAACTACAACGTGAACGCGCTGGTCGATTTCTGGATTCCGGCGCCTTCCAAACCGGCCGAGAACCTGAAAGCGGCGTTTTGGAATGTGGTGGGGCGGTTGCAAGACGGAACCACGCTCCGGCAAGCGCAAAGTGAACTCAAGGTCGCTGCCGCCAGACAGGCGCAAGCCGAACACGACTTTGAAGGCTTCACCCCGGAAGTGCATTCCCTGACCGCCGACATGAATCGCGACGGCAGCCGCATCCTGCTGCCGCTGTTAGGCGCCGCCGCGCTGGTGCTGTTGATCGCCTGCGGAAACGCCGCGGCCCTGCTGCTGGTGCGTGGGCTGCAACGGCAGCAGGAATATGCCGTGCGCACCGCCCTGGGCGTGGGCCGGGTCGCGCTGTTCCGGCAAGTGGCTACGGAGAGCCTGCTGCTGGCTCTCCTGGGCGGGGCGCTGGGCGTGGGCCTGGCGCTGGGAGGCGTCGACTTGTTCAAGCTGGTTGGCGGACACGCCATCCCACGTCTGGACGCGGTTTCGACAGGCTGGCCGGTGCTGGCTTTTGGTCTCGGCGCAGCAGTCATAGCCGCGCTGCTTGCCGGGCTTTTTCCCGCGCTGCGCGCCTCACGCCTCGATCCCATGCAGGTACTCAAGAGCGCCGGGCCCAAGAGCAGCGCGGGGCGCGGGGAACGCCGGCTTCTCCAGGGCGTAACATTGGTTCAAACGGCGCTGACCCTGGCGTTGCTGGTAGGCGCCGGCCTCCTGATTCGCACCATGATGAACATCTCAAACGTGCAATCGGGCTACAACATCTCACATATATTGACGATGAGCGTCACGTCGGTGCAAGGAAACTGGGCCGATTACCATCGCCGCGCTTTGGAGCGGGTATCCGCGCTGCCCGGCGTGCAGTATGCGGCCTTTGCCTGGGGAGTGCCGCTCACCGGCAACAATTGGCCCGCGACGGTCGATATCGAGGGGCAACCCGCACCCAGCAAAGAAAGCGACCGCATTGCGGTGCCGCTGCGGTCCGTCACCGAGGACTACTTCACGCTTTTGGGGTTGCCCATTTTGGATGGGCGGGCTTTCCGTTCCACCGATGACCGCAAAGCGCCCCGCGTAGCCATCGTGAACCAGGCTCTGGCCGATCGCTACTTTCGGCACGCGCAGGCCATCGGGAAGAAACTCTGGTTGGGCGGGCCGAAGGATCCCTCCACGGAAATCGTTGGCGTAGTGGCCAATGGCCGCACCGACGACCTGACACGCGCGGGCAGTCCCGAGATTTATCTTTCCCTCTGGCAGGCAGGCGCGTTTTCCAAGGATCTGGTCGTGCGCACGGCGGCGGACCCGCGCTCGGTGATGGCCGCCGTCCAACGGGAGTTGCGCGCCGTGAACCCCACCGTGGCCGTCGAGAATCTCAGGACACTCGAACAGATTCGCGGCGATTCGCTGGCGCCTCGCACGTTCGCGATGCAGTTGCTCGCCGGGTTTGCGGTTGTGGGGAGCGCGCTGACGCTGGTCGGCATCTACGGCGTGCTCTCGCTGTCGGTGGCCTCCCGCCGGCGCGAACTCGCCATTCGCTCGGCGGTAGGCGCGCAGCAGCGCGACATCCGCAACCTGATCTTCGGGGAGGGTTTTCGATTGATCGCGGGCGGTGTGATTGCAGGCATGGCCGCCGCGCTGGTGTTGTCCCGCGTGCTCAGGTCATTTCTGTTTGAAGTGGAACCAGGCGATCCGGTGACGTTGATTGGCGTGGCGTTGCTATTCGCGAGCGTGGCGATGCTGGCGTGTTGGGCGCCGACGCGTCGTGCGGCGAAGGTCGATCCCGTGGAAGCCCTGCGCTACGAGTGATCCCCCTATTTCGCTATTTCGCTATTGACATCCTCTCCGGCTCTATGCTACATTTTGTAGCGCTACAATGAGTCGCAGACAAAAACCATTGCGTAGTCCCTTTACCGACCTGGAGCAGGCGGTCATGTCCAGCGTCTGGAGCCGCCGCTCGGCGACCGCGGAGCAGATCCGCCAGGATCTGGCGCCCACGCGCAAGCTCCAGGAATCGACCGTCCGAACCCTGTTGGGGCGGCTGGAGAATAAGGGACACCTCAAACACGGAGTTGACGGGAGAACGTACGTGTATTCGAGCGTCGACGAGCCGCGGAATTTGGCGATCAGGGCCGTCCGGCAGATTATCGAACGTTTTTGCGCCGGATCGGCCGAACAACTGATTGCGGGGATGGTGGATGACGACGTGCTGGACGCGAAACAATTGCGGCGCCTGGCGGACGATATCGAGAAAAAAGCCGGTAGGAGGTGACACAAAATGACCTGGTACGAGTGGATAGCCGATGCTTCAGTACGAGCGGTGGCCCTCGCCGCGATGGCCAGCGTAGTAATTCTCTTTCTGCGCGGACGTTCGGCTGCGCAGCACGCCATATGGACTTTGGTAGTGATCGGAATGCTGGCGTTGCCTGTCCTGCGCCCGATCGTCCCTGCCGCATACGTGTACAGGTTCGAGCGGCCGGCGCCGGCCGCGACGATCACCCAGCCCGCCGCTCAGTTGGCGGACAATGCGGGTGGCATGTTGGCGCCCGCGCCCTCGGCGCGAACCAAGCCGCCGGGTTTCCGGCCGGAGTGGCCCGCATACGCCGCAATAGCGTACATCGCTGGTGTCGTGCTGTTAGCCGTGCGTCTGTTGGCGGGTCTGTGGATGACCCGGCGGTTGCTGCGTGGTGCGCGCCCGATTGAGGCGGGTGTCGATGTTGACGTCGCAGAGTCGGACCAGGTGCGGGTACCCGTCACGATCGGTTTGACGCGCATGCGAGTACTCCTTCCCGGCGACTGGCGCGAGTGGCCGGCGGAGAAGATGAAGCTGGTCCTGGCTCACGAGTTGGCGCACGCGCGGCGTTACGACCCGGCGATCAGCGTCATTGCCGCCGTAAACAAATGCATATACTGGTTCCACCCGCTCACCTGGTGGCTGGAACGCCGTCTGGCGGTGCTTGCGGAACATGCGGCGGACGATGCGGCATTGGCCGTTTCTCCCGACTCAGGCAGCTATGCGCGTGTGTTGCTCGAGGTCGCCGCCCGCATGGAAGGGCAAAACAGCCGGCTGATCTGGAACGCTTCCGCGATGACTGGGCAACTGGTAGCCAAGCGCATCCGGCGCGTGATGGACTCGCGCACGAAACCCAATGAGGGACGTCTGGGGAACTTGGGCCGCGCCATGCTGTTGTCGAGCGCCGCCCTGCTGATCTGGATTTCCGTGGCCGTAGACCTGCAAAGCGTGGCGCGCGCGCAGGCGAAGCCTTCCACGGGGAATGCCGATGCGACATGGTTTGGTTATCGTTCCGACGGCGGGCGGCCGGATTCGACTACCGCCGACCAAGCTGCGCAAATGGAGCAACAGCTTGCCGCCAATCCGGAGGATGAGGCGACTCGGTCGAAATTGCTCCGGTACTATTTCAACAACAACATGGACGATCGGCGCGTTCCCCTTGTTCT
Source organism: Bryobacteraceae bacterium (assembly GCA_049520215.1). Taxonomy (GTDB): domain Bacteria; phylum Acidobacteriota; class Terriglobia; order Bryobacterales; family Bryobacteraceae; genus Bog-159. The sequence goes on along the minus strand of JBEKPZ010000198.1, from coordinate 3,797 downwards.
TTGGCTGATCGAGCATCATCCGGAATCGGTACTCCACGGTTATTACTTCGCGGCTGTCTCTCCGGGCGGGCGCGCTGGAGGAGATACCGACACCTTTGAGGACCTCCGACGCCGATGGTTAGGACAGGTCGCCCTGCATCCCGACGATGTCCGGGTGCTGGGTAATGCAGCCCGCGCGATGTTAGACAGCACCCCGGAAGCCATCGACCTGCTGAAGCGCGCTCAAAAACTGGACCCCGCGCACCGAACCGAGCCGCTCGCGAGATTCTATTCGTTCTTGCTGTGGCTGAGTACCGAAAAGAGGTCGCCGCCAACCGGAGCGAGAGACCCACGCATCTCCGCCCAGATCAAAAGCGAGCTACAGGAATCCAACGACGCTGCGCTGGTTGGAGCGGTAGCGCGCCACTTCGTCGAGGATGCCACACAGAAGGCGCTGGTGGCAGCAGGCGACGTTTGGGATTTCGCCGCGCTAAAGACGATTGCAACCGATCTGGTCACGCACGCGCAAACTTTGGAACCACAGAGTCGGGACTGGGCCGATCTCATGGAAGGTGTGCGAGGCTTGCCAGTTGCCTCTGCGCAGCCTCCGGCTGCCCCACAGGTGCGCATCGGCGCGGGAGTCGCCGCTGGTATGCTCCTGGAATCGCCAGCGCCCATCTATCCGCCGCTGGCCAAGATGGCGCGGGTGCAAGGTGTGGTGAAACTGCAGGTGCGCATCGGCAAGGATGGGCATGTCGCGGAGATAACGGTCGTCGGTGGGCACCCGCTGCTTGTGCCGGCTGCCATGGATGCCGTGAAGCACTACGTGTACAAGCCGGTCACGATGGGCGGCAAAGCCGTCGAAGCGATGACGGCCGTGGATGTCCCGTTCGGACTTGACGCTGAGTAGTCGCGGCCTTTCTGGACGTGAGCGCGTTGGAAGAGGGGGCGCGGCGGCTGCCGCTCTGGGTCGTATGCACGCCCGGGGCTGAAGCCGCTACGAGAGTGCCCGTAAGTGTTCCGTGAGCCGGTTGGCAACCCCAAGAGAGGGGGCCAAGCAGCCCTTAAATGCATGAATATACAGTGAAGTCTCTCAGCGACGGGAAACGTGCACCGGTGGTTGGAGTGCAGGGGCCACTGCTTATCCGCGAAATCGTGCCGGTGCAACGTGAACCGAGCCTGTCTTCGCTGAAGTGGGTTACGACGGCGATCAGATTTGACGCAGACCGCCATTGGTCCGTTAGCCACCGCGCAAGGGCACCGCTTCGTTCCGGGCCCGGCAGCCCGGCCACTCGAAGACAAGACAGAATTAACGTACCGGGCTTCCGAGTTCGGCGCGCAGTCGCTGCCGATCCATTCGAGCATCGAGCCCGATCCGCACGGGCTCACTGGCAGTGGCGTAGCACAAACGATCCGACACGCGTAGTCGAGGAGGCAGCGCCGCTTTTGAGGTAGTTCCCGACGAACCAAAAGGTACAGTCGTCGGAGGGATCGACAATGATGTTGGTGTAGTCCTCCCAGCGCAGGCTGCCCTTTTGCGAGGCCTGGCCTTCAGCCAGCACCGACTCGTGGAAGGTGAGTTGGCCCTTAGGGTCCTTAGCCCTACGCGCCGCGAAGCGCTGGCCGGGATAGTTGGGATCGCCGCCGAACGAATAGCCGATACCGATGTCACCCTTGCGGTCCATGGCCATGCTACCCAGCCAACGATAAAATCCGCCGGGGGCATATGTCGCCTGCTGGTACAAAACGGGGTCGCGCTGTTTGTTCAGGCGGAACTCGTACCAGCGCACGCCGCCGCCGTGTGCAGCCGTAGCAACGGAATGCTCCGCCAGGATGGACTCATGATCGCCGAAGTTGCGGTATACCAGCCGCTGGATCAGCTTGTCGCCTTGCGAATCGAGGCGCCGGTCGGTACCCGGCTGCGAGACGCAACTGCTCAATTGGCCGTCGCAGAGATAGTGATAGGGGGCCACCGCGATCTTCTGCGGCGGCGAGACGCTGGTCTTGGAGGCATCGCTCCAATCTACGTGCACTTTGTAGAAGTATATGCCATCGTCCTCAAAGATCTTCATGAGCTGCGTGCCGCCCGTCGACATCATGATGTTGGGCGCGCCCGCCGGCGGCAACCGCTTGCCATCCAGGTCGGTGTTCAACATGAAGACGCCCCCGTCGATCACCACACACTGTTCGGTCGCCGGCAGACCCTTGAGCATCTTGTTGCGGTCGGCGATGCAGTCGTGCTTCTGCGTGACTACATCGGGCAGCAGGTTGTCGCTCGTGCTGGTGGGGTTGTAGTAGCCGTCGGGCCAGATCGCCGGACGGGGATAGTCTGGAAACAGCGTCTGTTGGAACTCATAACGGTAATACGGCCCCAGCGGGTCGGAGGTCGCGCTCACGGCATAGCACATCGCATAGGGGCCTTGCGGGTTGTCTGGCGGTCGCGCGAAGACCGGGACCACGATCAGCCAGCGGTTGGCCAGTTGGTCGTAGCGCACAACGGAGTCACTGTTGTGGCTCACGCCGCAGCGAACGCCGAAGCCGGCAAAAACGGTGTTGTTGGGTACGGCGCCATAGAGCAGCTTGCCGGTCGCGTCGTACTTCTTACCCTTCTTGGTGAAGACGGCCATGTTGCCATCCAGGATCTCGAAGATATGGTCGGGACCGACCGCCAGGCTGATGTCAATGCCGCCATGTCCCCCGCCGCCGCGGCTTCGGTTGGCATCGGCTGTGGTGCCCGCCCCGGGGAACTCCTGGCCCGTAAAGCCCTCTCCCAGGCCGTCAAAGCTGGCAACCGGCTCAATCGCGGCACGCCTGCCCTGGGTCGTCTGCTCGACGGCGGCGCCTGCAGCGTCGATCTCTGGCGCGGGCGGCGGAGGGGGAATCGGCGCGGGCCCGCCCGCCCTTGCTGCACGGTCGCTGGCTCGGGCCGCGCCGGGGCCGCCCCGCGCGGCTGGCGGTATCGGCGGAGTCGTCCCCAAACCCGTGCCTGGTCCTTCCATCGCTCCTTGCCGTTCCGGTGGGCTCTCCACTGCGTGGTGAATGACGACCGATTTATCGGGGATAAACTGCGCCATCGCGCCCAACGGAGGGGACATATCGAAGGCCACCGCAGCGCGCGCGGCCAGCGCTGGCGTCCTTTCGGCGGCGGTCTTGGGAGGCTGTCGCGCTGCCACCAGACATGTAACCGCTACCGTGACTAGGCCCAGAGTAAACAGCGCCAGCGTCAGTCGTTTCATGACGAGTCCTCCCGCGAAGGTGAAGATATCATACTAACCGCTACAACAAGAAGCTAAGCAGGTGCTTGGTCAAGATCCGCCGGCAAACCACCGGAGCGTTGAAAAGGCGACTGCGCGATGATGGCGCGGTCGCGCAGCTTCCGGGTGGTCGTGATGTGTGGCACGTCCCGGAGCCGCTTGCCCAAGCCGGAGCGAAAGCCGGTGCCGGAGCGAACGGCTTCATCCGATTGCCTTAGTGGGTCGAAGTGATCAAACAGGTTCGAGTGCCGCTTCTACTCTTACAACTCTGCCGGGCACGCGACCGTTCCCGTACGAGGGTGATCCGGCAGCGAAATGGTAGACGCGATCAACGCGTTCCTGCACGGCGCGGCCCTCCTGCTCGGAGCGCTGGTGGCGTGCGGGGTCGCCGGTTACCGCTGCCAGCAAGTTCTTCAGCGCGACGCCGCAGCCCAGTCGCGTGTCTTGCGCTCAATACCGTACCTTCGGCGTTCGATGGGGCGCCACGATTTCGTAGGGTACCAGCCAAGTTACAGGAGTTAGGAACATGTAGAAGAGAAGCCCAAAGGCCCGCAAAGTCGGTTG